>JAKDLG010000343.1 GCA_030452985.1 Humibacillus sp.
CCGCTGGGACACCAGACCCAAACGCCGACCATGACCTATCCGCGCAATCTCTAAGTCGATCTTGCTCAGGTGAAGAGCGTCCAGGACGGCCTTCTGCTCGGGGGTGGGCGCCTCGTCCGCTTCGCTGGGTGCTACGACAATGACTCCGGTGAAGGTCAGTTCACGGTTCGCCTTGCGCATCTCGGCCATGAACCTCGCCGATCCACAGATGCAGACGATTTCCGGATGATCGGTCACGACCCGACCCTACCGACACACTCAGCTGCCGCGATCCGCTCGGTCGTGCCGATGGTCGGACGTTGCCCCAGTGACTGACCATGCGTTCACGTGGATGGCCATTCACCGTGCGGAGCCCTGGGAGATCTGAGCGTCCCGGGGCCCCCCGGCGCGCTCCAGTTAGGTCAAGTCCCGGTCGGTGGTTTACGCGGGTGATCCTTCGGGGAGCGTTGTTCAGGTCGTGATCGTGATAGCCGTCGGGGTGGTGGGTTTACCTCCTCGGGTTGGTCGACGGTGATGCGGTCGGTCAAGGCCTCGCGGGCGCTCGTGATCGCCCCGCGCCGTTCGGAGCAGGTTCGACCGACCCGGTGGTGACACCTGTCATCGGCATCCGGTGATGGGCGCCGTCGCCGGAAGCAGGGGTGGCGTCCGAGGCTGGAGTCATGACCACAACCCAGACCCGGAGCGCCTCGGCGCCGACCCACGACGGCCCAGCCGCGGCCATTCAGCTCGATGCCCTGACCAAGTCCTTTGGCTCCGTGCAGGCGGTGCGCGGCATCGACCTCACCGTGCGCCGCGGCGAAGTGGTCGCGATCCTCGGGCCCAACGGCGCCGGCAAGACGACGACCATCGACATGGTGCTCGGCCTGGCGCAGCCCACCTCCGGCGCCGTGTCTGTCTTCGGCCTCCCCCCGCGTGAGGCGATCCGCCGCGGCCTCGTGGCCGCGGTCATGCAAAGTGGTGGCCTGCTCGGCGATCTCACCGTGCGCGAGACCGTCGCTTACGTCGCCGAGCTGTTCCCCCGCTCCCGGCCCGTCGAGGAGGTGATGACCATCGCCGACATCGCCGGGATTGGGGCGCGGCTGGTCAAAAAGTGCTCCGGCGGCGAGCAGCAACGGCTGCGCTACGCCATGGCCCTGGTCAGTGACCCCGAGCTCGTCATCCTCGACGAGCCGACGACCGGGATGGACGTCGCCAGCCGGCGGGCGTTCTGGGAGCACATCCACGCCGACGCCGGCACCGGCCGCACCATCGTCTTCGCCACCCACTACCTCGAGGAGGCCGACGCCTGGGCCGACCGGGTCGTGCTGGTCCGCGAGGGTCAGGTGGTGGCCGACGGCACCCCCGCCGAGGTCAAGGCGTCCGCGACCGGTCGCACCGTGCGGTGCACCTGGCCGGGCGTCGCAGAGGCCGACGTGCATTCGCTGAGCAGCATCGACGGGGTGGACGGCGTCGACGTCCGTGGCGCCACCGTCATGGTGCAGACGCGCCAGAGCGACCAACTCGCCCGGCACCTGCTCACCCAGACCAGCGCCCACGACGTCGAGATCACCGCCCACGGCCTCGAAGACGCCTTCGTCGCCCTCACCTGTGCCACGACACCAGAGGAGAACTGACATGTCGACATCGACCGCCACCATCGACCTCGAAACCCGCCCCCTCGGCCGACCGGGCTTCACCCGCGGCCTGATCCGTCTCGAGCTGCGCCGACTGGCCCGCAACCGGCGCACCCTCGTGTTCACCCTCGTGTTCCCCGTCGCCATGCTGCTGATCGTCAACGGCAGCATCCCCGCCGGCCAACAGAGCATGGGCCCCGGCGTCATCGCCAACGTCGGCGCCTACCTCATGGTCAGCATGGCCCTCTACGGAGTCGTCATGGCCGCCACCAGCGGCGGCGCCGCGGTCGCGGTGGAACG
>JAKDLG010000177.1 GCA_030452985.1 Humibacillus sp.
CGAGGGGGTTGCCATTGAACGGCGCCCAGAGCAGCGGCGCGCCGTGGCTCACCGAGACCACGACGACGACGGCCGCGAACACGACGGCGACCGCCGCCGTCACTTTCGTGGCCAGCCCGTCCAGCACGAACCGCCTTGCCATGGAACGGGACCCGCGTCGCAGCGACGCGCCGCCCGGGCCCCACCAGAGCATCGTCAACCCGATCGCGCCGCCGATGACCAGCGTGATCGGGTCGCCAGGATCGAGCTGCCCGCCGCGGGTGCCGGCCAACAGCAGCGCCGATGCGAAGATGCCCGCGAGCGTCACCGCGAGGGGAAGCAGCAGGCTCACGACCGTCGCGACCACCCCGAGCACGAGGTGCCACGGGCTGAGACCGATGGCCCAGGGGAGGTCGCTGCGGCGCCGGCCGTGATCGTAGCGGCGCAGCACCAGGCCCGTCACCGAACGGTCGGTGGCCCGGGCTATCGACGACCACACGGCCAGGACGATGGCCGCGACGCCGGGCCACGCCGAGAACGCCCCCAGCCACCCCGCTGCCACGGCCACCAGCAGGCCGGTTCGCATGGCCATCCCGATGCGGGGGTCGCCCTCGCGCTCGACCACGCCGGCTTGCTCGTCGTGGTCGTCGTGGTCGGCGTCGTACCCGGTGTCCGTGACGGCCGCGCCCTCCCCGTCCCACGAGCCTTCGCCGAACCAGCGCGGTTCGGTGGCCGTCGACGGGGGTGGCATGACGGTCCGCTCGGGCGGTGCCCACCGCCCCGGCTCCGCGCCGGCTCCGGCCGCACGGGGCAGCACGTTGGTCTCGTGCGCGAGGAGCACCTGGGTCGAGCCGACCGGTGGGGGAACGACCTCCTCGGGGGCGTCGCCGTCCCACGGGCCGCCGCTCGGCGTGGGAACAGTGGCGGCCTCACCGGCCGCGAACCGCTCCAGAGCGTCGATGACCTCGTCGGCGTGCGGCCGCTGCGAAGGGCGGGGTGAGAGCGAGGCCCGCAACAGTGGAGCCAACCGCGGGTCGACCCCCTCGAGGTCGACCTCGCCGGCGCGAACCCGGCTGAGCACGGCATCCATCCGGCCCCGACCGAACGGGGGGCGCCCGGACGCGGCGTAGGTGATGGTCGCTGCCCACCCCCACCAGTCGGTGGCGTCGGTGATGGCCGCGCCCTCGACGAGCTCGGGAGAGAGGTAGCCGGGAGTGCCCATGACCAGCCCGCCGACGGTGTGCCGCACGTCGTCCTGCAGATGGGCGATGCCGAAGTCGATCAGCACCGGCTCACCGTCTTCGAGCAGCACGTTGCCGGGCTTGATGTCGCGGTGCACCACCCCGCAGGCGTGGATGGCGCGAATCGCCTCGGCCGTGCCGCGCGCCAGCCGGAGCAGCGCGTCGGGCCCGAAGGCGCCGTGCTCGTCGACGGCCTCGTCGAGGGCCTGGCCATGCACGTACCGGGTCACGATGTAGGGCCGGGGGCCCATCACGTCGGCGTCGATGACGCTGGCGACCCGTTCGTCGCAGATGCGAGACAGCGTCTCGACCTCGCGCCCGAGGCGGCTGCGGGCGTCGGAGTCGTGCGCGACGTGGGCCCGCAGCACCTTGATGGCCACCGCCCGCCCGCGGCTGTCGAGGGCCAGGTGCACGACCCCCATGCCGCCCTCCCCGATCTCCTCGAGCAGGCGGTAGGGGCCGAGCCGCTCGTGGGCTGCGCCGTTCGGAGGTGGTTGACGCTCCGGTTCGCTCCAGGGCGCCCCGGACGACGGGTTGGGCACCCATTCGGTCCGGTCGTGCGCTGCCATGCCCCTACGGTAAGCGACCGGGGCACCGACTCAGACGCGGCTCGTCGAAGTGCCGTCAGGATGCCGTCCAGCGGGCCCTGCGCGCAGGCGTCGCGGATGCCCCGGAATGAGGACGGTGGGTCGGCGGGTCGCACTCTCGAGCCCCGGACTGCGCTTCGAGCCCAAGACTGTCTTTGGAGGCACAGGCTGCCCGGCGCAGCACACACGGCGCCCCGAACCGCAGCCCGAACGACCAGGCGCAGCGCCGAGCCCCTACCGCGGCAGGCTCAGCCCGAGATGTAGTCGCGCAGGTGGTCGCGCTCGGACTGCAGCTCGTTGAGGCGGAACTTGACGATGTCGCCGATACTCACGATCGCCGCCAGCTTGCCGTCGGCGTCGACGATCGGCACGTGGCGCACCCGAAGCTCGGTCATGGTGCCGGCCAGGTCGGCGATCTCGTCGCTGGCCGACCCGGTGGTCACCTCACCCGTCATGATGCTCGACACCGGCGCCGTGAGGATGTCGGCGCCCTTGGCGTGCAGGTGTCGCACGATGTCGCGCTCACTCACGATCCCGTCGACCGACGAGCCGTCGACGCTGACGACCACGGCTCCGATGCGATGCTGCTCGAGCAGGGCCAGCAGCCCGCTCACGGTCTCGTCGGGCTTGACGGTGATGACCGCGTCACCCTTTGAACGCACGACGTCAGAAATCTTCACGGCGACCTCCCGGCCTACTTGGCGTGTGAGCTGGCTCCAACCTAGAGCGAGAGGCGTTCGCGCGCCAGACACGATCGTTACAGTGAGACGAACAGTCCCACCAACCGGTCCACTCCCCGCCTCGCACCCCACCAGGAGCTGATCACGTGCCGGCCGCACGGCAGACCTTCGACCTCGTCATCGCGGCGAACCGCCTGCCCGTCGACCAGGTCACTACGCTCGACGGCCAGATCGAGTGGCGGCGCAGCCCGGGTGGTCTTGTCACGGCCATGGAGTCGGTGATGCGGGGACGGGACGGCGCCTGGGTCGGCTGGGCCGGCGAGCCCGGCGCGCCTCCCGAGCCCTTCGGCGAGGGAGACATCCACCTTCACCCCGTGGGGTTGTCGGCGGCCGACGTGCGCGACTACTACGAGGGCTTCTCCAACGACACGCTCTGGCCGATCTACCACGACGTCATCGTGCCGGCGACCTTCCACCGCGAGTGGTGGACCAGCTACCAGTCGGTCAACCAGCGGTTCGCGGAGGCGGTCGCCGAGATCGCTGCCGAGCAGGCCACGGTGTGGGTGCACGACTACCAGCTGCAGCTCGTGCCGGCCATGCTGCGCCGGCTGCGGCCCGACGTGCGCATCGGCTGGTTCGACCACATCCCCTTCCCTCCCGTCGAGCTCTTCGCCCAGCTGCCCTGGCGCGGCCAGCTGCTCGAGGGCCTGCTCGGGGCCGACTTCCTCGGCTTCCAGCGCCAGGCCGACGCCCGCAACTTCGTGCGGGCCTGCAGCCAGCTGCTCAAGGCCCAGACCCGCGGTGACCTCGTTCAGGTCGAGGGCACCCAGCGCCAGGCTCGTGCCTCCGCCGTCCCGATCTCGGTCGATTTCAAGGGGCTCGAGGCCCTGGCGAAACAACCCGAGGTGATCGCGCGGGCACGCGAGATCCGGGCCAGTCTCGGCGACCCGCGGGTGCTCATGCTCGGCGTCGACCGTCTGGACTACACGAAGGGCATCCGGCACCGGCTCAAGGCCTACGAGGAGCTGCTCGTCGAGCGTCAGATCGGCCCTCCGGAGGTCACCCTGGTGCAGGTGGCCACGCCGAGCCGTGAGCGCGTCGCCGCCTACCGCAACCTGCGCAGCGAGGTCGAGCAGACCGTGGGGCGGATCAACGGTGAGCTCGGTCAGATCGGTTCGCCGGCCGTGCACTATCTGCACCACTCCTACCCACGCGAGGAGATGGCGGCCCTGTTCCTCGCCGCCGACGTCATGCTCGTGACGCCTCTGCGCGACGGCATGAACCTCGTGGCCAAGGAGTACGTGGCCTGTCGTCACGACCTCGGCGGGGCACTCGTACTCAGCGAGTTCACCGGCGCCTGGCACGAGCTTCACCAGGCGTTCGCGTGCAACCCCCACGACATCGAGGGGCTCAAGCAGGCGATCCTGCGGGCCATCAACACCCCGGCGAAGGACAAGCAGCGCATCATGCGCTCGCTGCGGCGTCGGGTGTCCGACCACGACGTGCAACGTTGGGCCGCTCGCTACCTGGCCGCGCTGGCCGCTGCTCCCGAGCCGCCGCTTCGTGAGGAAACTCGCCGATGACCCGTCCGACCGGCCAGGCGGACGAGTCGTCCAGCGCTGAGGCTCGTTCAGCGATGGAAGCGCTGCCGGCCACGCCTGACGATGAGGCGGCTGGGGCCGCCTACCTACCGCGCCTGGGGCAGGTCGGCGCCGCCCAGCGCGTCGCAGTCTGAACCACCTGGCCGGATGCCGCTGGGCGCAGCCTCCCGGGGCGGCATCCGACGTCGTCAGCGCCGGCGCGCGCCCGTGGAGCCGCGGACGATCAGCTCGGGTCGAAAGACGTATTCCGCTCGGGGCGAGGGCTGCCCGGCGATCTCGTCAAGCAGCGCACGCACGGCAGCGGCGCTCATCGCCTCGACGCTCTGACGCACGGTCGTGAGGGGCGGGTCGGTGAAGGCGATGAGGGTCGAGTCGTCGTAGCCGACCACCGAGAAGTCGCGAGGCACGGTGAGGCCACGCTTGCGGGCCTCCCGGATGGCGCCCAGCGCCATCAGGTCGGAGCCGCACACGACGGCGGTGACTCCCCGGTCGAGCAGCCGCCCGGCTGCCGAGGCGCCACCCTCGACCGAGAACATCGAGCGCTCGATGAGGTCGTCGACATCGACCCGACCGGTGAGCTGCTGCATCGAGTGGCGGAAACCGGTGATCTTGCGGATGACCGGCACGTAGCGTTCCGGCCCGACCGCCAGCCCGATCTCACGGTGGCCGAGGCTGACCAGATGCTCGAGGGCCAGACCCATCGAGGCGACATCGTCGTTGGAGATGAAGGGCGCGTCGACGCCCTCGATGTAGCCGTTCACGAGCACCAGGGGAAGCCCACGCTCGCGCAGGTCGACGTAGCGCTGAGCATCGGTGTTGGTGTTCGCGTGCAGTCCCGAGATGAAGATGATCCCCGAGACGCCCCGGTCGAGCAGCATCTGCACGTACTCGTCCTCGTGCACTCCCCCAGCCACCTGGGTGCAGAGCACCGGCGTGTAACCGTTCTGGGCCAGCGAGCTCTCGATGACCTGGGCGAACGCCGGAAAGATGGGGTTGGTCAGCTCGGGCGTGATGAGGCCCACGAGGCCGGCGCTCTTGGGTCGCAGGCGGCTCGGCCGGTCGTAACCGAGAACGTCGAGGGCGGTCAGCACCGACTGCCGGGTTGCATCGGCCACGCCGGGCTTGCCGTTGAGCACCCGGGACACGGTCGCCTCCGAGACTCCCGCGTGGGCCCCGATGTCACGCAGGCGCGCCTTCCCCACTGTCACACCCGTCACCGTTTCCGATGGCTGGCGCCACCATCGCTCGGAATCCATGTCCATACTCTGACCCCAGGACCTGTCGCCGTCAGTCTGACCACGCCGTCGTGGATGTCGGGCGGCCGTCCGTATGCCGGTCTGCCCGTCTCGACACCTGAGAGGTGTCGCGCGTCGACCGACACCGCGCCGTGCGCTGCCCGAGACACGTGCACGAGCGCGGTCTCGTCCAGGGCCTCGCGCAGGAACACGATCGCGTCGCCGTCGGCGTGCACCCATCGCAGACCGCCGGTTCGCAGTGCCGACGACGACCGGCGCGCAGCGATGAGACCGCGGTACACCTCGAATATTCTTTGATCCCAAGCGCCTTCGTTCCATGGCATGGGCCGCCGGCCGTCCTCGCCGAACTGTCCCTCCATGCCGATCTCGTCGCCGTAGGTCAACATCGGCATCGACGGCAGCGTGAACATGAGTCCGGCTGCGACATCGACACCTCGTCCGTCGCCGCCGACGAGCGTGCGCACGCGAGTGACGTCGTGCGAACCGACGAGGTTGAAGGAGTGCACCAGTGACTGCCACGCGATGCGTGAGGTGAAGTCGCGCATCGTCTCGACGACGTCGGCCGCGTCGAGCAGGGGCAGCGGCACCGGGGCGCCGAGAAAGCTGGGGTCGCTCTCGGCATCACGCAGCCAGGTCCAGACCGGCTTGCAGAAACCGGCGTAGTTCATCACGCCGTGCCAGCCGTCGCCCGGCAGGTCGACGGTGTAGTCGTGGACATGCTCGCCGACGAGCAGGGTCTCGGGTGCCCACGCCGCCATCGAGTCACGCAGCTGGCGGGCGACCTCACGGTTGAGGTCGGTCTCGCGCCACCGGCCGGTCATGTTGGCCACGTCGACGCGCCAGCCATCGAGCCCGCTGGAGTATGCCACCCCAGCCGCGTCTAGCGCGTCTAGCGCGTCTAGCGCGTCTACCGAGTCGGCCGATTCAGCGAGCCAGCGGCGAACCACCCCGGTCGGCTCGTCGAACAGCTTCGTGCGCAGCGCCTCGTTGCGGTGGTTGAGCTTCGGCAGCGACGACACTCCGAGCCAGCCGACGTGCTCGCCGTCCTCCCAGAGGTAGAAGTCACGTTCCGGCGTGCTCTCGCCGCCTGGCCCAACCGCGGTCAGGAACCACTCGTGAGCGTCGCCGGTGTGGTTCGTCGTGAAGTCACCGAGCACCCTCAGGCCCCGCTGGTGCGCGGCCCGGGTCAGTCGCCGCAACGCGTCGTCACCGCCGAGAACGGGGTCGACCGCCTCGAAGGATGCCGCGTCGTAGCGGTGGTTCGACCGGGCCGGAAAGAACGGGGTGAGGTAGACGACGTCGACGCCGAGCGTCTCGAGGTGGTCGAGATGTTCGGTGACACCGTCGAGGTCTCCGCCGTAGAGCTGCGTGGAGATGCCGTTCGGGTGCGTGTCAACCGGGTCCGCCCACTCGGCCGGCTGCGCCCAGTCGGGCTGCTTGCGCTCGTCGGCGGCTGCTGACCGCGCGAACCGATCGGGGAAGATCTGGTACACGACGGCGCCCTGGGCCCAGCCGGGTGGCGGCGCGTCGTGGGCGAGCAGTCGGAAGTCGCTGGCATCGGGAACGTCTCGGCCATGCGTACCGGTGCCGTTCAGCCAGGCGTACCGCCGGGGACCACCCGAGAGCAGGAACCGGTAGTTGGTGACCGGGTTGTGGCAGGTGACCGAGGCGGCCCACCAGGCGTCAACGGCCGTCGTGAGCACGAGCCGGGCCGCGCCGAACTGCTGCTCACCGTCGGGGCTGGTGCGCAGGTGAACGGCATCCACGTCGTTCTCGAGCGGCACCCGCACCAGCACGTCGACGACATCACCGAGCCGGGGTCGCTGGTTCGAGACGTAGCGCCCCGACCCGTCGTGGTGCGGCTGACTCAGCCAAGGGGCAGAGCTCACTTCACCGAACCGGTGGTCAGGCCGCCGACGATCTGCTTCTGCACGGCGAGGTAGATGGCCACGACCGGGATCGAGCAGAGCAGCGCCCCAGCCGCGAACTGCCCGAAGAGTCGGTTCGCCTCGTTGCCGATGCTCATGCTGTAGAGCCCCACCCCCACGGTCTGAGAGTTGACGTCCTGCAGGAAGATCGAGGCGAGCAGAAACTCGCTGAACAGGCCGATGAACGAGATCATGAAGGTCGTGACGAGGATCGGCATGGTCAGGCGCAGGATCATGGTGAAGAAGATGCGCGCGTGCGAGGCACCGTCGACCTTGGCCGCCTCGTCGAGTTCACGCGGCACGGTGTCGAAGTAGCCCTTGAGCAGCCACACGTTGGCCCCCATCGCCCCGCCGAGGTAGACCAGGCCCAGCCCGAGCACGGTGTTGAGACCGAAGGCAGGCACGATGTCGCTGATCTTGGCGAACATCAGGTAGAGGGCGACGAAGGTCAGCACGGCCGGAAACATCTGTAGCAGCAGCAGGCTGAGGAGCCCAGCGCGACGGCCCTTGAACCGCATCCGTGAGAAGGCGTACGCCGCGCAGGCTCCGATGAACACCTGACCCGAGGCCCCGATGAAGGCGACGAGCATCGAGTTCTTGAACCACGTGGTGAAGGGCCGGGCAGGGTCGTTGAAGAGGGTGTCGAAGTTGGTCAGCGAGAAGCTCTTGGGAATGAGCTCGGCCGAGTTCAGGGTGCCGGCCGGGTTGAAGGCCGCCGAGATGAGGAACAGGATCGGGAACAAGGCCCAGATCAGCGCCACGATCCCGAGGCCGTGCCGCCACCAGACCGAGCCGCCGGACCGTCTGCGTGCCGGGTTCTTCGCGCTGGTCGACCGGGGTGGCGAGACCGCGGACGGGGCGTCGGTGACCGAGGTGGATTCGGTGGACATCAGTTGACCTCCTCGAGAGCGGCGGTGCGCCGGAAGCCGGCGTAGCTCATGATCGCGACGATGAAGAAGATGAGGATCGAGACGGCAGCGGCCAGCCCGTAGTTGGGCGAGGTGCCGCTGAAGGCGAGCCGGAAGGCGTACGTGATGAGCAGGTCGGTGTTGCCGATGCTCGTGTTGCTGGAGTCGAACGGGCCGCCACCGGTCAGCAGGTAGATCAGGCTGAAGTTGTTGAAGTTGAAGGCGAAGGACGCGATGAGCAGAGGCCCGACCGCCACGAGCAGCAGCGGCATGATGATCGACCGGAGCGTGCGGGCTGGGCCGGCACCGTCGATCTTGGCCGCCTCGCGCACGTCGGACGGGATCGACTGCAGCGCGCCGGTCGTGATCAGGAACATGTAGGGGAAGCCGAGCCAGAGGTTGGTGATGAGAATGGCCGCCTTGGCCGCCCAGGCGTTGCCGAGCCAGTCGACATCGAGGTGGGTCAGGCTGTTGATGAGGCCATAGTCCTGGTTGAACATCGACTTCCACAGCAGTGAGGTGACGAACGTGGGGATCGCGTAGGGCAGCACGAGCAGGGCTCGGTAGAAGCCCTTGCCCTTGAGCCGCTCGTCGTTGAAGAGCAGGGCGAGCAGCATGCCGAGGATGAAGGTGGTGATCACGGACAGGGCGGCGAAGGCCAGGTTCCACGAGAAGATCTTGAGGAAGCCGGCCCGAATGCTGGCGTCGGTCAGGATGGTCTGGAAGTTCTTGAAGCCGACGTTCTCCTTCCACTTCTGCGGGAAGGCCTGACCCTGGCCGTCCTTCGGCACGAACCGCGCGTCCTTGACGACGTACACCTGGCCCGTGACGGTGTTCTTCAGGGTGTCACTGGCCTCGTCGTAGGTGATGGTGGCCCGGCCCTCGAAGGCGGCGCTGAGACCCACCGCCTTGATGCCGGTGCCGTCGCCCGTCGGCACCGCGAACGTCGCGAGGTCCTTGCGGTCGTTGACCTGTCGAGCGTTGAGGATGGTGTAGCCGGGCGCCTTGGTGATCTTTCCCGAATCGGTCTTGACCACCCCGTCGGCGGGGAGGTCGGAGAGTCCCTTCTCGTCGCCGACCTTGAGGGCGCCGTCGGGGCCGGTGAGCAGGAAGAACAGCTTGCCGGTCGCAACGTCGTCACCCTCTTTGACCGCGATGCTCAGGTTGTAGCGGGGCGAGCCCTGCACCTCCTGTACCGAGTTGCGCTCGATGGCCGCGATCGTCTCAGACTTGGTGATGGTCTGACCGTTGGTGAACGCCGTGCTCACGGTCATGATGATCGGCCACACCTGCAGGCCGAGCAGCAGGATGAGCCCGGGAAGCAGGTACTTCATCGGGATGTTGCGTCGCGTCGAATAGACGGCGAGCACCGCCATCACCACGAACGCGAGGATGACGATGTAGAGCGTGTAGCCCTCGTCGGCCAGGCGCGTCGCCAGGTAGAACGCCGCGATGACAACGAGTGCGAGCGCCGCCCACTTGACGATCACGGCCCACAGCGGGGGCTTGGGGCTGTCGTGGTCGGCGGGAGAGCTCACCGGTGCCGGTGGTGTCTTGGTGGCCTGGGACATACGAGACCTCTATCCAGAGCAGGGTGCGAGAGCGCGAGGGCAGGTCGGGACGCCCCTGCTGAGCAGGGTTGCGACCCCGGTGGCGCATTCAACACGGGCGGTCGGAGGCGAAGGGCCCCCGACCGCCCGAGTGGGTCAAACCGAAGGGGCGATCAGCCCTTCTTGATGTTCGCCACGATTTCCTTCTGGGCGGATTCGAAGCGCGCCTGGGCTCCGGCCTTGCCGGCGATGACGTCGGCCGAGGCCTGGCCCAGCGGTCCCCAGACCGAGTTCATGGCCGGGATGTTCGGCATCGGCTTGCTGTCCTTGCCCGCCTCATAGAACGCCTTGACGTCGGGGTTGGTCGCCGCGACCTCGTCGTAGGCGGCCGTGAGGGCCGGCGGACGACCGAGAGCCTTGAACAGCGCGAGCTGCACGTCCTTCTTGGTGATGTAGTTCGTCACGAACTCCTGAGCGATCGGGGCGTTCTTGGCCTTGGCGCTGACGTAGAACAGCTGCACGCCGAGGAAGGGCTGCATCTGGCCGCCACC
>JAKDLG010000178.1 GCA_030452985.1 Humibacillus sp.
CGCGGGGGGGGGCGGGGGGGGGGGGTGGGGTGTTCACTATCGGCCCCAGGTCGGGGGGGGGGGGGTGGCCGGCCCCCCCCCCCCAGTCGAGTGGCCACTTTCGTACACCTCGTGACCAGCACTCCCAGTCGAGTGGCCACTTTCGTACACGTCGTGGCCAGCACTCCCAGTCGAGTGGCCACTTTCGTACGTCGCGAGGCCGGGCGCGACCTTGTCGGCAATGGCCGTGATGGTGGTGCGATGGAACTCGTGGCCGGTGACCCGCTGACCGGCCGGCCCGATCAGGGAGTCGACCGTCGCGACCGCCGTGCGGTAGCCCAAGGTGAGCCTCGGCCCCATCGCGGCAGTGGCCGGCAGGGCCCCGACCATCTCGTGGCCGTCGACGCTGCGGCACAGGTAGAGCAGGCCGGCACACTCGGCCACGGTCGGCATGCCGCGCTCAACCGCTGCTCGAATCGCTTCCCGCAGCGGACGGTTCGCGGTCAGCTCGGTGGCGTGCACCTCGGGGAAGCCGCCTCCCAGGTAGAGCCCCGCCGTGCCGGGCGGCAGGTCGACGTCGCTGGTCGGGTCGAAGTGCACCGGCTCGAGGCCGGCAGCTCGAAGCAGCTCCTCGGTCTCGGCGTAGCGGAAGGTGAACGACCGGCCACCCGCCACTGCGACAACCGGCACGGAGGGGGGTGAGGTCGGTGAGAAGCGGGCTGAGGCGAGGGCGGCGGCCGGGCTCCACGGCATCCGGCTGAGGTCGGGCGCGGAGTGGGCGATCGCCACGATCGCGGGGAGGTCGAGGTGCTCGGCCACGCGCTCCGCCATCCGGTCGATGGTTGCCGTCGCTTCGACCCGTTCCTCGACGGGCACCAGGCCGAGGTGGCGCGAGGGGGCCTCGATGCCGGCGTCACGGGGCAGCACCCCGAGAACCGGCAGGCCAGTGGACTCGAGTGCTGCGCGAACCTCCCGGGTGTGCCGGGCACTGGCCGCCTTGTTGAGGATGACGCCAGTCAGGCGTACGTCCGGGTCGAAGGTGGCCAGCCCGTGCACGATCGCGGCGGCCGTGCGCGACAGGTGGCTGACGTCGAGCACGAGCACGATCGGGCTCCGAGTCAGAGTGGCGACGTGGGCGGTCGACGCGAACCCGTCGTGGCCGATGCGTCCGTCGAACAGGCCCATGACCCCCTCGATGACGGCGATGTCGGTGGGTCCGTGGGCCCGCGCCCCGTGCAGCAGCAGCGGCTCGATGAGCGACTCGTCGGTGAGAAAAGGGTCGAGGTTGCGACCGGGTCGCCCGGTCGCGAGCGAGTGGTACCCGGGGTCGATGAAGTCGGGTCCGACCTTGAACCCGCCGACGGCGAGGCCTTCTCGCCGCAGTGCCGCCATCAGCCCCGTCGCAACCGTCGTCTTGCCGTGACCGGATGCCGGCGCGGCGACCACCAGCCGTGGCAGCCGTGTGGCCGGCGTGACCGTCGTGGGGGTGATGGGGGTAGTGGGGTCGCGCGAGGGTTCGGGGCGCGTCACCATTCGATGCCTCGCTGACCCTTCTGGCCGGCGTCGAAAGGGTGCTTGACCTTCGTCATCTCGGTGACGAGGTCGGCGAGGTCGAGCACGGGTTCGGGGCAGCGCCGGCCGGTGATCACGACGTGCTGCTGGCCGGGCCGGTCACGCAGGGTGGTCACGACGTCGTCGACGTCGATCCAGCCCCAGGCCATCGGGTAGGTGAACTCGTCGAGCACGTAGAGGCCGTGCTGCTCGGCGGCCATGCGGCGCTTGATCTCGGCCCAGCCCTCGACGGCCGTCGCTGCGTGGTCGTCGTCACTGCCCTCCTTGCGACTCCACGACCAGCCGGCCCCCATCTTGTGCCACTCCATCGGGCCACCCCGGCCGGTGTCGCGATGCAGCTCGGCGAGCGTCTCGACGGCGGTCTGTTCGCCGATGCGCCACTTCGCACTCTTGACGAACTGAAACACCCCCACCGACCAGCCCTGGTTCCAGCCGCGCAGGGCCAACCCGAAGGCGGCTGTCGACTTGCCCTTGCCGTCGCCGGTGTTGACGATGACCAGTGGGCGGTTGCGGCGCTGCCGGGTTGTCAGACCGTCGTCCGGCACGATGGTCGGCTGACCTTTCATCAGGCCACTCGCCTGACGCCAGAGGCAGTTTCGCGTATCGACGCCGCGGTACGAGCGCGTGAGGCCTCGACGATGGTCGACGCGGCGACCTCGTCGACGGGCAGGTGCTCGGCCCCGAGCCGGGCGGCCAACCGGGCCGCCAGCCCGAGCCGGAACCGGCCGGACTCGCAGTCGATGACCACCGAGGCGACGCCCTCGTGGGCGAGGTGGTCGGCCATCACGCCCGCCCGCTCGAGCGGGTGGGCGCCGGCGGTGGCCCTACCGTCGGTGACGACGACGAGCAGTGGGCGCCGTCGGGGGTCGCGGATGCGTTCGAGCCGCAGGGTCTCGTGCGCCACCAGCAGCCCCTCGGCCAGCGGCGTTCGTCCACCGTGCGGCAGGTCGTCGAGGCGACGGGCGGCCACGTCGATCGACCCGGTGGGTGGCAGCACGAGGTGGGCGCCGTCGCCGCGAAAGGTCACCAGACCGACCTTGTCGCGCCGTTGGTAGGCGTCGAGCAGCAGCGAGAGCACGGCTGTCTTCACCGACTCCATCCTCTTTCTCGCGGCCATCGACCCCGAGGCGTCGACGCACAGCAGGATGAGGTTCGACTCGCGGCCCTCGGTCACGGTGCGTCGCAGGTCGGCCGGCTCGAGCAGTACTCGCCCGCTGCGCCCGCGGGCGTGCTGGTGCGGTGCGGCGGCTCGCAGGGTGGCGGGGAGGTGCACCCGGCCGGTGTCGGCGGCCGTTGAACCGATGGCGCTTCCGGCCGTCGTCACCGCCCGGCTGCGCCTGCCCGCCTCGCCGTGCCCCAGCCCCTTCGCGGTGAGCACCCTTGCCCGGAACGGCGTTCCCGACGCGATCGTGCCCACCCCGGCCGGATGCTGCTGGGTTCGGTCCGCCTCGTCGCCGCCCTCCGGCTGCTGGCCGGGTTCGACCGGTGGCTCGGCGGGTTCGTGGGTGTCGGCCCGGGCCGGCTCGGGGTCGCGCTCGTGAGTGCTGCCCTCGCCCGAGGGTTGCTCGCTCGGTGGTCGGGCCTGCTCTGACCGACCGTCGCCGGTCTCTCCCGACCCGCCTGCGTCACTCGGGTCGCTCGACTGGTCCCTCTCGTCGGGGGTCGTGTCCGGGTCAGGGTCTGGGTCGGGCTCGTCGCCGAGGATGCGGTCGAGGAGGTCTTCGTCGAGCCCCGGCGCGTCGAACGGGTTGCGGCGCCGGCGGTGCGGCAGGGCGAGGCGCGCGGCGGCTCGCACGTCGGCGCGGGAGACCCGGTCGCGTCCGACCCAGGCGGCGTGCGCGATGGCGGCGCGGGCGGTCACGATGTCGGCCCGGAGACCGTCGACCTCGAAGGCCGCACACACCTCGGCGATCTTGGTCAGCATCCGGTCGGGCAGCTCGACCGCGCCGACACGCGACCGGGCGTCGGCGATGCGGGCCCGTACGGCCTCCTGGTCGGCGGCGAAACGTTCGGCGAAGGCGGCGGGCGCCGCGTCGAAGGCGAGGCGGCGCCTGACCACCTCGGAGCGCAGGGCCGGTTCACGCGGCGCAGCCACCTCGACGGTGAGGCCGAACCGGTCGAGCAGCTGCGGCCGAAGCTCGCCCTCCTCGGGGTTCATCGTGCCGACGAGCACGATGCGGGCCGCGTGCGACACCGACACCCCGTCGCGTTCGACGGTGTTGCGGCCCATCGCGGCGGCGTCGAGCAGCAGGTCGACGAGGTGGTCGTGCAGCAGGTTCACCTCGTCGACGTAGAGGATCCCGCGGTTGGCGGCGGCCAGCAGACCCGGCTCGTAAGCCGTCACGCCTGACCCGAGGGCCGCCTTGAGGTCGAGCGAGCCGACCACGCGGTCGTCGGTGGCGCCGACGGGCAGCTCGACCAGACGTGCTGGGCGGTAGGCCGCCGCCACGTCGCCAGGGTGCGGACCGTCAGGGCAACCCGGGTCAGCGGCATCCGGCTCACACCCGAACCGGCAGCCGGCCACGACCGCCTGCTCGGGCATGACGGCAGCCAGGCCGCGCACCATCGTCGACTTCGCCGTGCCCTTCTCGCCCCGGACGAGTACTCCGCCGACCTCCGGCGAGACGGTGGTCAGCACGAGGGCCAGGGCCATGTCGTCGGAACCGACCACGGCAGAGAACGGGAAGACCGAACGGTCACTCATGAAGCCTCCTGCGGGTGCCTCGCCCGCGTGGGTTGACTGACCGCATCCGAGAGGGTGCGGTCGGTGACGGGAGATGTTCTGACTCCCACCCCGATCGGTCTGGGGTGGTTCACAGTGGCGGGACCGTTCCGGATTCTCACCGGATTCCTCTCCAGTCGCCGCTCGCAGTCTGCCAGACCCGGAGGTGGGCGCGCCGCCCGACGTCCACGACCTGGCCGGATGCCGTCGGGCGGGCAGACGTGGCAGGGTGTCGGTCATGCCTGTCACCGAGCTCGACACCACGAGCTGGACCACGTTCGAGTCGACCCTCGCCCTCCGTCTCGGCCAGCTCGGCGACCAGGAGTTCGTCTCCATCGCGGTGGGTTCGTTCGTGCCCGAGCCGCCCCCGAAGCGCGGCCTGTTCGGCCGGGTGTTCGGCGGAGATGAGCCTGTTGACGCGGGCGCGTTCGTGCAGGCTCAACGCACCGAGCAGCTCGTCTACGTCGAGTGCGTCGGCTCGCGATCGTTCGGGGGGCGCCACGCCTGGACCCCGCAGCAGGAGGCTGAGCTCGTACGCGTCGGCTGGGTGCACCTCCCCGAGCTCGTCGGCGACAAGGTCTACGTCATGGGGGCCGGGGCCGATCCGAACCTCAACGGGCATGTGCCCGTCGGCGACGCACCGGCGGTGGCGGCCCTGATGGTCGCGACGATGCGGGACGTGGCCGGCGCCGCCGACCCGTCGTCGCTCGACGTCACACTCGGCTGATCTCGCAGCGGGCTACGCGGTCAGCTGGGCGCCGCCGCGGCCACCTCGTCGTCGGCGGGCAGGATCGAACTGAGCAGGTGCCACACCTCGGTGGGCGTGACCGCGACCAGCCTCGGACCTGAATCGTCGCCGTCGACCCGCAACAGGCCGGCCCCCGTGTCGAGCACCGCGAGCCGGTGACCGGTGTCGTCGGATGTCGCTGTGTCGTCGGATGTCGCTGTGTTGGCGGATGCTGCTGTGTCGGCGGGCGCCGGCCAGGTGACGTCGGCGACCCAGAACCGCCAGTCGCCGCCCTGGGCAGCAGCGGACCACGCCGGCCAGGTCGATGCTGTCGCAGAGACGAGCGTCTGTGCCGCCTCCGCCCGAGGCCCTGCCTCGTGCGCCGCGAGAGCGGCGAGCACGGTCTCGGTGACGGCTACGCTCGCCGGCCCCAGGTGTGGTCGCAGACCCAGTCGGGTCATCCGGGCCACCAGGGTCGGCACGAACTCGGTGCCGATGGCAGCGAAGTCGTACGAGCCGTCGCCGACGTCGGCGAGCACGGCCGAGACCACTGACAGCCACCCCTGGTGCAGCCGGTAGCCCGCGCTCCCGGTGACGAGGAGCTGCAGCGACGCGATCGGTTGCTGCACGGCAGCCAGGGACGGTCGAAGCGCCTCGTGCGCGACGCCGTCGACCAGGGCGCCCGATCCGTGCAGGGCGGCCAGCGGTGCAGCGTCGGAGGCGAGGGCAGCGGCGGAACGTGAGGCCGGGTCGGCAACGCGGCACAACGCCTCGAAGGCCGTCGCGTCAAGACGGATCCGACCCGAGTCGGCATCGAAGGCGGGGTTCACGACGCACCTCCGGTGGTCGACGTCTGCGACGACCCATCGGGTGGGGTGTCGGTGACTGGTGCATAAAGAGCGGGGGCGGTTGTGCGAGAGGGTGTTCCGAGTGCGCTGCCGGCTGCGGTGTGACTCGGGTTGATGCGCAGGCTGTGGGCCGACCGTTCGAGCTCGACACCGGCCGTGGCAAACGCCAGGGTGCCGCACGAGGCGCTCAGGGTGACCCCGCGCCCGTTGATGAGGGTCATCCACTGCTGCACGGTGACCGACTGGTTCTCGGCCGTCGCGTGGGTGGCGAGACGGCGTGCGCCGGGGTGGCCACCCACCGGCATCCGCTCGAGGTCGAGCAGCAGGTAGTCGTGCAGCTCACCGGCGAGAAAGACGTCGGTGCCCTTCTGCCAGTCACCGAACGACATGGCGACGTCGGTCACGGTGACCACGAGGTTCGCCCGGAAGAGCCCGTCCTGCTCGGGCTCGACGACGACGAGCTCGATACCCGGGTAGGGGTCGGAGGCCTGCTCCCAGCCGTCGGGCACGTCGACCGAGACGAAGCCCCCGGCCAGCTCGAGGATGGTCATCGTGGCCTCCTTTTTGTCAGTCCGAGAACCCGGCTCTCGAGCAGGGTGGTCTGCTCGTCACGGGTCCAGCGGGGGGTGTACCACCTCGGTATCGGCAGCAACAAGGCGCCCCAGATGGCGAGTGCGCCGCCGACCGCGACGAGCGGAACGAACCAGAAGGTCCAGTCGGCGCCGCTTCCGCTGCGATGGGTCGAGAGGAAACCGGCTGCGAACAGGATCAGTCCGACTCCCGGGAACCAGAACAGCGCGGCGCTCTCGTTCAGGCGGCTGCCCACCCACCACCGGGCGCGGGGGGTCGCGCCACGGCGCGACCACACGGCGACCGCGAGCAGCGCAGCGCCCGCGAGGGTGAGGACGAAGGGCATCGGTCGACCCTAGTCCCAGAAGGTCAGGGCGTCGCCGACATCGCTGGCGAAGTCACCGACCGCCCCGGCCGCGTCGCTGAGGCCGCCGCCTGCCCACTCGGCGAAGTCGCCCACCGGCCCGACGATCTGCTGACCGACGAAGTCGCCGACCATGCCACCGAGCCCACCGCCGATGAACCCGCCGATCAGACCCCCGACGACGGCACCGACCGGCCCGCCGACAGCGGCGCCGATGAGAGCGCCACCCTGGGCCCCGGCCCAGGCGCCGCCCCAGCTGCCCGCTGCGGTGGTGGCGCCCATCGTGGCCGAGCGCGCCACCTTCTCGGTGGTGCCCATGGTCGGGTCGCTGGAGTCCTGGCTCCACTGACTGAAGGCTGCGGTGCCGAACGAGAGCACGGTGCCGGCGCGGCCCGCCCACTTGGCCGCGGTTCCCCACTTCGCGTAGTTGCCGGCCTGGTAGGCCTTGGCTCCCCAGTTGGAGTCGGAGCGCATCGACCAGGCGCGGGCCCAGGCACCGGTCGGTCGGGCGATGTAGCGACCGTCGGGCCCCCGTGGCTTCCAGTCGCCGATGCCCACCTTGCGAATCCAGTCGCTGGTGGCACCGAAGCCGAGCAGCGCGTTGGCGCCGATGAGGCCCGGCCAGGCAAGGGGGCCGGCGTCACCGTCGGGCAGCAGGTTCGACTGTTCGAGGTAGTCGTCCCAGAAGCTCGCCGCCTGGGGCCCGCCGCTGCCGGGTCCGCCCCCTCCGAGGGGCAGGGAGGCGTTGGTGAACGGCGCGTTCGTGCTGCCGCCCTCACCACTGGTGCCTCGCTGGGCCGCGGCGTTCTGGGTCAGCCGAGTGCTGAGGGTGGTCAGGTGGGTACCGAAGCCTTCGATCTGCGCCTCGATCGCCGGCCACTGGCTGATGAGCGACTGGAGGTTGTCGCCGTTCCAGTTGCCCCGCAGCGAGCCGAGCACACCACTGACGGTGTTGCGCATCGCCGTGCACTCGCGCGCCGACGCGGTGAGCACCGCAGCCGAGCGGTCGAGCGCATCGGGGTCAGCGCCCTTCTTGTAGATCGCCAACGCCATCCCTCCCTTCCATCGGCTCGACCCTATGGCGGCGCGGGTCATGCTGCGATGGGGAGCACTCCCCATCGCGGCTGTAGGTCGCAACTTTGGGTCGCAGCTTTGGGTTGCGGTTCAGGGTCGCGGTTCAGGGTCGCGGCTCAGGGTCGCGGCTCAGGGCCGACGCCGGGTCGCCGTTAGGGTCTGCTCTGTGGTCGTCGGCTCGGGTGCAGTCATCGAGGTCGTCGGCGTCGGCGCCGGCGGGCTGTCGTCGCTCGGCGAGCTCGAGCGTACCCTGATCGCGGCAGCCGAGGTGGTGGTCGGTGGTGAGCGGCATCTCGGCATGCTCGAACCGGCATCCGGCCGTGATCTCGTGACCTGGCCGGTGCCCCTGAAGCCGGCGCTCCCCTCGTTGGTGGCGTCGTGGGGTGAGCGTCGGGTCGTCGTGCTCGCGAGCGGCGATCCGTTGGTCTCGGGCATCGGCTCGAACTTGATCGAGCTGGTGGGGGCGGCCCGGGTGCGGGTGCACCCGGGGGTGTCGTCGGCCGCGCTCGCGAGGGCGCGGATGGGGTGGAGCGCGGAGGCGTCGGCGGTCGTGACGCTGGTCGGTCGCGATGTCGACCGGCTGCGACGCGACCTCTCGCCCCGGGCCCGTCTGGTCGTGCTCATGGCCGGTGAACGTGGGCCTGTTGAGGTGGCCGCGCTGCTCGTCGACGAGGGGTACGGTGCCAGCTGCGTCACGGTGCTCGGCGACCTCGGGTCGGAAGACGAGTCGCGCATCGACGGCGTGGCCAGATCGTGGGACGGGCGTCTCACCCCTCGCCTCTACGTCGTGGCCGTTGAATGCCGCCACGACGGTGGCGAACAGGTCGGGCGGTCACTCGTACCGGGTCTTGCGGATGACGCCTTCGAACACGACGGCCAGCTCACCAAGCGGCTCGTGCGGGCGGCGGCGCTGGCTCACCTGGCTCCCCAGCCGGGGGACGTGATGTGGGACCTTGGTGCCGGGGCCGGTTCGGTGGGAATCGAGTTCGCGCGCCAGCATCCGCGCAACCGCGTGTACGCCGTCGAACGCGACCCCACCCGCGCCGACCGGGTCAGGCGCAACGCCCGGGCGCTCGGGGTGCCGGGGCTCAGGATTTTCGAGGGGAGCTCGGCCGACCGGTTGCCCGAGCTGCCCACGCCGGATGCCGTGTTCATCGGCGGTGGCGCGACGGCGTCGGTCGTCGAGATGGCGTGGCAAGCGCTGTCGCCGGGTGGGCGGCTGGTCGTTCACGGGGTGACGGTCGAGACCGAGCAGGTGCTGCTGGCTGCGCGACTGACCCACGGGGGGGCGCTGTCGCGGATCAGTGTCGACGACCTCGAGCCGATCGGCTCGTTCACCGGATGGAAGCCGGCCCGTGCCGTGGTGCAATGGAGTGTGAGCAAGCCTGTGGCGCAGACCAACTCGGCTGAGCGAGAGGACAACGCTGAGCCAGAGGACAAAGACGGGTGACCGTGCACTTCATCGGGGCCGGTCCCGGCGCTGCCGACCTGCTCACCCTGAGGGCGGTGCGGCTGCTCGAGAGCTCGCCCGTGTGTCTCTACGCCGGCACCTACATCGGCGAGGAGGTGCTGGCGCACTGCGCGGCGGGGGCCACACTGGTCGACACCGCGCAGCTCGACCTCGACACGATCATCAGCCACTGTGTCGCAGCGAGCAAGCTGGGGCATGACGTCGCCCGGCTCTGCTCGGGCGACCCGTCGCTGTACTCGGCCATCGCCGAGCAGACCCGCCGGCTCGACGTCGCCGGTGTGGGATGGGACGTCACGCCCGGAGTGCCGGCCTATGCCGCGGCCGCTGCGATCATCGGGCGGGAGCTCACGGTTCCGGAGGTGGCACAGACGGTCGTGCTCACCCGGGCGCAGCGGGACTCGACGAAGATGCCTAACACAGAGGCGCTTTCGCACTTCGCCAAGTCGCGGGCCACCTTGGCCCTCCACCTCGCCATCCGGCAGACGCGCGAGATCGCGGCCTCTCTGGTCGCCGACTACGGCCACGACTGCCCCGTCGTCGTGGTGGCGAACGCCGAGCAGCCGTCACAGGTGGTGCTGCGCGGCACCCTGGTCGACATCGCCGGCCAGGTCGAGGCGGCCGGCCTACGGCAGGCGGCGATCATCCTCGTGGGGCGGGCCCTGGGCCGTGACGAGGCAGATGCCGTGGAGTCGCACCTGTACGGCAGCCGCCTGCGACCCGACGCTCGCTGAGCCTGAGGATTGTCGCTGTGGCCCACGTCACTACCCGACCCCCTCTGCAACACACCGAGTAAGCGTCAACTGCGCGTGGTGTAGGAGGCTGTTGGGCTTTGACTGCGACAGGTGATGACGTGTCGTTCGCTGGCGAGCT
>JAKDLG010000344.1 GCA_030452985.1 Humibacillus sp.
TCGACATCATCGACCCGACGCCCAAGGCCGTCGACTCGCTGATGCGTCTCGACCTGCCGGCGGACGTCAACATCGAGATCAAGCTCTGAGGCGGTAGTTGACATGACGACCATTACTCAGAACTCCGTTGCCCAGAAGACCGTGAAGGGTGTGCTCGGCGAGAAGCTCGGCATGACCCAGGTCTGGGACGCCGACAACCGCCTCGTGCCCGTCACCGTGGTTCAGGCCGGTCCGTGCGTCGTGACGCAGGTGCGGTCCGAGCCCACCGACGGCTATGCCGCCGTGCAGATCGCCTTCGGGTCGATCGACCCGCGCAAGGTGAACAAGCCGATGTCCGGCCACTTCGAGAAGGCCGGGGTCACGCCGCGCCGTCACCTCGTCGAGCTGCGCACGGCTGACGCCGGCGACTACGCGCTCGGCCAGGAGCTCACCGCAGAGGTGTTCGAGACCGGCCAGCGCATCGACGCCACCGGCACCACCAAGGGCAAGGGTTTCGCCGGTGTCATGAAGCGTCACGGCTTCCACGGCGTCTCCTCCTCCCACGGTGCTCACAAGAACCACCGCAAGCCGGGTTCCATCGGCGGCTGCTCCACGCCGGGTCGTGTCTTCAAGGGCATGCGCATGGCGGGCCGCATGGGTGGCGTGCGCCAGACCACCCAGAACCTCCAGATCCACGCCGTTGACGCCGAGAAGGGCCTGCTGCTCATCAAGGGTGCCGTTCCCGGCCCCCGCGGTGGCATCGTCCTCATCCGCACGGCTGCGAAGGACGCCTGACATGACCACCAGTACTGACAACCTGCCTGCCGAGATCTTCGACGTTCCGACGAACGTGCCGCTGATCCACCAGGTCGTGGTGGCGCAGCTCGCCGCCGCGCGACAGGGCACGCACTCGACCAAGACCCGCGGCGAGGTCCGCGGCGGTGGGCGCAAGCCCTACCGCCAGAAGGGCACCGGCCGCGCCCGTCAGGGCTCGACCCGCGCACCCCAGTTCGCCGGTGGCGGCGTGGTGCACGGCCCCAAGCCGCGTGACTACAGCCAGCGCACCCCCAAGAAGATGAAGGCTGCCGCCCTGCGTGGCGCCCTCTCCGACCGGGCCCGCTTCGGCCGCATCCACGTCGTCGACTCCCTCGTCACGGGGGATGCCCCGTCGATCAAGGAGGCTCGTGCGCTGCTCGCCGGCCTCACCGACCGGGCGAACCTGCTCGTCGTGATCACCCGCGACGACGACGTCTCGTTGAAGTCGGTGCGCAACCTGAGCAACGTGCACGTGCTGGTCGCTGACCAGCTCAACACCTACGACGTGCTGTGCGCCGACGACGTCGTCTTCACCCAGGCCGCCCTCGACGCGTTCGTCGCCGGTCCCGTCAAGATCGACAAGTCGGTCGACAAGGAGGTCTCCAAGTGAGCATCCACACCAAGGACCCCCGCGACATCCTGATCGCGCCGGTCGTCTCGGAGAAGTCGTACGGCCTGCTCGACGAGGGCAAGTACACCTTCCTCGTCGACCCGCGCGCGAACAAGACCGAGATCAAGATCGCCATCGAGGCCATCTTCGACGTCAAGGTCGACAAGGTGCACACCCTGAACCGTCAGGGCAAGAGCCGGCGCACTCGCTTCGGCCTCGGCAAGCGCAAGGACACCAAGCGTGCGATCGTCTCCCTCCGCGAGGGCTCGATCGACATCTTCGGTGCCGGCGCCTGAGCTCGACGAAGAATCGTAAGGACTTAACGAACATGGGTATCCGCAAGTACAAGCCGACCACGCCGGGCCGTCGTGGCTCGTCGGTCGCCGACTTTGTCGAGATCACGCGTTCCACTCCGGAGAAGTCGCTGGTTCGCCCGCTGACGAAGTCGGGTGGCCGCAACAACGCCGGGCGCATCACGACCCGCCACATCGG
>JAKDLG010000179.1 GCA_030452985.1 Humibacillus sp.
CCATGAACCTGGCAGAAAACCGCTCAGGACGGTCCCATGCTCATGGCAGGCGACAGAAGACGCCGTTCATCAGCGAGGTTGGTCTCGACGGGGCGGCAAGCACTGACGCCGGGACGCAGAGAGAGATCTTCCGATCCATCCTCGCACTTGTCGCCCGAACGCCGAGGATCATCTCGGTGCACAGTAAGCGTGCAACATCTCAGGTGCTCGATCTGATTGAGGAATCCGTTGCGCGTGGCGTCGTGCTGCACTGGTGGCTGGGCAGCCAGGGTGAAACGAAACGGGCCATTGGGCTTGGCTGCGTCTTCTCGGTCAACCGCAGCATGGACTGCGCAAAGCTCCGCAGCGCGGGTGTCCCGCTCGGCAGCCTGCTTCCTGAGACCGACCATCCTGTTGGAAACCGTCAGGGGACGGATCGCCGACAGCCCGGATGGACGTCCGATGTCGAGCAGGCTGTCGCGGAGGCATACGGCATTACGACGGTAGAGGTGCGAGCCCAGTTCTGGGGCACATTGGCTGGTCTCACGCAAGAGCTCGATCTTGATGAGCTGTTCCCACGAGCGGTCAACGCCATGCTGGTGGCCGCGAGGTCGCAGCCGGGTGGTCTGGGTTCGACGGTCATCAGCCCGGAGAGACCGGCATGAAGTTCAGGCGGAGGAACTCGGAAGCGCTTGCCGACCTGATCTGCGGAAATCTTGGCTCCCACGATCCAGCGCCAGGAGAGACACCGAAGTACTTCCACTATTGGTCGAGCATCTACATCACGGGTCTGCCCAGAGGTCGATACCGACTGGACACACGACGGTTCCACACGGCACCGCTGGGTTGTTGAGGTGCTCGACTCCATGTTGGGCGAGCCACACGATGGCCCGGCGCATCCTCCGGAGATCTCCTGCCGACTCATCGATCACCTCATGAGCCCAAGCGATGCAACCATCGAGGGAGCAGACCGGCAGAACTGCTCATCGCAGTTGAGGGTGTAGGGCGACGACGAGGAGCCGGCGACAGAGCCCGGCTGAACTGCTCGCACTCAGATCGGTCTGATGCGATGAAGGAGCGGGGCCTCCCGCTCCTTCGTGGGTTTCCTCCCAGCGCGGGATGCTGGGAGGTGGACACAACCCAACATCGGAGTCGAGGAGGCCCCCCTCATGTCTGAGTATGACGGTCGACAGTTCGTCGGGATCGATCTGCACCGTAGGAGATCGGTGATCGTGCGCACGACCGAGGCCGGTGAGGCCTTGGAGGCGGTGCGGATCAATAGCGACCTCGACGCGCTGGGCACGGTGATGGCGAGGGCGGGCGAGGCGCCGGAGGTGGTGCTGGAGGCCACCTACGGGTGGGACTGGGCGGTCGATGCGTTGCAGCCGGCGGCGCGCAGGTGCACCTGGCGCACCCGCTCGGAGTCAAGATGTTCGAGCTGCGCAGGGTCAAGAACGGCGTTCGTGACGCGGGCGATCTGGCTGACCTGCTGCGGATGGGCCGTCTTCCCGAGGCGTGGATCGCGCCCCCACCGACCCGGGAGCTGCGCGAACTGGTCCGGCACCGGGCCAAGCTCGTCGCGCTCCGCTCGGGCTGTAAGTGTGAGGTCCACACGGTGCTGGCCAAGCTGGGCGTGCAGGTGCCGATGAGTGACCTGTTCGCCGGGCGCGGGCAGGAGCTGCTCGCGCACGTCGATGCGCCAGCCCCGTACGTGGCGCGGATCCAGGCCCTGCAACGGCTGATCGAGGTCCTCGATGTCGAGGCCGACCTGTTCGCCCGGCTCGCGAAGGGCCGGCTCGTCGCCGAGCCGGGCTACCGGTCGGTGCAGACGATCCCGGGGATCGGGCCGATCCTGGCCGCGGTGCTGGTCGCCGAGATCGGTGACGTGCACCGCTTCCCCGGCCCGAAACAGCTGACCTGTTGGGCCGGGCTGACCCCGAAACACCGCGAGTCCGACACCCACGCCCGCCGGGGCCGGATCACCAAGCAGGGCTCGCGGCTCACCCGGTGGGCCGCGGTGGAGTCTGTCGAACGGGTCGGCCCGCACACCGGGGTCGGGCCGCTACGCGAACCGGTCGCGGCCCGCCGCGGGAGGAACATCGCCGCGGTGGCCACGGCCCGCCGCCAGCTCGAGCACGTCTACTACGCGTTGCGCGACGGGCACGTCCGCGCGCTGCACCAGGCGGTCGCATGAGTTGTCCCCCGCGAAACAGATCTTCTTGGTCGGTGCTCGGTCGTGCAGGTCATGACCCCCACCCCCGGCGCGGTCGCGCGTTCTGATTGACCACACCGGCCAAGACCCCACGAATTCCATCATGCCGCCCCCTCGTCCTGCTCACGGGGAGACCGGCGAAGGGATGACTGACACCCGCCACTGGGCTGTCCCACCCCGTAGCGCATCAACACTGACGAGAACAAGCCCCATCACATCCAGTCACCCGAGGTGACGACCAGGTCCAGAAGCACTAAATCTCGGCAAGCCCCGCCGTTCCACATTCTCAACTCGCCGGGCGCTCGGCCCCAAGGCCCTTCGGCCGCTGCGCGGTCGAGCTCCGCTCGAGCCTTGACCCCGACGCCCATCGAGTCATGCCCAGCACGTACGCGGCCGAGCCCAAAACGACCCCCTAACGCTCTTGACACAGCCCCGCTCCTTCAGGGATGAGCTGCGCTCGGTCCCCGATGAGCCGGTGATCGTCGTAGCGTTCGTGGTCATGAGCACCACCTCCGCCTCGCAGAACCTCGACCATGTCATCGCAGTGCGACCCGCTATATCGAGCAGCACCTCGGGGAAGATCCGCTGGACTGGAGTGAGGTCATCGACCACCTCAAGGCGGCCGGCTACACCGGTGAGGCCACCGTGGCGGTCACGCGCGTCGACCTGCACCTCGAACGCACCGACGTGATGTGCCACGCCCTCGAGGGCTTGCGCCGCCCCCGCCTCGGCGACGCCGCACCCGCACCGCTCCTTGAGGTCGCGGCCGCCTTCCTGTCTCTGCAGTGGCCGTGCACCCGCAACGATCGACCTCGCGGCAGCCGGTCCATCTCGGAGGCGTTCGAGGAGCTGGGCGGCCGTTACCGGCACTGCGACGTCTACGAGGCCATGCACACCCTGCTGAAAGGTCACGAGCTTAAGGGCGGGCGCGCGTGCAGCGGACTGACCTGCCGTCACGCTTTGACACGGCCCGCCTCTTCGCCCAGCGCGCCGAAGCCGTCAACCTACAACCGCCGTTCTCACCCGCCCGCCAGCAGCTCGAAGCGGACCTTGTCGCCGCGTATGTCGCGACACTGCCGCACCGCTACCTCTGCGAGCACCCCGTCGGTGAACTGCGAGCCGACGTGTACGAGCCGACGGTCCGGCGCATCGTGGAGGCCGAAGCCGCGGCCGATGTTGTCACCGTCGCTCACGCGTGGGCTCACGCAGCCGCCTACCGGTACGCAGCGAACAGCTCCGCCCTCGACGACCGGACCACCGTCGAGTCCATTGCGGTCCTTCTCCCGGCCGCACCCACCTGGACCGCCCGCAGCTTCCTCGAGCTTGTCGCCGCAGACTGCTTCGAGGTCGAGCTCATCTACCCCCACGGCGAGACGTTCCGGCACGAGCAGCTGACCTGGCCTGAGCGCCGACAAAGGTCAGGTCAGCTGCGTGAGAGGCTCCCTGCACGACGGGGACCGCTTGCGGACAGGTGCCCGAAGCAAGGCCACCATGACCAGCCTGATCGCAGCACTCGGCTCCGGTGTTTCACCAACACTGACCGAGCTTCGCCGGCCAGGGAGTCAGCCTCACCCAGCGGCGCCGCCGACGTGCTGGCCTATGACGCCCGGGCACCAGGAAACGGCCCCCACCGAAGCCCTCACGGACGCCTGGAAACACCTCCGCAGCTCCACCCTCGGCTTCTGTACCTCACCAACCGCATCGCCGGATCCCTACCCGAGACGAGGGATTCCGCGTCCGACAACACCCTCATCTGCGATGAGCCGGCAGAACGCCATGCGGCAGCTCAACGAGGTGCTGGCAAGGGAGGGCTTCGAAACCTTCCATGAGGATGACCGGCACTGCTACGTCCGCCACCTCGGGACGAACACCGTCACTGTGCTGCAAGCGAATCCGCATCCGCCCCTGACGGCCGCGGAGGTCAAGCGACGCCACGAACTTGCGACGTACCTAGACATCCCCGGGCCGGCTTAGTCGCCCGGATGATGTACGAGGGCGTCAGAGGGGGTCTGACGGATGACCCGAAGTCGGCCTTCATCTACCGCGGGTGGGTCCGCTGAGTCAGCTCAGTTTCGCCGACACAGTCCCGGCGAGCAGCCTTCGTCACAGCCTGGGTCCGTCGGGAGTGCGGCCGTCACAGCCTCGGTCCGTCGGGAGTGCGACGGCGATCGTTGTCCGGTCGCACCTGCTCTGCATGACCCCCGGCGGTGATGCGTCGCTGGCGGTAAGCGTCGAGGACAGCGCCGCCTTGTGCGCTGATTCGCCACTCGGCGTATGCGACTTCCTCCTCGGCGCGGCGGGTGGCCGTCGCGGAAAGTTCGGCGCCGCTGGTCCCGATCACGCCCTCAAGCACCTCAACCGGGTCCGCTTGAGCGGCGTCTTCGTGACTCGTGGCCACGTCCGGGTCGTAGGTGGTGTCGACGTACAGCCGGTTGGATTCTCGGCCGCGGGTGGCCATCACGTAGAGCGACTCGCGAGCAGTTGCCGCGGTTAGGTAGGCGTGGCCAGTGTCGACTGTTCTACCTTGTGCCCGGTGGGCGGTCGTTGCATAGCCAAGTTCGACATGCTCTCGAACGTAACCTGCGGGGAGCAGCGCTGGCCCTCCCCCACCGGGGCGCTGAACCCTTATCGAACCGTCCCTGCGTACGGCCTGCACGATCCAGTCGTCTCCGTTTTTGACCCAGCCGCGACCAGTGACGAGCGCGCGCTGGTTGTGACGCGTCACGACCACGTCACCCACGCCAATCGTCGAGCCATCAGCGAGACGGACGCCGTCGGGGGCGACGTCGCCGTGGGCGACACGCTGGCTACGCGCCCGTGCGTTGAGGTCACGTACAGTCTCGAAGTCGGCGGCCATCATCAGCGATGATCGTCCCGCCCTCACGTCTGTGACCCAGCCGTCGAAGATGAGGTCGATTATGTCTTCCCGACTGCCCGACTCCACCCGTCCGCGCTCGAGGTAGGTCGCCGCCGCCGAGGTCCGGCCAGCTCGCAATTTTAATGATGCGGCCCGTTCCCACTGGTTTTGGAACCTGCGGACGTCGTGTAACGCGGGCGCGCCCCGCCGCGCGTCGGCGAGCAGCTTGAACGCTCCCCCGGCCTGCACCGGCGACAGCTGCGCCCAATCGCCCACCAGAAGCACCTTGGCGCCCGCATCGGCGGCCGCAGTCGTGATGTAGTCGAGGTCCTTCGTCGCGGCCATCGACGCCTCGTCGACGATCACCAGTTCCCCTCGGCGCAGGCACCATCGGCCGTGGGCCGCTGAGCTGGCCGCCGCCTGCTTCTGCAGTTGGCGTGTGGCCCGGGACGGATACGCGCGGGCGAGCCGAACGTCGTACGCCTCAAGTTCTTGGCACCGTTCGGGGAGGCGGCGGTGTTCGCTGATCCATTTGGCGGTGTTCTCCGTTGCTACCCCGACGGCTTCGGCGAGCACCTCGGCGGCTGCGGCCGAAGGGGCGAGGCCAATGACCGAGCCGGCCCCGTAGGCGGCTTCCCACGCCGCTCGGACTCCGGCCATGGTGGTGGACTTCCCAGTCCCTGCGGCCCCAACGATCAGGTCCAGCCGGCGACCCGAGGTGACCACGGCGGATACCGCGGCGGCCTGCTCAAACGACAGCACCGTGCGCCCGCTCGCGACGGCTTCATCGACGTCCGGTTCCGCTGGTGCCGGGGCGGTCGGACCGTCCATTGCGCCTACGGCTTCGAGGAGTCGGGCTTCGGCATCGAGGAGTTCCCGGGTGGAGTAGAGCTCGCTGTTGCGGGCACGGAACTTGCTGGACCCGTCCGACCGCTGGAGGGCTTCAGGGAGGACGCCGACGTCGGGGGGCGTGAGCATGACAGCCCGGTCAGCGGCATACGACGCGGTCTTCTCGGCAATGGCAGGAGATGACCTCGTTCGAGGCCAGCCTGCGCGCCGCGGACCTGCGGCTGGTGACCTGGCTCGGCGAGGCTGACCTCGCCGCGACGCTGCGCCAGGCGTACGAACCCGGCTATGACAAGGAGCGCTTCGTCCCGTGCCGACTCGATTCGGCGGGGCCGATGGCCATCGACGAGCAGTGGGATCACCTCCGACATGACAACGCTCACTCCGCCGTCCTGTGGATCAACGAGTGGCCCCGCGTCGACGCACCGCCCTTCTTCCTCCACGCGCTCGTGTTCCAACCTGGCATCCGCAAGACGATCTCGATCACCGCCGAACCCGTCCCCGCCGACGAGGCGATCCGGCAGATCCGCAAAGCCAAGGTCGAGTACGCCACCGAGGCCGCTCAGAAAGCCCGGATCGGCGCCCTGGCCGATCTGTCTGACAGTGTCGAGGCAGGGGACGTCCTCGACCGCGAACGCGCCCTCATCGCTGGGCACGCCGACATCCGATTCACCGGCTTGATCGCCGTCACTGCCGCGACTCGCGAGGCCCTTGAGGCCGCCGTCGCGGAGGTGAGCCGGGCCGCGATCCAGTCCGGCTGCGAGACCCGGCGCCTCTACGGCCAGCAGGCGCGCGCCTTCATCGCCGCCGCGCTCCCCCTGGCCAGAAGGGTCAACTGATGAGCAAGCTCTCCAGGCGCACGTCAAGCGCGACGTTCTACACACCCGCCGGTCAGCGCGCTCGGCATGGGTCGGGCCGTGGTTCGCATGGTCGTCAGGATCTGAAAGGGAGCGACCAAGTGTCGGCGCCCCGGGACAAAGCTGCCGAGGAGAACAACTACCTTCCGGCCCATGGTGAGCCGGGGCCAGAAGCACAACGGTCCCTCCTAAGGTTGCGACTCCCGGCCCACCGGGCCACCTCGGACGTGATGGCCGGCGCCTACCCGTTCCTCGCCGAAGCGGGGCTCGGTAGTGCCGGCGTCTACATCGGCCAAGACGCGTGGTCCGGCGGAGGGTTCTGCTTCGACCCGTGGGTCCTCTACCAGCAGGGGGTCCTGACGAACCCGAACTGCCTCCTCGCGGGCGTCGTCGGTAAAGGGAAGTCGTGTCTGGCCAAGTCCATTGCCACCCGGTCGATCGCGTTCGGCCGTCGGGTCTACGTCCCCGGTGACCCCAAGGGTGAATGGTCCGTCGTCGCCGAGGCGGTAGGCGGCGCCGCGATCAAGCTCGGGAGCGGCTCCTATAACCGGCTCAACCCGCTTGATGCCGGCCCCCGCGACAGGGCTCTGACCGAGGACCAGTGGCAAGCAGTGCTCCGCACCCGTCGACGCGTTCTCGTTGGGTCACTGGGTGAATCGGCCCTCGGGCGCGCCCTCGTCGCCGTCGAACACACCGCCCTCGACGCGGCGCTGACCCGCGCGGTTCAAGGCTCTGCCACACCTATCCTCCCGGCCGTTGTCGACGCCCTCCTTGAGCCGACGACCTCGCTCGCGGGAGCCAGTGTCGCTGAGCTCACCCGTGACGGCCGGGACCTCGGCCACGCCCTACGCCGCCTCGTCGCCGGGGACCTCGCCGGGCTCTTCGACGGACCCTCCACCGTGTCGTTCGACCCGACGCTGCCGATGGTCACCCTCGACCTCTCCGGAGTCCAAGGCTCCGACCAGCTCATCGCCATGGTTATGACCTGCGCGTCCGCTTGGATGGAATCCGCCCTCGCCAGCAGCGACGGTGGCCAACGCTGGGTCATCTACGACGAGGCGTGGCGTCTCATGCGCCAACCCGCCCTGTTGGCCCGGATGCAGTCGCAGTGGAAACTCTCTCGCGGGCTCGGCATCGCCAACCTACTGATCGTGCACTGCCTTTCCGATCTCGACGCCGTCGGCGACGTCGGCTCCGAGTCGCGAGCGCTCGCTCGCGGGCTCCTCGGTGACTGCTCGACCAAGATCATCTACCAGCAGGAGATCAGCGAATCACCCCACACCACCAGGGAGCTCGGCCTCTCCAGCGCCGAGCACGCCCAACTACCCGACCTACAGCAAGGCGAAGGCCTCTGGCGCGTCGGCCAACGCTCCTTCGTCGTCCGCCACATCACCACCGAGAACGAGCTTCACCTCTTCGACACCAACGCACGGATGAGCATCGATCGCTGACAGATGTAACGCCGCCCGCAAGGCACCTCTACGTGGCTTGCAAGTCGGTTCGCCGGCGTGGTGCGAGCCCCGCGGGATCTGACGGCTTGTGACGCAACACCGCCGCTCAACATTCCTCATGGTCCCCGTGACCCGCTGTTGCGGGATTGACGCACCTTCAGCCTGCCTACTCGCGCCGAACGAGCCAGTTTTGGGCCGTGCCTGGAGATACAGCCGCCCGGTTCGAGTACGGGTGTGGCGGACCTGACCCGCGCGTCTGAGGTGATCGAGCTAACGCAGTCCCGGGTCGCCGTACATTGCGGTGCGCCTCTCGGTCTTCTTTCAGCCCTCACCCGGTCGACGATGACAACGACCCCAAGATCAAAGTCGCGGCACGCAGACACCACAATCGCGCCGGTGGCGTTCGAGACCACCGACTGGCCGGCGGCGGTTAGATGCACCCGTCGGGCCTGCGGAGCGGGAGGCTAGGGTGCTGCTCGTCGCGGGCACGCCGTGGTCAATCGGCACGAGCATCAATGACGATTTTGCGGCGATGCGTGACAGCGCGTTCAAAGTGCGCAATCGTGGACCGAAGTTTGGGGTCGCAGGGACCGCGAAACCCATCACTTGGGGGTGACGGACGGCGCGGTCGACTCGAAGCGCTCACGGATGTGAGTGAAGGATCGATGTCGCGCGGGATTCAGCGGTGAAACATCTCGGATCGAGAGGAACGCGAGTGGCAGAGCGGATGGCGGCAGTGCTGGTAGATGCTGGCTACGTGTGGAAGCAGATCGCGAAAGCGACTGGTCGTGAGCATCGGCGAGAAGTCGATCTCATCGGCTACGGGGTCCCGTTGGTCGACGCCCTGGTTGAGGAGGCGGAGGGCGACGACATCGCAGTTCTACGAACCTACTGGTACGACGCTGCGACGGATCGAAACCCAAACGTGCAACAGCGCGCGATCGGTAGAACCGCAAGAGTCAAGCTCCGCCTGGGCACGATGAGTTTCGGCAAGCAGAAGGGCGTAGACCGACTTATTCAAAAGGATATTCTGGCTCTCGCAAACCACAAGGCAGTCAGCGACATCATCCTGCTCACTGGTGATCAAGACATGGAGGAGGAGTTGGATGCCGCCGGACAGCACGGAGTCCTGATGCACGTTTGGGGTATTGCTGACCGAGAACAGCGGGACAACATATCGGGACGCCTGTTGAGGATCGCGGACGAGTGGAAGGTGTTCCCCGCCCACTGGGCAGAGACATTTGTTCAAGTCGAGGGTAACGAGACGTACGGAGTGCCGTTGGCGAGTGACGCGGCACTGGCCGCCCTGAGGGAGAGACTGCTAGGAGCGCAGTCAATAGCCCCTCACCTGCAGCAGACTACAACGGCCGACTCGATATGGGGTTCCGATCAATACCAAGCGGCGGGCAAGGAGGCGTATGACAGCCTTAAGGAGCAACACGGCCAAGAGTGGTCAACCATCCGAGACGAGATCGCGGACTGCACCTGGGTGTCGCCCAGTGGTGAGACGCACCACAGCATACCGGGCAAGTATGACACGGAACTGATGGACGTAGTAGAGGCCATCGTGGGCAGCCGATTAACTTCCAATCACGCGCGCGTGGAAGTGCGGAGCGGCTTTTGGCACCGCTTCGAAGAGGACTCTCATTTGGGCGACCAATAAGTGGCTGGGTCCTTGGGATCCAGCTGGCGGGTCAAGTCGACCTTACCGGTCGAGTTCGTTCGGTCTCCCCCTGCTGGATTTGAATGGTGCATGCACGCACACACGGCGGTTTGACGCCTGCCACCCGAACGCCGCCACCGAGGGGGCATGGGTGATTGGACACGGGGAGCGATGCAAACCCACTACTGGGCGCCAGAGAAATCGGCTCTTGGGACTTGAGCGGGGCGGCTCATAACGAGCCCGGCACCGGCGGTGCCCGCCCGGCTTCTCCCCCACTACCGGCGTGTCAACCCGCC
>JAKDLG010000180.1 GCA_030452985.1 Humibacillus sp.
CGGGACGGTCAGGGGGCGAAGCTGGCCCGCAGCGCCTCGACGATGCCGGGCGCAATGTCGGGACCGGTGGCCACCGCGTCGTCGGAGTCGTGGTTGCGTTGACGCAGCAGGCAGATCGAGGTGCCCTCGCGCAGCACGGCCACGAGCAGTCGGACGTCCTTGCGGTCGGGGTGGGCGGCCAGCGCGTCCACGGCATCCTGCGACCGGGTCGGCAGGTCGTGCTCCGCCTCGGGGGGCACCACCATCCGTTCGATCGCGAAGGCACAGCCGTCGACCTCGTCGGGCCACGCCAGCCGACCGAGAAGGGTCTCGAGGGACGTCGTGGTGGGCAGCCCCTCCTGCTCGACGGCGGTGAGGGCTCCCTCGACCAGGTCGCTCGGCCCCATCTGCTCCCGCAGATGGGGCTCGCGGGCAAGCAGGCTCTCGGTGCGCACGAGCGCGAACAGGCGTGCCGGCTGGTCCCACCCGGTCGCGGCAACGTGCCGCTCGGTGTCGAGGGCGGCGATAGCGAGGGGGTCGATGACCGGCTGCGAGTTCACGCGACCATCGTGCCGCACCCGAGGGCATCGCTCGACATCGCACCGGCACACCGGCACACCGGCACTCGACGCACCCGACGCACTCGAGCCACCTCACGCGCCGTCGCCGACCGTGACCGTCACCAAGGTGTGAACCCCTCGTGACCAAGCCGTGCTGGGCCTCACGGGTGACCGGGTTATGGTTTGCGCAGTGATCGACCGTGCCCCACAGGCCGACTGGTTGCGGCACGACAGTGACGAAAGCCTCACGGGCCCGGTCGGAGACGGCTGGGCCCTGGGCCGAAGTCAGCCAAGCCCCTGCACATCGAGGCGAGACACCACGTGAGCGACAGCAACTTCGGACCCCCGCGGGCCCACCCCGGCGGCAACGGCGGAGGCGACGGTGAGGGCCCCCCTGGGCGACCCGACCCGGCGACCGTCACGCCCGCCCGGCGCCCGCTCGTCACCGCTCTGGTCGTGGCCGCCGTCATCATCATCGTGCTGGCGATTGCCGCGCAGTTCTGGACCGAGGTGCTCTGGTACCAGTCGGTGTCTTACACCGGCGTGTTCACCAAGCAGATCATCACCAAGGTCGTCCTCGGGGTCGTCGGGGGTCTGCTCACGGCCGTCGTCGTGTGGTCGAGCATCCACATCGCGTTCCGGAACCGACCGATCTACGCTCCGTCGCCCGACACCCAGGCGATGGAACACTACCGACAGCTCGTCGAGCCGATGCGCCGCACCGCCACGATCGCGGCGCCGCTCGCCGTCGGCTTCTTCGCCGGCCTCTCGGCCGCTACCCAGTGGGACACGTTCCTGCTCTGGCGCAATGGCGGCCCGTTCGGGTCGGTCGACCCCGAGTTCGGGCTAGACCTGGGCTTCTTCGTCTTCACCCTGCCGTGGATCAACTTCGTGGTCGGCTTCCTCACGATGATCCTCGTGCTCGGCCTGATCACGGCGGCCTTCACGCACTACCTCTACGGCGGCATCGTCGCCGGCCAGAAGACCCGCTCCACCCAGGCTGCGCGCATACACCTCTCGGTCATCGCGGCGGCCCTCGTGCTGGTACGCGCCGTCGGCTTCTGGGTCGACCGCTACAACCTGGCCACCAGCCAGTCGACCCGGCTGACCGGCATCCAGTACAAGGAGGCGCAGGCGGTCATCCCGACCAAGGGCATCCTCGCCATCGCTGCCGTCATGTGCGCGATCTTGTTCCTCACCGTCATCTGGACCCGTTCCTGGCGTCTGCCGGTCGTCGGTCTCGCCGCCCTGACCGTCATCGTCGTGGCCGTCGGGGGCATCTACCCGGCGCTGGTGCAGTCGCTGAAGGTCATCCCGTCGGAGAAGTCGCTCGAGACCCCCTACATCAAACGAAATATCGACGCCACCCGCGCGGCGTACGGCTTCGACAAGATACAAGTGCAGAACTACGACACGAAGACGATCGCCACGCCGGGCCAGCTCAAGAGCGACGCGTCCACCGTTCCCGGCATCCGCATCATCGACCCCAACATCGTCAGCCCCACCTTCAAGCAGCTCGAGGCGAGCAAGGGTTACTACCAGTTCCCCGACGTGCTCGACGTCGACCGCTACAAGCTCGACGGCAAGACCCAGGACACCGTCATCGCCGCTCGAGAGATCAACCTCGCCGGCATCCCCGACGGGCAGAGCAACTGGCTCAACGACCACACCGTCTACACCCATGGCTACGGCGTGGTGGCCGCCAAGGGCAACACCCGCGATGCCGACGGTCGGCCGACCTTCTTCGAGTCGACGATCGGCACCACCGGCGCGCTCGGCAAGTACCAGCCGCGCATCTATTTCGGCGAGAGCTCGCCGGAGTACTCGGTCGTCGGTGGGGGCAAGAAGGAGTTCGACTACCCCGACCCCAGCGGGGGCACCCAGATCACCAACACCTACGCCGGTATCGGTGGCGTGCCGCTCGACGGGCTCAAGCGCCTCGCCTACGCGGTCAAGTACCGCGAGATCAACTTCTTGCTCTCGGATGCCGTCACGGCCGACTCGCGCATCCTCGACCACCGCACGCCCCGCGAGCGCGTGCAACGGGTCGCCCCGTGGCTGACGCTCGACGGCAACGCCTACCCGGCGGTCATCGACGGTCGGGTGCAGTGGATCCTCGACGGGTACACCACCTCCGACGAGTACCCGTACTCCGAGAAGACCACGCTCGACCAGGCGACGGCCGATGCCATCACCAGCAACCGCACCGCCGTGCGCGCTGTGCAGGGGGGCCAGGTCAACTACGTGCGCAACTCGGTCAAGGCCACGGTCGACGCCTACGACGGCACTGTCAGCCTCTACGAGTGGGACCCGACCGACCCGGTGCTCAAGGCCTGGATGTCGATCTTCCCCGGCACCGTGAAGCCGCTGTCGGCCATCAACGGCGCGTTGATGCAGCACCTGCGCTACCCCGAAGACCTCTTCAAGCTCCAGCGCACGCTGCTCTCGAAGTACCACGAGACCGACGCGGCGACCTTCTTCACCGGGCAGACGTTCTGGCAGGTGCCCGACGACCCGACCCAGGCGGGTGTTTCCCTCAGCCAGCCGCCCTACTACCTGTCGCTGGCGATGCCCGGAACGAAGAAGCCGTCGTTCTCGCTGACCTCGACCTTCATGCCGGCGGGAGACCGCAACGTGCTGACCGGATACCTCGCGGCCGACGGTGACGCCGGCTCGACCACGGGTAAGAAGTCTCCCGACTACGGGAGCCTCCGCCTGCTCGAGACGACGGGCGGTACCGTCAGCGGGCCCGGTCAGGTGTTCAACGACATGCGAACATCGGGTCAGACCTCCAAGGACGCGTCGCTCGGCGGCCTGACGTTGGCCCAGTTCATCACCACGACCGGAAGCCAGGGTGCCTCGACGGTCATCTTCGGCAACCAGCTGACGCTACCCGTGGGTGGGGGACTGCTCTACGTGCAGCCGATCTACGTGCAGGCCAAGGCCAGCGGGTCCTACCCCCTGCTCTCGGCCATCGCCGTGTCGTTCGGGGCCAAGATCGCCTGGGCGAGCTCCCTTGATGGGGCCCTCAACGACCTCTTCGGCGGATCCTCCGGGGCGGAGGCGGGTGACCAGGGAACGGTCTCGCCGACGAACCCGGCAACGCCGACCGCTGGGGCCACGACGACGCCGACCCCGAAGCCGTCTGCCGCGGGTACCCCCGACGAGGTCGCGCTCGCTGCCGCCCTCAAGGACGCCGAGGCTGCCTACGCCGCCGGGGAGGCAGCGCTCAAGAAGGGCGACTTCGCGGCCTACGGGGAGGCGCAGACCAAGCTGAAGAGCGCGCTCGAGCGGGCCGTCAAGGCGTCACCGCAGGGGCTCGCGACGAAGGCGCCGTGATCGGGGCCGACCCCGCACCACCCGCCACGTCAACCTGCGGCTTGGTGCCCGAGTCGATTTGGTCTTTCGCTCGGGGTCCCGTAATCTTGGGACTACCGACGCGGGGTGGAGCAGCTCGGTAGCTCGCCGGGCTCATAACCCGGAGGTCGTAGGTTCAAATCCTACCCCCGCTACACAGTTCAGGCTCGGATCCCGACAGGGGTCCGAGCCTGAAGTTCTTTTGCAGACGGCGTGTCTCGTGGCACGGCTACCACGGAATGTGCACCGTACTGCTGAGGGGCCTCTGGCGCTGGGCTCTCGTGCGGCATCCGAGCTCTCGGTCGGAACACGGGCGAGAACAGGGAGAACTCCCGATGTGCTCGCGCGCGTCACGGGCCCATGGTGGTCTGGCCGACGGATCCCCGTCGCACCCGACCCCAGAGCGATCGATCCGAACCGATCGGCTCCGGGCCTCGTCAGGAGGAGCCACCCCATGAACGTCAGAGCCTTCAAGCGCGTCCGGATGTCGGTGAGCGCGCTCACACTTGGCGCGCTGCTGGTCGGCGTGCCGTCCGTCTCAACCTCCGCGTCAGGCCGCCCTCCAGCGCCGATGGCCGGGTGCGGTCACGCCGACGGCACCGCCGTAGTGGGCTGGAACCTGATTGCCTCTCAGGTCACCGGGGTCGACGCGGTCCTACCCGCGCCGTTGATGTCCATCCCCATGTCTTACGTCCAGGCGGCCGTCTACAACGCCGTGGCCGGTGTCGAGGGGAGCCGCTCGCTCTACGACTGGAAGGCCCGCGCCCCGCACTGCGCGTCAACCGACGCCGCTGCGGCCGCGGCGGCGCGAAGCGTGCTGTTGCGCTACTTCCCGGGCAGCGCTGCCCGCGTCGGCTCTGCGTTCGACACCGCCTTGGCCGCGGTCCCGGACGGACCCGCGAAGGCCGACGGCATCGAGTTCGGACAACGCGCTGCCGAACACCTGATCGCCCGGCGCGCCGAAGACGGCTGGCAGGGTTCAGCCCCCTACCTGGTGGCTCCCTCCCCGGGCGTCTGGGTGCCGACGCCACCGGCCTACGCGCCCGTACTCGCCCCCTGGTTGGGGAAGATGAAGCCCTTCTTCGCGAGCCGAGCCGACCGGTTCCGCCCGAGTGGCCCACCCACGTTGTCCTCGGCCCGTTACACGCGGGATCTTCAGGAGATCGCCGAGGTGGGCTCGGTGGGCAGCACGACTCGGACCGCAGAACAGACCGAGGTCGCCCGCTTCTTCGGCGGCAACCTCACCGACCAGCTCAACGCCGGGTACCGCGACCACATCGCACGGCATCACCTCGGTGCCGTTGCCGCGGCGCGCTACCTGGCGGTCGCCAACCTGGCCCAGTCCGACGCAGTGATCGGCTCGTGGGACGCCAAGCTGCACTACTCGTTCTGGCGGCCGGTCACCGCGATCCGGCAGGCGGACACCGACGGCAATGCGCGCACCGTGGCCGACCCGAGCTGGACGCCGCTGCTCGTCACCCCTCCCTTCCCCGAGTACGTCAGTGCGCACACGGTCGTCATGGGCGCGGTCGTCACGGCCCTGGCCACGCTCGAGGGCCGCAGCCACCTCGACCTGAATCTGCCGTCTGCCGTGACCGGCACCGTCCGTCACTACCAGACCGGCGCGCAGTTGCGAGCCGATGGCGTCGACGCACGAGTCTGGGCCGGCATCCACTTCCGCAGCTCTGACGAGGCTGGAGACCGGATGGGGGTGCGGCTGGGCGCCTGGATCAGCGGTCACTTCCTGACCTGCGCGGGCCTGGGCACGAAGTGACTGGCATCCCAGCCATGGCAGCACGACGACGGCCAAGGCCGCGAGGCTTCGGCCATCGGCATCGCGGCCCGTCGTTCAGCCGATCCCGAGCACGAGGCGCGCCGTGACGAAGTAGACGATGAGTCCTGTGGCGTCGACGACGGTGCTGATGAACGGGGCGCTCACCACCGCGGGGTCGAAGCCGAAACGCCGCGCCAGCAGCGGGATGCTCGACCCCACGCCGGTGGCCAGCACACAGATCGTGACCAGCGAGAGCCCGACCACCAGGGCGATCGGCCAGCCGGCGAACAACGCAGCCGGGAGCAGCCCGAACGTTGCCAGGGTCAGCCCGAGCAGCAGCCCGGTCGCCACCTCGCGGCGCACGACCCGGCCCAGGTCTTGGGTGCGGATGTCGCCCACGGCCATGGCGCGAACGACCATCGTGGCCGACTGCGAGCCGGCGTTGCCCCCGGTGCCGATCAGCAGGGGCACGAAGAGGGCCAGGGTGACGACCTGCGCCAGAGTGTCCTCGAAGTAGTCGAGCACGTTGACGGTCAGGGTGGCGGCGACGATGAGGATCAGCAGCCATCCGATCCGCGACCGCATCAGTTCGAGCACGGACGTGGCGAGGTACGAACGTCGCAGCGGGGTGCTGCCGGTGCCGCGCGCGGCATCCTCGTCGTCGACCTCGGCGAGGATGCGCATAGCGTCATCGACGGTCAGCACTCCGACGAGCCGCCCCGCCTCGTCGACGACGGGCGCCGCGATGAGCTGGGCCTCGCGTACGGCGCGGGCCGCCTCCTCCTGGTTCTGCTCGGCGCGCACGACGACGGCAGGGGCCTTCATCAGCTGCGCGACGGTGGCCTCAGGGTCACTGGTGACGAGTCGCCGCAGGCTGACCACACCGACCACGACGTCGTCGCCGTCGATGACGGGCAGCATGTAGACGGTCTCGGTTCTCGAGCTCGCCTGCCGCACCTGCTCCAGCGCGCCGCCGGCCAGCTGGTCGACATCGACCCCGATGACGTGGGGGCTCATTGCTCTGCCGGTCGTGTCGGCCGGGTACGCCATCAGGCGCAGGGTTGCCTCGCGCGAGTCCGGGGGGAGCTGCTCGAGCAGGGGAGACCAGATGTCGGTGGGCAGCCGCTGGCAGAGCCAGGCCCGGTCGTCCGGATCGAGCAGCGCAAAGTAGCGGGCCGCGAGCGCCGGCGGCAGGCCGGACAGCAGGTCGCCGCGAACCTCACCGTCGAGCAGGTGGAAGAGCTCGTCGGCGCGCTCGACCGGGAAGCTCTCGAAGACGGCGAGGGCGTCGTGCCGTCCCAGCTGTCGCAACACCCGGGCCAACGGGCGGGCCGGGGCCTCCGAGAGACGCGCGCTGAGCGCGTCGGTGTCGTTCTGACGCAGGAGATCCGTGAGTTCGTCGACCTCGGTGGGCACTGCGGCCTCCCGTGCTGGTTGAAAGAGGTTGCATTTCGAATATTTCAACTTCGAAGAATACTCGTCTAGGCTTGGCTGATGCCTACTGACCTCAGAATCCGAACCCGTCGAGGTGGCCTGGGAATCGCGGTCGTCGCCAGTATCGCGCTCATCGGGCCGGCTGCGTGCTCGGCCGAGGGTGACTCCGCTGAGGCACCGTCGCCTTCGACAACCGTCAGCACCAGCGCTCCGACCCCGAACGAGCCACCCGCCACCTCAACCGCCGGCCCCTCCGCTTCGGAGCAGCCCACGTCGGGCGGGGCCACCGACGTGGCCGGAGCCGGCAACAAGCAGGCGTTGCTCGCAGCCGGAGCCACGGCCGAGAAGGCGGTGTCGGGCTCCACCCTGATCTCGATCGAGCTCGAGAGCGACGGGTGGGAGGCACAGGTCGTCACCGCCGACGGCGTCGAGCACGAGATGACGGTGGCCACCGACGGTCGCACCGTCACGAGCGGGCCCACCAAGGACGACGAGGATGCCGCTGACCGGGCCAAGCACCGCCAGCGACTGGCTGACAGCAGCGTCGACTACCGGCAGGCGGTCGAAGCCGTCTCGGCTGCCGTGCCGAAGGGCACGATCCGTGAGCTCGACCTCGACACCTGGAAGGGAAAGGTCGTGTGGGAGGCCGACGTCATCGACGGCTCCGGGACCAAGCGAGAGGTCAAGGTCGACGGCAGCTCGGGCACGGTCGTCCTCAACCAGATCGACCGCTGAGCCGAGCGGCCACATCAGGGCGGCCCGCGCGGATGCCCTAACGTCTGGTGAGGCTTTGCGCCGGGAGGTCGAACCACCGCAGGTGGTCGAAGTCGGCGTTGACGTGGCCGGGCTGCTCGTCGGCGCAGGTGGCCTCGGCCAGCACGGTGCGGGCCAGGTCGAGATAGCCCGTCAGGTCGTCCTCGGTCGCCAGGTCGACCTGACGCGGGTAGGTGAGCACGCCGTCGACGTAGCCGACCTGCGACAACCGCAGGGGCGGCTCGACCGGGCCGTGCCGGTGACGCCACCGACCGCTGGCGGCGTCGAAGTCATAGTCACCGAGCAGCCGCCACCCCTCACGGGCCACGAGCAGCACGGCCTGCACGATGTAGTCGAAGACGGCATCCGAGATGAAGTAGTTGAAGTTGATGCGCACCCAGCCGGGCTTGATGCCCTCGCACCCGCGGTCGACCTCGCGCCCGAACTCCTGCGAACGTTCGAGGTCGATGCCGAGCAGGTGGTGGCCGTAGGGGCCGGCGCACGAGCAGCCGCCGCGGCTCTGGATGCCGAACAGGTCGCTCAGCACCGCGACGACGAAGTTGTGATGCAGGTAGCTGCCACTCGGGGCTCGCACGACGAACGAGACGATCGAAAGGCGTTCGGCCTCGAGGTTGCCCAGGATCTCGATGGCCGGCTCCTGTTTCCAGGCCTGCACCGCCCGCCGGAGGAAGCGCTCCTCGTTGGCACGGATGGTCGCCACCCCGACCGACTCCTTCAGGGCGAAGACCAGGCCGGCGCGGATCGACTCGATGATGGCCGGCGTGCCACCCTCCTCGCGGTGCTCGGCGTCACGCAGGTAGTCGTGCCGGCTGGGGCCGACGTAGCTGACGGTGCCGCCCCCCGGCACGTCGGGCACCCGATTGGTCAACAGCTCGCGACGAACGACGAGAACACCGGGGGTGCTCGGGCCGCCGATGAACTTGTGCGGGCTGAGGAAGACGGCATCCTTGTAGGCCGTGTTGCTCGAGTCGGCATGACCGAGCGCGCCGTACATCGAGATGTCGACGTAGGGCCCCGCGGCAGCGAAGTCCCAGAAGGCGAGCGCACCGTGCTCGTGCAGCAGGCTCGAGATGGTGTCGGAGTCGGTGACGATACCGGTGACGTTGCTGGCGGCTGAGAACGAGCCGATGCGCAGCGGACGGCCGGCGTGCGCGACGAGCTGCTCACGCAGCGCCTGCAGGTCGACGTGCCCGTCAAGGTCTTGCGGGATGACGACGACGTCGGCCACGCACTCGCGCCACATGACCTCGTTGGAGTGGTGCTCGTAGGGCCCGATGAAGATCACCGGCCGCTGGTCGGTGGGTACGAGCGCGCTTGCGCCCCAGCGGTCCTCGAAGTTGGACGGGACTCGAAGACCCAGGATGCCGACGAGCCGGTCGATGGCGCCGGTGCACCCCGAGCCGGCGAAGATCACGGCGGTCGCGTCGTCGCCGCCCACCGCCTCGCGGATGATCCGCCTCGCGTCCTCGCGCAGCCGGGTGGTCTGCAGCCCGGTGCCCGAGCTCTCGGTGTGCGTGTTCGCGTAGCGCGGCAGCACCTCGTCGCGGATGAAGTCCTCGATGAACGACAACGCGCGACCGGATGCCGTGTAGTCGGCGTAGGTGACCCGCCTTGGGCCGTACGGGCCGGGCATCACATGGTCGTCGCCGAGCACGGCGTCACGGATGGTGTCGACAAGGGCTGAGTGGGGGCGGTCGTCGCTCATGCCACCACATAGTACCTCAAGTGATGGATGTGGCTCAAACCATAACTGGACGTTTGGTTGCGATCGCTGGTTGTGGGAGCCTCCGAGCCACGAGCCCCTGCCCCGTGCGTAGAGAGAACCGCTCAGCTGAGGCCGGACAGGCAGATGACGTTGCCCTGCGTCTCGCCCTCCTTCGACTCGAAGTACGAGGTTGTCGTCGTGGGGGCCCCACTGCAGACCGACTCGATCGACGACCTCTGGGTGTCCTTCTGGATCAGCAACACCTTGTACTTCGCCGTGGCGTCGGCGCAGTCGACCTGGGCGATCTCGTTCCCGTCGCGGGAGACGCACTGACCCACCTCGAGCAGGTCTGCCGAGCTCCGGTCGAACGCGGAGCGACCCACGACGACGACCACGACGCCGATGAGCACGACGCCGAGGCGCTTGAGAACGGGGGAGAACCGGCGGGCCGGGGCAGGTGCGGCCGGTGGTGCCGCATCGGCTGGGCCGGTTTCGAGGCCGCTGGGCGCAGGGGGTACAGGTGGGGGCACCGACAGGTCAGCCGTTGTCGGAGCCGGTGCTGGGGCAGGG
>JAKDLG010000181.1 GCA_030452985.1 Humibacillus sp.
GGCGCCTTTGGGATCTGTGCAGTGGGCGCGGCGATCGGCAGCAACATGTGCGGCGATTCGCGATCGCTCGATAGGTAGCTAACCATGTGAAAGGTCCGTCCCGACAGGGTCTTTCGACCGAAACGGTTGCCAGGGTCCGGGGCAACGCCGCCTCGTCGGCGGCTCAATCGTCAGGTTGTCACCGGCTCGCCCGAGATGTCAATGCTCTTGTGATGCGTGACACGCATGTGAAACGTGATGCTCGGTGAGGGGGTGCCTCCGCAACGTCCCTGCCGAGGGCTGCTGTTCGCAGACGACGTTGTGCCCGCTGCCCCAGGACCCGGTATCGGAGGAACCAGGTCGACGGTGTGCAAGGACGGTGTGCATCAGCAGGGTGCAGCAGATCTTGACAGCCGCGGTGCTGCCCAGCAGGCGCGGCGGGGCAACGCATTGGGAGGCCCTGTGCGCTGACTGTGCCGCTGGTCTCCCGTTCGACGGGGTGGGACTGGCGCTGATGGCCGACTGGGGTCCCGCCGACCTCGTGGCGGCGACCGACGGGGTGGCCACGCTCATGGAGAAGCTGCAGCGGGACCTGGGCGAGGGCCCGTGCGTCGACGCCTCGAGTCGTCGTCGCCCCGTGCTGCAGCCGCAGCTCGCGGCCACGGCCCCGACCAGGTGGCCCGGCTTCGGCCCGCCGGCCTTGAAGGCTGGGATCGCAGCGATCTTCGCGTTCCCTCTCCAGGTCGGCCAGATCTGGCTCGGGGTGCTGGACCTGTACCGTTCGGTCGCGGGCCCGCTGAACGCACACGATCTGACCGAAGCGCTCGCCTTCGCCGATGCCGCCACGCAGGTGTTGCTGCACCTGCAGGACCAGATGCCACTGGCCGAGGGTCTCCACCCCGACCTGGCCGGTCATGATGACCATGCAGAGATCCACCAGGCCACCGGCATGGTGACCGTCCAGGCCGCTGTCATGCTGACCGAAGCCCTCCTGCTGCTGAGGGCACGCGCGTTCTCCAGCGGGCGCACGCTGCCTCAGGTGGCCCATGACGTCGTGGACGGAACCCTTCGCTTCAATCCCGCCGATGAGGATGATGAGGATGAGTCGTAGTACGAGCGCGCACCCCGCAGGGTCCGTCGCTCGCAGGAGAGGCAGCCACCCGTGATCTCGCAGGAGCGCGTGCTGACCAAGCTGGTCGCAGCCTCCACCCAGCAGGCGCGCCTGCTCGAGCTCTTCGAGCTGCAACACGATGAGGGCCCGTGCCTGGACTGCTATCGCGAGGGGCGCGCTGTCGCCAATGTCGACCCGGTTCAGGCCGAACGTCGCTGGCCGGCTTTCGGCGCTGCCGTGCGAGCCGCACGGTTCGCCTCCGTGCACGCGGTGCCGCTACGACTTCGCGACGAGGTGATCGGCGCGATGAACCTCTTCCTTGCCGACCGCGCCACCCTGACGGCCGAAGAGCTGGCCCTCGCCCAGGCTCTGGCTGACATTGCCACAATCGGGCTGCTGCAGGAGCGCGCGGTGCGCGAACAGCAGGTTCTGGCCGAGCAGCTGCAGGGGGCTCTCAACAGTCGAACTGTCATCGAACAGGCCAAGGGCGTTCTCGCCGAGCGCCACCAGCTGACGCTCGAGGCGGCGTTCACGGCCATGAGAACGCACGCCCGGCGCAACGGCCGGCCCTTGCTGGCCGTCGCCGCCGATGTCATCGACGGCACCTTCGACCAGTCTCTTCAGCCCGACCTCTGACCCTTCGGGCGCAGGGACCAGAGCCACGCTCCTTCCTTCTGTGCTGACTGCGCCTCGCGCGGGCGCGCACCGTTGCAGCCGTTTTGGACTCGTTCCAAAGAGACCAGGACCATTGACCCGAACATCGCTCTTTCGTATTATGGGACATACTTTCCACGATGCGAAAATATGAGGTGGTCTCGCAAGGTGACCGCCGACGCATCTGAACGATACGGGTCAGCCGTCATCCTCGGGCGTAGCCGCAGAGGTCTGTGCGGGCGGGCCGACGCGAGCCGTGAACAGTTGATCCCTGATGTCCCGTGAGCGCAGAGAGATTGGTGAGACGAATGGATGAGAGTCAGACCGGTGCCAAGTCCCCGGCAGGCGGGTCGTCGGGTGAGGATCACCGCGGGGGACACCCCCATGAAGAGCACATCAGCGGTGAGCAGCTGCATCACTCAGCCACGCTGATCGACGTCGACGTCGACCCGGCGCTGCTGGCCGGCCTCAGCCCTCGGCTCTACAACTCCGACCTGGCACCCACCAAGCGGGCCGGGCGACGCTGGGGTTCCTACAACATCTTCGCGCTGTGGGCCAACGACGTTCACAGCCTCGGCAACTACGCCTTTGCCATCGGGCTTTTCGCCATCGGCCTGGGCGTCTGGCAGATCCTGCTCGCCTTCCTGGTCGGCGCGCTCCTGCTCTTCGCCCTGCTCAGCCTGTCTGGCTTCATGGGGGAGAAGACCGGTGTGCCGTTCCCGGTCATGAGCCGAATCGCCTTCGGTATCCACGGTGCTCAGATCTCGTCCATCATCCGAGGCGGCGTCGCCATCGTCTGGTTCGGCATCCAGACCTATCTCGCGTCCGTCGTGGCGAGGGTGATGGTGATCGCGCTCTGGCCGTCGCTCAAGTCGCTCGACACCAACAGCATCCTGGGGCTGTCGACCCTGGGCTGGCTCACCTTCCTGGTGCTGTGGGTCATCCAGGTGATCATCGTCAGCTACGGCATGGACCTGATTCGCAAGTACGAGGCTTTCTCTGGCCCGATCATCCTGGTGACCATGCTGGCGCTGGCCATCTGGATCCTCTCGGAGGCGGACTGGTCCATCGCCCTGTCGACCTCCAACAGCCTCAGCGGCGGAGCGATGTGGCGGCAGATCTTCGCCGCGGGTGCTTTGTGGGTGGCCATCTACGCCACCTTCGTGCTGAACTTCTGCGACTTCACCCGGGCCGCCACGAGCCGGAGCGCCATCACCCGAGGCAACCTCGCCGGCATCCCGATCAACATGCTGTTCTTCGCCGCCATCGTGGTCGTGCTGGCCGGCGGACAGTACAAGATCAACGGCGAGATCATCGAGAGCCCGGCCGACATCGTCCAGGCGGTGCCCAACACCGCGCTGCTGGTGCTGGCGAGCCTCGCGCTGATCATCCTCACGATCGCGGTCAACCTGATGGCGAACTTCGTGGCGCCGATCTACATGCTGGCCAACCTGTTTCCCCGTTACCTGAACTTCCGGCGGGCGGGATGGGTCAGCGCGCTCATCGGCCTGGTCTTGCTGCCGTGGAACCTCTACAACTCACCAGTGGTGATCGAGTACTTCCTCGGCGGCCTGGGCGCCATTCTCGGGCCGCTGTTCGGGGTGATCATGGCCGACTACTGGATCATCCGGAAGGCCCAGATCAACGTGCCCGACCTGTACAAGGAAGAGGCGACGGCCGACTATCACTACCGCAACGGCTTCCACCACCAGGCGATCCTGGCGCTGATCCCCGCGGCAGCGATCGCGATCGTGCTGGCCCTGGTGCCGACCTTCCACGAGGTCAGCCCCTTCGCCTGGTTCTTCGGGGCCGCACTGGGGGCCATCTTCTACCTGCTCTTCGTTCGCGGAAAGAGCTTGCCGATCCGCGACGTCTCCGGTGAGCCGATCGCCGTCCCCAGCGTCCACTGACGACCCCCACTCATCGAACATCGAACGGCGTCACTGAACAGCAGTGTCACCGAACAGCACTGTCACCGAACAGCAGTAGGAGGAAGCAAAGATGCGCATCCTGGTGGTCAACGTCAACACCACCCAGTCCATGACCGACGGTATTGGGCGCACGGCCCAGTCGGTGGCGGCGCCCGGGACCGAGATCGTTCCCCTGACCCCACTGTTCGGGGCCGACTCGGTCGAGGGAAACTACGAGAGCTACCTGGCCGCGATCGCGGTGATGGAGACCGTCCGCCGGTACGACCAGCCGTACGACGCGGTCATCCAGGCGGGCTACGGCGAGCACGGGCGAGAGGGTCTGCAGGAGCTGCTCGACGTGCCGGTCGTCGATATCACGGAGGCAGCGGCCAGCACGGCTCAGTTCTTGGGCCACAAGTACTCGGTCGTGACCACCCTGGATCGCGCCGTGCCGTTGATCGAGGACCGGCTCAAGCTCGCCGGTCTCGATGCCCGGTGTGCCTCGGTCCGAGCCAGCGGGCTCGGCGTGCTCGAGCTCGAAGCCAACCCTGAGGCAGCGGTAGAAGCCATCGCGGCAGAAGCCGTACGGGCGGTCCAGGAAGATCATGCCGAGGTCATCTGCCTCGGCTGTGGCGGCATGGCCGAGCTCAACGAGCGCGTCGCGGCGCGAACCGGGGTGCCGATCGTCGACGGCGTCGCGGCAGCCGTGACCATTGCAGAGTCGTTGGTACGGCTGGGGCTGACCACCTCGAAGGTGCGCACCTACGCGCCCCCGCGGCCCAAGACCTTCAAGAACTGGCCCCCCAGCATCTGACGACGCGGCCCGGCCAACGTCGCTCCCGACGAGTCATACGTGGTCGACAGCCAGAAGCTGCACCACCCGAACCCGATCACCCCCTACGCCACCAAGACCCTCTCGAGGCTGGATCGGCCTACGTTCGTAAGAGGCCGAGAGGTCGACGCACACCAGCCCTTCGGGAGCTTCTGCGCCGCGCGACTGTCCGAGCCGAGCTCTGCCCCAGCAGGTCGCCCCACCGGGCATCGTTCATCGAACGCGAGGCCCCAATGTCATGAAGGAGCACACCCCATGCAATACATCATCGGTTATGCGCCGAACCAGCACGGCGAGGACGCCATCGCTCTGGCGTCCGCGCTGGCGTCGACCCAGGACGCCGAGCTGCGGATCGTCCACGTCTTGGGCAAGCCGGCTCCCGCCGACGCGGCCTTCCTCGAGGAGCGAGCGGTGCAGGAGACCCGGGCAGGGTGGGCCGGCGAGCAGCTGTCTGAAGCACTTCTCCTCGTCCCCGACGACGTGCCGGCCACGGCTGACGTGGTCTATGCGGACTCGGTCGCCGAAGGCCTGATCGACGCGGCCCGCGATGCTGACGCGGCGCTGATCATCGTCAGCGCTGCGCGGAACGGGCCGCTGAAGCGCTTCACCATCGGTTCGGTCGCGAGCGCGCTGCTCCATGCATCATCTGTTCCGGTCGCGCTCGTTCCCTCGGGTTACGAGCGACCTTCACGCATCACGAGGATGACCGCAGCCATTGGGTCGCGGGAAGGCGCACGCACGCTTCTCGACGTGGCCGTCGAGGCGGCAGCGCGCCGTCGGGTGGCCCTCCGGCTGGTGTCTCTGATCGCGCTCGACTTCGACGAGGCGACGGATGAGGAGTTTGCGCTCAAGGCCGCGCGCACGCACGCGCGCACGGTGCTCGATGATGCGGTGGCGTCGGTGGGCACGCGCACGGAGGTCACGGCGACCGTGGCAGAAGGCTCGACCGTTGAGCAGGCCGTGGAAGGGCTCCCGTTCAACGAGGGCGAGATCGCGATCATCGGTTCGAGCCGGCTGGCCGAACACCGAAGGATCTTCATGGGGAACACCGCGAACAAGCTGTTACGGGCCCTGCCCATCCCTCTCATCGTGGTGCCGCGTGTCTTGGACGACGAGGCGGCATCCGAGTCGGCGTCTCTCTCCGTGTGACGGCGGGGCCTGGCCCGCACGGTGTTGGGCGTCACCTTGGCGGCAGCACACCAAGCTGCGGCCTCGGTGTCCCCTCCGGAGTGGTTGGCAGCAACCGCGCACATCCCGTTCACGGCGACCGCCAAGCGGGCCATGGAGATCGCTTCGGTCGAGTCGAGACGAGACGACGGAATGAGCAGACCGGAATGGGCCACCTGCTGCTTTGTGCTGGCCATTCGCGACCAGCAAGTGGAGCAGGCGCTGACCCTGCTGAGCGTCGGCCTCGACGCGGCGTTGTCTTCGACGCGCCGCTTGGTAACCGGCGGAACCGACGCAGCTCGTGAGCCCGGGGCGGGCGCTGGTGATGTGCCCTCGACGACGACCTCCACCCCAGGCCCCCGAGGGGCAGGGGAGAGACGTTCACGTCACCACCTGATCGTGTCTGCCCTGCACCGCTTCGGTCGGCATGACGCCGACTGCGACGCCCCGGCATCCTCTGCACGTGCGGTTTCGACACCGCCTTGGCCCATTCCGACGCCGACCCCGATTCTGGCTGAGCGACTCGCCGTCCCTCCGATGCCGTGCGTGGGGTTGCGCAGGTGTGAGAGAAAGCGCATTCCAAACACCCAGGAACCGCTTGCCCAATCGATATGCCTTCCCCTACTCTGGCTGGTAAGCGCTTTCCCAGGTAGTCGAGGAGCAGACATGGCCCGTCAGATCGGCATCATCATGAACGGCATCACCGGGCGGATGGGGTACCGACAGCACCTGCTGCGGTCGATTCTCGCGATCCGTGACCAGGGCGGTGTCGAGCTCGCCGACGGTTCACGTCTTCAGGTCGACCCGATTCTCGTCGGGCGCAACCTCGAGCGGGTCAAGGAGATCGCCGAGCGGCACGGTGTCGACCGTTACACCACCGATCTCGACGCGGCCCTGGCCAACCCCGACGACCAGATCTACTTCGACGCCCAGCTGACCACCGTTCGCGAGGAGTCGATCCTCAAGGCGATCGCGGCCGGCAAGGACATCTACACCGAGAAGCCGATCTCCGAGTCGCTCGAGGGCTCGCTGCGAATGGCTCGTGCCGCCAAGAAGGCCGGCGTCAAGAACGGCGTCGTACACGACAAGCTTTACCTCCCAGGCCTGCTCAAGCTGAAGCGCCTCATCGACGGCGGCTTCTTCGGCCGAATCCTCTCGGTGCGTGGCGAGTTCGGCTACTGGGTCTTCGAGGGTGACTGGCAGACCGCCCAGCGGCCGAGCTGGAACTACCGCAAGCAAGACGGCGGGGGCATGACGACCGACATGTTCTGCCACTGGAACTACGTGCTCGAGAACCTCTTCGGCGACGTTCAGGCTGTCACCGCCAAGACCGTCACCCACATCCCGGAACGATGGGACGAGAAGGGTGAGCAGTACGAGGCGACGGCCGACGACGCGGCCTACGGCATCTTCGAGCTCGACGGCGACATCATCGCCGTCATCAACTCTTCCTGGGCCACTCGCGTGCACCGTGACGAGTTGGTCGAGTTTCACGTCGACGGCACCGAGGGCAGCGCCGTCGCCGGGCTGCACCACTGCGTCGCCCAGCACCGTTCCGAGACCCCCAAGCCGGTCTGGAACCCCGACCTCGCCGAGGCCACCCCGTTCCGCGAACAGTGGCATCCGGTTCCCGACAACGGTGAGTTCGACAACGGCTTCAAGGCCCAGTGGGAGCAGTTCCTGCGCTACGTCGTGGGCGAGGGCGAGCACCCGTACGACTTCATGGCCGGTGCCCGGGGCGTCCGCCTGGCCGAAGCCGGGCTGCAGTCGTCTGCCGAGGGGCGTCGCATCGAGCTCGACGAGATCCGCGCATGACCACGATCGACCTCCCGCGGCCCGGTGGTGGCTGGGAGAGTCTCGCGCTCAGTGAACCCCGCGTCTGGCCGACCTCCGACGGACCCGCCTCCTCGCGGGTGGCCTTCGGGGCGGCTCACGTCGTGGCCGACCCGTGGGGCGAGAACGTTCCCGGCGCCCCGGCGCAGGTCGACTGGGACTCCACTCTGGCCTTCCGCCGGCACCTGTTCACTCACGGTCTCGGGGTCGCTGAGGCGATGGACACCGCCCAGCGCGGCATGGGACTCGACTGGACCACCACGCAAGAGCTCATCCGTCGCTCGTCGGCCCAGGCGCTCGAGCTCGGCGCCCGCATCGCCTCTGGCGCAGGCACCGACCACCTGCCCGCCGACGTTGCCTCCCTGGATGCCGTCACGGCCGGCTACCTCGAGCAGCTCGAGGTCGTCGAGGGCGCCGGGTCTCAGGCGATCGTCATGGCCAGCCGTCAGCTGGCCCGTGTGGCCACCGGGCCCGACGACTACCGCACGGTCTACGACACGATCCTGCGCCAGGTCGACCAGCCGGTCATCCTGCACTGGCTCGGCCCCGCGTTCGACCCGGCCCTCGAGGGTTACTGGGGTTCGAGCGACGTCACCGCAGCCACGGGGCTCTTTCTCGACCTGGTTCGTGACCATGCCGACCGAGTCGACGGGGTCAAGGTCTCGTTGCTCGATGCCGACCACGAGAAGGGCCTGCGGGCCGCGCTCCCCGAGGGCGTGCGCCTCTACACCGGTGACGACTTCAACTACCCCGAGCTGATCAAGGGAGACGGCGAGCACCACTCCGACGCCCTGCTCGGCATCTTCGCCGCCATCGCACCGGCCGCCGGGGCCGCACTCCGCGCCCTCGACGAGGGTGACTTCGACGCCTACGACGCGGCCTTCGAGCCGACCCTGCCGCTGGCCCGGCACGTGTTCAAGGCACCCACGTTCTACTACAAGACGGGAATCGCCTTCCTCGCCTGGTTGTGCGGCCACCAGCCCGGCTTCACCATGGTCGGCGGCCTGCAGAGCGCGCGCAGCGTGGTCGACCTGGCCCACACCCTCCGGCTGGCGGATGCCGCTGGGCTCATTCCCGATCCCGACCTCGCCGCGCGACGCATGCAGTCGCTCCTTGACACCGCGGGGCTGAGCCGATGACCGCCCCCACTGGCCCGACCGATGCGACTGGCACGACCGATGCGACTGGCACGACCGATCTGGCCGGCCCTGCCGACCTGAGCCGGCTGTCCCTGAACCAGAAGACGACGAACCGCTGGACCCTGCCCGAGGCGATCGACGGGTGTGTGCGGGCCGGGCTCGGTTCGATCGGGGTGTGGCGAGAGCCCCTGGCCGAGATCGGTCTTGACCAGGCGAAGGCGCTGATCGACGATGCCGGGTTGCGGGTCTCGTCGCTCTGCCGCGGCGGGTTCCTCACGGCACTCGACGACTTCTCGTTCGAGTCCTCTCTCGATGGGAACCGCAGAGCGATCGAGGAGGCCGCCACCCTCGGCGCCGACTGTCTCGTCATGGTCGTCGGGGGCCTTCCGTCGGGCTCGCGCGACCTCCCGGCTGCGCGAGCGCGCGTGGCCGAGGGTATCGACCGTCTCGTACCTACGGCGGCCGAGCACGGAGTTCGACTCGCCCTCGAGCCCATGCACCCGATCTTCACCGCCGACCGGGGCGTGCTCGCCACCCTGGGGGAGGCGCTCGACCTCGCCGAGCCCTACCCCGCCGAGCAGGTCGGGGTCGTCGTCGACTCCTTCCACGTGTGGTGGGACCCCCAGCTCGAGGCGCAGGTGGCTCGAGCGGCCGGGCGCATCGCAAGCTTCCAGGTGTGCGACTGGATCACCCCGCTGCCCGCCGACACCCTGCTCTCGCGCGGCATGATGGGTGACGGTCACATCGACTTCCGCCACCACCTCGACCTGGTCACCGCGGCCGGCTACGACGGTGACATCGAGGTCGAGATCTTCAACGCCGACGTGTGGGCCGCCGACCCCGACGACGTCGTGGCCATCATGAAGCAGCGCTACCTCGACGTCGTCGTCGGCCCCTAGCCCCCGCCCCCCAAGTCGAGTGGCCACTTTCGTACCGCGCGATTGACACCGTCGAGCCCCCAGGGGCGCCAGACGCACACCCCACTGTGCGTTGGCACCTCTGGAACGGGGCAGGTGCCGACCGCGCACCGCGCCGAGCCAAAAGCACCCAGTCGAGTGGCCACTTTCGTACAGTCGAGTGGCCAGTTTCGTTCACAGTCAGTCGGTTTCGGCGGGCCAGTGTCAGTAGTGACCTCTAGAGTTTGAGTCATGAACAACGATGGTTCGCTTCTCGAGAGGCTCCGGCAGCAGCTGGCCGACCTCGAGTCGAACCAGCGCCGACGTGGCGGGACCGCGACGGCGGGGTTCTGGTCGACCCCCAGCCCGGATGCTGTTGAGCCGGGTCCGATGCCGCCGCCCGGGGCGGCGTCGGCCAGGGCAGCCGGGGCCGACTCGGCCGGGTCAGTCGGGGCGGGATCGGCAGCGGGCGCCGCGTCGGGTTCGGCCGGCGCGTCGCGGCCTTCACGGGAGTTTCCGGAGCCGTTGACGATCCACTGGGGCAACTGCTCGAGGGTGTCCG
>JAKDLG010000182.1 GCA_030452985.1 Humibacillus sp.
GGCTCAGCACGGCATCCGCGATCGCCTCTCCGGCGGCCTCGATCTGCCCGTCGGTGAGTCCGTCGGCGATGGCGCGACGCCGAGCCCGGGCGTCGTGACGGACCTCACGCTTGGAGGCTGGGCTCTGCACGCCCCGATTATCCCATACGCCGGAAGGGAGGCAGGGGCTCGCCGTATGGTGACTCCATGAGTCAGACGGGGTTGGCCGAGGCGGTGTCACGCATGCGGGAACGTGGCCTGGGCGCAGAGGCCATCACGGTCTTCGAGCACTACTACGCCCAGCTCGAGCACGGCGCTCTCGGTACCATCCCCGAGTCGACGATCCGGCCGCTCGGGGAGGTTCAGAAGCTCGGCAACGTCTCGGTGTCGCAGGAGGAGGCGAGGAGTGCCCTCTCCCAGACCGCCGTCATCAAGCTGAACGGCGGCCTCGGTACGGGCATGGGCATGACCGGTGCGAAGTCGGCGCTCGTCGTCAAGGACGACCTCACCTTCCTCGACATCATCGCTCAGCAGGTGCTCTGCCTGCGCGAACGGTGGGACGTCGAGCTGCCGCTCGTGCTGATGAACTCCTTCCGCACTTCGGAGGAGTCGCTGAAGATCCTCGCCAAGTACCCGGCGCTGCCGGTCGAGGGCCTGCCCCTCGACTTCATCCAGAACGCCGAGCCGAAGCTGCTGCCCGGTGACCTCACCCCGATCGACTGGCCCCAGGACCCAGAGCTCGAGTGGTGCCCTCCCGGCCACGGCGACATCTACGTCTCGCTCATGACCTCGGGTGTGCTCGATGCCCTGCTGGAGAAGGGGATCCGCTTCGCGTTCCTCTCCAACTCCGACAACCTCGGCGCGACCTGCGACCCCGACGTGGCGGCCTGGATGGTCGAGCACGACCTGCCCTACGTGGCTGAGGTGTGCCGGCGCACGAGGAGTGACCGCAAGGGTGGCCACCTGGCGGTCCGCCGGTCTGACGGGCAGCTCATCCTGCGCGACACCGCCATGGTCGAGGAGGGCGAGGAACGGTTCTTCCGCGACACCACCCGCCACAGCACCTTCAACGCCAACAACGTGTGGATCAACCTCGAGGTGCTGCGCGAGCGGCTGGTGGCGCACGACGGGGTGCTGGGGCTGCCGATCATCGTCAACCGCAAGCCCGTCGACCCGGCCAACCCCGCGAGCCCCGAGATCATCCAGGTCGAGTCGGCGATGGGCACCGCGATCGAGGTGTTCGAAGGCTCGGAGGCCCTGCTCGTGCCCCGCACGAGGTTCCGGCCGGTGAAGACGACCAACGACCTGCTCGTGGTGCGCTCCGACTTCTTCTCCCTCGACGAGAGCTACCACGTGGTGGCGGCACGGCCCGGGCCGGAGCCCTTCGTCGACCTCGACTCCGCCTACCGCTTCGTGTCCGGTTTCGACGCCCGGTTCCCCTACGGCCCGCCGTCCTTGGCCGAGTGCACCAGTCTGCGGGTCATCGGCGACCCGGTCTTCGAGGAGGACGTGCGCTGCGTCGGCGACGTGCTCATCGACGGGTTGCGCCGGGTGCGCCGCAGCGCCGTCCTCGGTGGGCTCGATGGCGCCGTGGATGAGCCGGCGTCGACAGACCTGCGCTCGGTCGACGACCACCTGCGCTCGATCCTGGGGTCGCTCGAACCGTCTCCAACGCAGTCCCTGCCGCTGGCCGACGCGTTGGGCCTGGTCGTGGCTCGCGACGTGCGCGCCAAGGTCGACCTCCCGGGCTTCGACAACTCCTCCATGGACGGCTACGCCGTGTGTTCCTCCTCTCTGGAGGATGCGGTCGACGTGCCGGTGCGGCTGCGCATCGTCGGCGAGGTTGCAGCGGGTGACGACCCGAGCTTCACCGTCTCGCCGGGTGAGGCGGCCCGCATCATGACCGGTGCCCGGATGCCGCGAGGTTCCGACGCGGTGATCGCGGTGGAGGACACCGACGGGGCCGCCGCCGGCGAGGTCGAGTGCCGGGCCCAGGCGCCCCGGGGCACGTACGTGCGCCGGCGCGGTGAGGACATCGCCGTGGGCGACGTCGTGGCCTCGGCCGGCGACGTCGTCGGCTCGCGCACGATCGCTGTGCTCGCGGCGTGCGGGCACGGTGAGGTAGAGGTGCACGCCCGCCCGCACGTGGTGGTGCTGTCGACCGGGGCAGAGCTCGTCTCACCCGGAGAACCCTTGGGCCCCGGTCAGATCCACGACTCCAACAGCTCGATGCTCTGGGCCGAGTGCATCGCCGTCGGTGCCTCCGCTGAGATCCGGGCGGCGGTCGGTGACACCGACGCCGAGCTGCTCGCCGCGCTCGACGAGATCGTCGGTGAGGCCGACGTGATCATCACCAGCGGTGGGGTGTCGATGGGCGCCTACGACGTGGTCAAGAGTGCGTTGCGCTCCGAGGGTGTCGACTTCGTGAAGGTGGCGATGCAGCCGGGCAAGCCCCAGGGCTTCGGGTTCCTCACCGGCCCGGCCGGGCGACAGGTGCCGCTGTTCGCGCTCCCCGGCAACCCGGTGTCGTCGTTCGTCTCGTTCGAGATCTTCGTGCGGCCGGCCCTTCGGCGCCTGATGCGGCTGGCTCCCGAGAAGCGGCGCCTGCGTCGGGCCACCCTCACCGAGGGAGTGCGCTCGTTCCAGGGGCGGCGTCAGTTCGGCCGCGCCGTGCTGTCCCGGTCACCGGAGGGGCCCCTGCTCGCCGGTCCCGTGGCCGGGCAGGGCTCGCATTTCGTCGGAGACCTCGCTCTGGCCAACGGCCTGTTCATCGTGCCCGACGACGTGAGCGAGCTCGATGCCGGAGACGTCGTCGACGTGATCCTGCTCGACAGTGATGCCTGACGTGCCGGCATCCGACGTTCCGGAGGTCACCGGTGCCTCGAGGAGTGCGCAGGGCCCGGGCGGTCTGACGCATCTTCGTGCCGACGGCACCGCCCACATGGTCGACGTGTCGGCGAAGGCGGTGACCGCGCGGGAGGCGAGTGCTGCGGGGCAGGTGCTGTTGCACGCCGACGCGGTGGTGGCGCTGCGCACCGGCAACGTGCCCAAGGGCGACGCACTCGGGGTGGCGCGACTGGCCGGTATCCAGGCCGTGAAACGCACCCCCGAGCTGATCCCGCTCGCTCACCCGATCGCCGTGCACGCCGTGGAGGTCGACCTCGAGGTGGTCGACACCGGCGTTCGCATCGCCGCCACCGTTCGCACCGCCGACCGCACGGGCATCGAGATGGAGGCGCTGACCGCCGTGAGCGTTGCCGCGCTCGCGCTCATCGACATGGTCAAGGCTGTCGACAAGCACGCGCGCATCACCGACGTGCGGGTCACCGCGAAGTCGGGCGGTCGCTCGGGAGACTGGCATGAGTGAGCTGACCGGGGCCGGCTACACGGCCGTCGTGGTCACCTCCTCGAACCGCGCCGCTGCCGGCGTGTACACCGACACGTCGGGCGCGGTGATCGTCGAACGCCTGCGGGCGTGGGGCTTTCACGTCGACGACGCGATCGTGGTGGCTGACGGTGACCCGTTCGGTGCCGCTCTGCGCGAGGCGATCGGCGGCGCGCCCGCGCTGGTGTTGACCACAGGGGGTACCGGGCTGACCCCGACCGACGTCACCCCGGAGCAGACCCGGCCGGTGCTCGACCGCCTCGTGCCCGGTGTCGCCGAGGCCCTGCGAGCCGCGGGGATCGCGAAGGGCGTGCCCACGGCGATGCTGTCGCGCGGCCTCGTCGGAATCGCCGGGTCGACCTTCGTGGCCAACCTGCCGGGGTCGCGGGGTGGAGTGCGTGATGCCCTCGACGTGCTCGAGCCGGTGCTCGCACATGTGCTCTCACAGGTGGCCGGCGGCGACCACCCGCGCTCGTGATCGACCAGGGTCGCCTCGCCGTGATGCAATGGACAGCGTGGTGAGGGGATGAGGATGCCGTGGCGCCCCCATCGCGAGGGGCGCGCGACGTGGCCCGTGGTGCTGCGAGAGTCGTTTCACGACCCGACGATCATGCTGCGACCGCTGCGGTCCTCCGACGAACAGGAGTGGCAGCGGGTCCGTCAGGCCAACGCGGCCCACGTGCAGCCCTGGGAGCCGACCCTCCCACCGGGAGCCGACCCGAGCGGTCCGGTGTCGTTCCGCCAGTTCGTCCGTGACCTCGACCACGAGGCCCGGGCCGACCGCGCCCTGCCCTGGTGCATCGACGTCGGCGGTCACATCGTCGGCCAGGTGCACGTCTTCGGTATCGTGCGAGCCGCCCAGCAGTCCGGGGCCGTCGGCTACTGGCTCGACGCCCGGCACACCGGTCGCGGCATCGCCACCCGCTCGCTGGCCCTGGCCATCGACCACGCCCTCGGGCCGGCCGGTCTGCACCGCATCGAGGTCAACATCCGCGGCGACAACCTGCGGTCGTTGGCCGTGGTCGAGCGGCTCGGGCTTCGCGACGAAGGGGTACGTGAACGCTTCCTGCACATCGACGGCCAATGGCGCGACCACCGGACTTTCGCGGTGACGAGCGACGAACTGGCAGAACGGGGCACGCTGACGGCACGCTTGTCCCACTCGTAACCCCAGCCTCTTGCGCGACACGCATCGAATATGCAGTGAGTCGGGTCGTCGGCGTCCTACGGTGGGCCTCGTGCAAGGCAGCCTGATCTTCGTCGTCATCGTGGCGGTCTGGGCCGCCTACCTCGTGCAGCACTGGGTCCGCCGTCGGGAGGACGCCGCGGCGACCCGGTCGGTCGACGGGTTCTCCGAGGCCATGCGGGTGCTACAGAAGCGCCCCTTCCTGCGTGGGCCGGAACTGGCCCCACCCCGACCAGACTCCTACGCGGTCACCCCGGCGCGCAGCACCCGGGCGACGGTCGACGTCAAGCGGGCCCAACCGGTCGGGGCGGCCCGAGCCGGATCACCGTTGACGGCCCGGTCGACCCGGTCGGGTCGTGGTGCCAACGCCAAAGTCACCGACACCACCACCGACACCCCGATCACCCGGAGCACTGCCAGCACTGCCAGCACCGGCAGCACCGTCAGCACCCAATCCGAGCCCGTCAAGGTGGAGCCGATGCCCCAGACCCGTCGACCGAACAGCGCGCCCGACGACCAGCACCGGCCAACCGCGCCAACGGTGGGTCCGTCGATGGGGCAGCGGCGGCTGCGTGCCGCCCTGTTGTTGGCGGCGCTGCTCTGGGTTCCGACGTCGATCGCGCTCACCGCGACGAACAGGCTGACATGGCTCTCCGTGCCGTTCGCGGTGCTCACTGTTGCAGCCGTTGTCTTCTGGCTGCGCACCGAGGCCGCGGCTGACCGGGCCAAGCGAGTCGCCGCCCGCGACAGCCACGGCGGGGCTGCCTCCGCGACGTTCGAGCCCGCCGCTGATGACACCCAGGCCGTGCACACCCACGCCTACGCCGCGGGGCCGGGCGCAGCCAGGCGCGTCACGGCGCAGGGTGGCAGCGCCGCTGCCGACACCACTGCCGACACCACTGCGGCGGACACCGTCGCGGTATCTGCGGTGTCTGCGGTGTCTGCGGCGGCCGGTTCGCAGGCCGGTCCGCAGACCCCGGCAGCTCCCCGTGAGATTGCCTCGTTCTTCGACGGCGAGGCCGCCGCGGCGGCGGCCATCCAGGCCCGCGGAACCGCGGCAGCGCTCGTCTCGCCGGCCGAGCCGCTCGCTCCCGGAACCTGGAGCCCCGTACCGGTGCCCCGCCCGACGTACTCCCTCAAGGCCAGGGCTGAGCCACGGCTCACCGAGAGCGGCATCCCCGCCGATGTCTTTGCCACTCCCGAGTTCGCCGACGAGGCCGACGAGCTCGACGAGCGCGCTCTCCTGGCCCGCCGCGCCGTCTCCAGCTGACGTTCCTTCAACGGTCAGCAACGCCGTCGAGGGGCACTGACGCTGCAGCATTTCGGCGTCAGCGCCCCCATTGCCGCCCGCTCGCTTTTCCGGCGAACGCGGCCGTGGCGCTCACGCAGTTGCGGGGCTGCCTCCGCTGTCGACGGTCTCCTCCAGCTCTGCGGAGATCTCGGCTGAGGAGTCGCCCGAGAGCAGGTGCTTGCTCACCGCGTTGAGCACCGCTGCAAACGGCACGGCGACCAGGGCGCCGACGATGCCGGCGACGATGGAGCCGGTCGCGATGGCGAGGATGACCGCGAGCGGGTGCACGCTGACGGCCTTGCCGAGCAGGAAGGGCTGCAGCACGTGCGACTCGACCTGCTGCACGCCGATCACGACGGCGAGCATGATCAGGGCCACGCCGGGGCCGTGTGCGACGAGCGCGAGCAGCACCGCCACCATCCCGGAGAGCAGCGCACCGACGATCGGGATGAAGGCCAGCAGGAACACGAGGATGCCGATGGGCAGGGCGAACGGAACGCGCAGGATGGCGGCGCCCACCCCGATGCCGACGGCGTCGACGGCCGCGACGATCAGGGTGGCCCGCACGAAGGCCGAGAGCTGGCCCCAGGCGATGACACCCGAGGAGTCCACCCGCTCGCGCGCGACCCGGGGGAAGAGGCGCACGACCCACGACCAGATGCGCGGGCCCTGGTAGAGGAAGAAGAAGAGCGCGAACAGGGCGATGAACAGGCCCGCGACGAAGTGGGTGGCGGTCAGGCCGATCGAGGATGCCGTGTCGCCGAGGTTGCCGCTCTTGCCGACCTGGTTCTTGATCTCGTCGAAGTAGCCGTTGAACTGCGAGTCGGTGATCTTGAAGGTGGTGCGCACCCAGTCGCGGATCTGCTCGAGTCCGCTGGCCACCTGGTTGGTCAGGTCGGAGAAACCACTCGAGAACTGCGACCCGACAAGGGTCAGGGCGCCGCTCACCACGAGCAGCAGAGCGACGAGCGTCAGACCGGCCGCCGCACCGGCCGGCATATGACGTCGCAGCCGGGCCGTGAGGGGGCCGAGCAGAGCGGTGAGCAGCACCGCGATGGCGATGGGCACGACTATCTCGGAGACCTCGCGGATGACCAGCGCCAGTACGAAGAGGGCGGCCCCGATGAGCAGCAGTCGCCCCGACCACTCGCTCGCGGCCCGGACGGCAGGCGGCACGGCGGAGGAGGCGCTGGTGGGCCGCACCATCGATCGGGTGGTGACCGGCGCGGTCACTCGCGGCTCGTCGTCCCGCATCCGGCGGGGCTGGTCGTCGGGGGGCAGGGTCGGCACGCGCTCGGTGGGCACGCTGTCGGTTTCGCTGTTCACGGTCATACCGTATGTCCCGAGGCGCCGTGTCTCCATGTCGACGACGGTCCGCCCGCTGCAGCGAGCCCAACGGTTGCGCCATGATGCGGTCATGGACAACGACCTGGTCGGGCTGGCTGAGCTGGACCCGCAGCGTCCGCGCTACCACTTCACGGCGCCCGGGGGGTGGATGAACGACCCGAACGGGCTCGGCCAGTGGGAGGGGACCTACCACCTCTTCTACCAGTACAACCCGCACGCGGCCGTGCACGGCCGGATCCACTGGGGGCACGCGATCAGCCGTGACCTGGTCACGTGGACCGACGAGCCCGTGGCTCTCGTTCCGAGTGATGACGGGCCCGACCGAGACGGTTGCTGGTCGGGGGTGCTGGTCAACGACGGCGGCATCCCGACCCTTGTCTACTCGGGAAACCGTGACGGTCGTCAGCTGCCCTGCCTGGCGACCGGCTCCGCCGATCTGCGCTCCTGGGTGGCCGACCCCGGCAACCCGGTGATCGACCACCCGCCGCCCGGCCTCGACGTGACCGGCTTCCGCGACCACTGCGTATGGCGGGAGGGCGGCCGCTGGCGGCAGCTGGTCGGGTCAGGCTTCACGGGGGTCGGCGGTGCGGCCCTGCTCTACGACTCCGAGGATCTGCGCGCCTGGCGCCTCGTCGGCCCCCTGATCGTCGGTGACGTCCACGAGCGGGACCGTGGGCACGACTACTGGACCGGGGCCATGTGGGAGTGCGTCGACCTCTTTCGTCCCCCCGCCCAAGAACCGGGCGGCCCGGCATCCGATGTACTGGTGTTCTCGGCGTGCGACGATGTCTCGCTGCACCACGCGCTATACCTCACGGGGACCTACGCCGGCAACCACTTCGAGCCGTCGTCGCTGGAGCGGCTCGACCTTGGTGGCTCGTGCTTCTACGCCCCGCAGTCGTTCACCGACGAGGGTGGGCGCCGGGTCATGTTCGGCTGGCTGCAGGAGGAACGGTCGGGGGCCGCTTGCGTGGCCGCTGGCTGGGCGGGCGTCATGTCGGCGCCCCGCGAGGTGACCCTCGGCAGCGACGGAACGCTCTGGCAGGCGCCGGTCAACGAGGTGGCGTCGCTGCGCACGGATCGGGTCGTGACCGACGTGGGCGCCCTCCAACAGGGGATGCCGCTCACGCTCGGCTCCGGCGTGGCCGTCGACCTTGAGCTGGTGGCACGGCTCGCTCCGGGCGGCATCGTCGACGTGCTGGTGCGGGCCACCCCCGACGAGCAGGAACGCACCGTCATCCGGCTGGCCCGAGGCACCGACGGTGGCACTGGTCGCGGTACCGAAGGTGGCACCGACGACGGTGCCGCGCAGGTGCGGCTCGTTCTCGACCGGTCACGCAGCACCCTCGACCCGACTGTCCAGGGCGTGACGAGGCAGGGACTGCTCCCGGTCGGGCCGGAGGGCAGGGTCGACCTGCGGGTGCTCGTCGACCACTCGGCCCTCGAGGTGTTCGCGAACGGGCGCACCCTCACGGCACGCACCTACCCGACCCGCGATGACGCCCTGGGCGTGCAGCTCGTGCTGACGAAAGGCGCTGCCGTGCTCGACTCGGCGACGACGTGGGGGATGCGTGACATCTGGAGCACACCGCGCACGCTCTGGCCCTCAGCGGGCGGCTGGCCCACGGCCAACCCCCGGCCAACCCCCGGCTAACCCACGAAGGCGGCGGTCTGACGGGCGATGGCGAGCTCTTCGTTCGTCGGCACGACGGCGATCGTGACGGGAGAGTCGTCGGTGCTGATGACGCGAGCCTCTGACGAACGGGCCTCGTTGCGCTCGGCATCGAGGCGTAGGCCGAGACCGTCCAGTCCGGCGACCACGGCGGCTCGCAGGGTGGGGCTGTGCTGACCGATACCGGCTGTGAAGCTCAGCACGTCGAGGTGGCCCAGCTGCGCGAGGTAGGCGCCCACGTAGTGCTTGAGCCGGTGCACGACCACCTCGAACGCGAGCGTCGCGGGCGCGTCGCCTTCGCTCATCAGCTGCTCGACCGCGCGGAAGTCGTTGGCGCCGGCCAGCCCGACCAGCCCCGACTGCTTGTTCAGCAACGCGTCGACCTGCTCGATCGTCATCCCCTCCTCCCGGTGCAGGAAGGCGTGCAGGCCGGGGTCGACGTCGCCCGAGCGGGTTCCCATGACCAGCCCCTCGAGCGGGGTCAACCCCATCGAGGTCTCGACCGCCCGGCCACCGCGCACTGCCGACGCCGAGCAGCCGTTGCCGAGGTGCAGCACGATCTGGTCGAGATCGGCGAGCGGACGGCCGACGAGGTCGGCCGCGGCTTCGGAGACGAACTGGTGCGACGTGCCGTGGAAGCCGTACCGCCGGATGCGGTGCTTCTCGGCGAGCTCGCGCGGCAGGGCGTAGGTCGCGGCCGGGGCCGGCAGGTCGGTGAAGAAGGCCGTGTCGAACACGGCGACCTGGGGCACGTCGAACCGCTTCCGGGCGGCCTCGATGCCGGTGACCGCGCCGGGGTTGTGCAGCGGAGCCAGGGGGACGAGGTCTCGGATGGCGCCGAGCACCGCGTCGTCGATGAGCACGGGGTCGCTGAAGTCGGGCCCACCGTGCACGACCCGGTGACCGACCGCCCGGGGCGGGTCGCGGTCGAGGTCGACGCCGGCAGCGGTGAGCTCGGACGTCATCACGGCCAGGGCGTCGCTGTGGTCGGCGATGGTGCTGCCCGGCTCGCCGATGCTCTCGACGAGACCGCCGGCGAGCACCTGGGCCGTCTCGGGCACGAGCAGCTGGTACTTCAGCGACGACGAGCCGGCGTTGAGCACGAGCACCGCAGCGGTGGCCGGGGGGATGGGGGAGCTCACGAGCAGGT
>JAKDLG010000183.1 GCA_030452985.1 Humibacillus sp.
CATTCTTCCTCCCGAGTGACATGACATCCCCACCAGCTTGAACGGGTGGGCGATACCCGTATAGAGGGGTCCATTCGTGGCGTGATACGTGGGCGAGAGAGAGCCCTGACTCTTGCCGGGCCGGATTGCAGCCTCGCTCGCGGCGCATTGGCGAGCGCGTCGGGGCGGGGTCCGCGTCGGTGTTGGCGGGTGGGTCGACGTGATCTCGATGGTGAGTAAGAGGTAGCGCCTGTGGCCAGTCCACAGGCGGTGAGGGCGGGAAGCGGCGAGAGCAGCCCCCCTCGACGGTTCAGCCGAGGGGGGCGGCGAGGTCCCAGCCGGCGGCCACGACGTCGTCGACCGCGGCCACCGCAGCGGCCAGCCGCTCGCTCGGAGTGCCCCGAACCTCGAGCCAGGGCACACCGCGGTCGCCCTGTACCCGCTCGAGAACCTCGCGGAAGCGCTGCTGCATCACGGCGCGCACGTGCTCGCCTTCGCGCGTCCCGTCCCGCACGAACGGGATCTCGTCGCCGGTCAGCACGTAGAGCGAGGGTGCCGGCCGGGCGGCGGCCGCTGCCACCACCGACGGCGAAGCGTGACCGACGCATCGCTCGTGCCAGAGCGTCGTGGCCAGCACGTCGGCGTCGCATACGATCAGTGGCCGGGCCGCCCGTTCGGCCGTGAGCTTTTCAGCTGCTGCCTGCTGGTGCGCGACCAGGTCGAACTCCACCGACTGCCAAGGTGCCTCGGCGCCGCCGGACCGGCGTTCGGTCCAATCCCGGCCGTACTCCGGCACGACCTCCATGGCGTAGTGAGCGCCGAGGGCCCTGGCCAGGGTCGTCGAACCCGTCGACTCGGCGCCGAGCACGACGACCCGTTTGGTGAACCACCGGCGCACCGGGGTGGGCAGCGCCCACCAGTTGCCCTCCGGGTCGTCGCGGATCGCCGTTCCCGAGATCGGCGTCGAGGCCCGGCCGGGGTCGACCTGCACCCAGTCGGCCCCGAGGCGACGAGCCAGCTCGGCCCCGTAGGCGTCACTGGTGAACACCGCATCCACCGGCCCGTCGAGGTGCGACGCGATCACGGCCAGGTGCACGTCCCAGAGCGCGGCAGAGTCGAAGTCGACCTCGGCATCGTCGAAGACAGCAACGACCCGGGCGTCGGGGTGCTCGCCCTGCACCCACCCCACCCGCACCGCTGCCGGGATCGACTCGACGCCGTGCACCATCACCTCGACGGTGACCCGGTCACAGCTCGACGTCGCCGCGCGCACGAGCGCCTGGTGGCCGGCGTGGAAGGGGTAGAACTTGCCGATGACCAGACCGTGCCGGAACCGCCGGGCCGCGCTCACGACACCACCGACCGCTCGCGCACGACCACGGCGGGGGAGGCTTGGAAGACGCCGTTCGCGATTCCGACCGGGAAGTGCCACACCCTTCGCCGTACCGTGAGCCACTCGCAGAGGGCCCCGGTGTCGAAGCCCAGCAGCTCGGTCCCGTCCATGCGGTCACGGTAATGCGTGACGACCCCGCCCGCCGACACCCTGACACCTGTCACGGGCAGGTCGTGACGCCTGCCCGGTCTGCAGAGGGGCTGACGTCGGCAGACTGGTCAGCATGAACCCGAACCCCCCTGCCACCACGGTCGCCGCGATTGAGCTCACCGACCTGGTCAAGACCTTCAAGGGCGCCCGCGGCGAGCGGGTTCGCGCCGTCAGTGGCATCGACCTACGCGTCGAGTCGGGCGAGATCGTCGCCTTCCTCGGCCCGAACGGCGCCGGCAAGACGACCACCCTCGACATGGTGCTCGGCCTGACCAACCCGGACAGCGGAACGGTCAGGGTCTTCGGCGAGCGACCACGACGGGCCATCGACACCGGAACCGTGTCGGCGGTGCTGCAGACCGGCGGCTTGCTGCGTGACCTCACCGTGCGCGAGATCGTGCGGATGATCGCCTCGACCTACCGCACGCACACCGACGTCGACGAGGTCATCGACCGGGCCGGCCTGCGAAAGCTGGTCGGCCGTAAGGTGTCGAAGTGCTCCGGCGGCGAGCAGCAGCGCCTGCGGTTCGCCCTGGCCCTGCTGCCCGACCCGCGGCTGCTCATCCTCGACGAGCCGACCGCCGGCATGGACGTCAGCGCTCGCCGCGACTTCTGGGACACGATGCACGCCGACGCCTCGGCCGGTCGCACCGTCATCTTCGCCACGCACTACCTCGAAGAGGCCGACATGTTCGCCGATCGCATCGTGCTCGTCGCGGGCGGCCGGGTCGTGGCCGACGGCACGACCGCCGAGGTGCGCGGCCGCGCGAGTGGGCGCACCGTGTCGGCGAACCTGCCTCGTCGGTCCGCCGCCGAGGCCATCACGACCCTACGAGGGGCGCCCGGCGTGCAGTCGGTCGACGAGCGCGGCGAACGCGTGGTCGTCACCGCGACCGACTCCGACGCCGTCGCCCGGATGCTGCTGAACGACCTGGGCGGCACCGACGTCGAGATCGTCACCGCCAGCCTCGAGCAGGCCTTCATGGCGCTCACCGGCGATCCGTCCACAGACGACAACCCGATCAGTTCCGCATCCGCGCTCGACTCGGGTGACAATGACCTCAGCAGCAAGGAGCTGGCGCGATGAACCCCACGTACACCCTTCTCGAGATGCGGCGCATCACCCGCAACTACACCAACATGTTCTTCACCGCCGTGCTGCCCGCCTTCTTCTACATCATCTTCGGCGCCGCGACCGACTACAAGAACGAGAACATCGGCAACGGTAACGTGGCGATGTACATCATGATCGGCATGGCGGCGTACGGCGCTGTGATCGCCACGACGAACATCGGTGGCAACGCCGCTCTGGAACGACAGCAGGGTTGGGGTCGGCAGCTGGGGCTCACCCCACTCACCGACGCCGGCTACATCGGTATGAAGGCGGTCATCGCGATGACGGTGGCGGCCATCCCGATCGCCCTGGTCTACGTGCTCGGAGTGCTCACGGGCGCCAAGGGCTCACCCATGGCCTGGCTCGTCAGCGCCGTCGTCTGCCTTCTCGCCTCGTCGATCTTCGCGCTCTACGGCCTGCTGGTCGGAACCGCGCTGCCCTCTGAGGCGGCCGTCGGTGCGGCGTCCGGCTCGATCGTCATCTTCGCCTTTCTCGGCAACCTCTTCATCCCGCTCTCCGGCGTGATGCTCACCATCGCCAAGTTCACCCCGTTGTACGGGTATGCCGGTCTGGCCCGCTACCCCCTCACCGAGGGCTACCTGGTCGACGGTACGCAGGACCCGCTGTGGCTCCCCTTGCTGAACGTCCTCGTGTGGTTCGCCATCTTCGGGATCGGCGCCGTCTACTTCGTGCGCCGCGGTCGGGAGCGCCAGTGACCGAGCAACGGTCAGAGCGCCGGCGGGCGAGAGCGGCCCCCACCGCGGTCAGCCCGGCCGCTCGGTCCGTCTCCCGGTGGGCCGAGGCCGCCGGTGACCCCGCTGGCGGCCCGGAGCGCGACGGCCCTGCTCCGGCATCCGTGGCGCGCGCGTCGGGGCTACCCGTCGGCAGCGACGGCAACACGCCGGATGCCGGCCATAACCCGTGGGAGCGCTTCGGCTGGCTGATGCGCGCGGTCTGGCTCGTCTTTCTCATCTATCCGCTGATCTCGGTGTTCCAGTCGGGGCGCGGAGCGCTGGTCGAGATCGTCGGCGTCATGTTGGTCGCGGCGTTCGTCGTGGTGTACCTCGGCGGCATGGGGGCGCTCGACAAGCGGGAGGAGCGTGGCGAGGAGCGCAATCGACTGTCGGGGCTGTTGCTCGTCGCGCTCTGTGCGCTCTCGCTGCTCTCGGCGATCATCATCGGGCTCAACGCGCTGGGCTTCATGCCCTTCATCCTCTCGTTCGCCATGTTCGTGCTGCCGATCCGATGGGCGTTCGTCAGCGCGGCGGTCGGCGTCGCGCTCACGATGCTGCTGCCCTGGGCCTTGGGCGAGTTCGACGAATGGTGGTCGTTCGGGCTGATCGTTTTCTCGGTGGTCGTCGCCACCGGACTGGTGCGTGTGGCCATCGAGCAGGGTGAGCGCTACGAGCAGGTGCGTGAGCGGTTGGCCGTCGTCGACGAACGCGAGCGGGTGGCCCGCGACGTGCACGACGTGCTCGGGCACTCGCTCACGGTGGTGACCCTGAAGGCCGAGCTCGCCGAACGGCTCGTCGAGCTCGACCCCGAGCGGGCCAAGGCCGAGCTCGCCGAGATCCAGCAGCTGACCCGGCAGGCGCTGGCCGAGATCCGAGAGACGGTCGGCGGGCTGCGGGTGGCACGGCTCGACCACGAGCTCGCCTCGGCCCGTGGGGCCCTGCGGGCTGCGGGGATCTGCTCCAACCTGCCCGACCACGGCGATCCTGACATCACGATCGTCGACCCGCGCCACCGCGCCGTGCTGGCTTGGGTGCTGCGAGAGGCCGTCACCAACGTCGTGCGTCACAGCGACGCCGACGCGTGCAGCATCGAGCTCGGAAGCAACGTTCTGACGGTGGCCGACGACGGTCGAGGACGGGAAGGCCGCCCGGAGGGCAACGGCATCCGTGGTCTTCGTGAAAGGGTCGAGGCGGCCGGTGGGCAGCTGTCGTACGCGACCGGCCCCGACGGGCACGGCACGACCCTGGAGGTGACGATGTGAGCCAACCGATCAAGGTGCTGCTGGCTGATGACCAGGCCCTCGTGCGAGGGGCGCTCGCCGCGCTGCTTGCCCTCGAGAGCGACCTCGAGGTGGTGGCCGAGGTCGGTCGCGGCGACGAGGTCGTGGCCCGGGCCCGCGAGGTTGGCGCCGAGGTGTGCTTGCTCGACATCGAGATGCCTGGGCTCGACGGCATCGCGGCTGCGGCGGCCGTGCGCGACGCGCTGCCGGGCGTGCGCTCGCTGATCGTGACGACGTTCGGCCGACCCGGCTACCTGCGTCGTGCCCTGGAGGCCGGGGCGTCGGGCTTCGTGGTCAAGGACACCCCCGCCCGGCAGCTGGCCGAGGCGGTGCGCAAGGTGCACGCAGGGCTGCGCGTCGTCGACCCGTCGCTCGCCACCGAGTCGCTGGCCGACGGCGCCAACCCGCTCACCGAGCGCGAGCGCGACGTGCTGCGCGTCGCGATCGCGGGTGGCACCGTGGCCGAGATCGCGGGCCAGGTGCACCTGTCGCCGGGCACCGTGCGCAACCACCTCAGCAGCGCCATCGGCAAGACGTCGACGTCGACGCGGGCCCAGGCCGCCCGGGTCGCCCAGGACCGCGGCTGGCTCTGACCGGTAACCAGTACGGGCGCGACGGCCCTTATGCGCCAGTGGTTCGGTGAAATGTCAGGGACGCCCATGCTTGTGACGGTGCACCTCGCGCCCCCTGGGGTCGGTGAACAGTCGACTCTTGACAAGGTGACTTCTCAGCGTTAGGCCTTTAATGGTGGTGGCATGGCACCCGCAGGGTGTCGAGTGCCCCGCCGGGTCGGCGACGAAGCCGGTCGACCTCGCCTGAGGGAGCATTTATGTCAACGACCAAAGAACAACAAGCTCCAGCCCCCCTCTTCACCCCCGGCGCGCACATCGCCGATCCGTCGGCTCTGGGGCTCGGTGCCTTCGCCCTGACGACCTTCGTGCTGAGCGTCGTGAACGCGGGCTTCGTGCCGGCGACCGTCGAACCCGTGGTGTTCGGCCTCGCCCTCGCCTACGGTGGGCTGGCGCAGCTCGTCGCCGGCATCTGGGAGTTCGCCAAGGGCAACGTCTTCGGTGCGACAGCGTTCAGCTCTTACGGCGCCTTCTGGATCTCGTTCTGGTGGCTGACCGGTCATACCGACCTCAGTGGGGCCGGTAAGGACGTAGGGAAGGGCGTCGGGCTGTTCCTGCTCGCGTGGGGGATCTTCACGCTCTACATGACCGTGGCGGCGCTTCGGGTCAACGTGGCGGTGCTCACGGTCTTCGTGCTGCTGACGATCACCTTCTTCCTGCTGGCCATTGGCGACTTCAACGGGTCGTCCGGGCTGGGCAAGGCCGGCGGTTACGCGGGTATCCTGACCGCCATCGCGGCCTGGTACGCGTCGTTCGCGGTCGTCACCGCTTTCACGTTCAAGAAGCAGGTGCTGCCCGTCGGCCCGCTCGGGGTGGAGCGATGACCCCGACCCGATTCCTGGAGTGCTGTCGGTCAGGACCGGACGAGAACGACCCGAAAGCCGTGCGCTCACCGCACCCCTTCGAAGGAGAGAAATGAGCAACGCTGAACTGTCGAACATGCTCCATGAGACCCGGAGCTTCGAGCCACCGGCCGAGCTGGCCGCCCACGCCAACCTGACGGCGGAGGCCTACGCGGAGGCTAAGGAGGATCGACTGGCCTTCTGGGGCAAGCAGGCCGAGCGGATCACCTGGGCGGAGCCGTTCACCGAAGTGCTGGACTGGAGCGACGCGCCGCACTCGAAGTGGTACGTCGGAGGCAAGCTCAACGCGGCCTACAACTGTCTGGACCGGCACGTCGAGAACGGGCTCGGCGACCGAGTCGCCTACCACTTCGAGGCGGAGAACGGCGACCAGCGCGACATCACGTATGCCGAGCTGCTCGCGCAGGTGTGCCAGGCCGCCAACGGGCTGATCGAGCTGGGGGTCAAGACCGGCGACCGGGTGGCGATCTACATGCCGATGATCCCCGAGACGGTGGTCGCGATGCTGGCCTGCGCGCGCCTCGGCGCGCCGCACACGGTGATCTTCGCGGGCTTCTCCGCGCAGTCCATCGAGGACCGGGTCAAGGACTGCGGGGTCGAGGTCGTGATCACGGCCGACGGCGCGAACCGGCGCGGCAAGGCGTCAGCCCTCAAACCGACGGTGGACGAGGCCGTCGCCAAGTGCCCGGGCGTGCGCCACGTCCTGGTGGTCAAGCGCACCGGGCAGGACGTCGCCTGGAACGACGACCTGGACCTCTGGTGGAGCGATGTGGTCGAGCACCAGAGCACCGAGCACCAGTGCGAGTTCTTCGACGCCGAACACCCGCTCTACATCATGTACTCCAGCGGCACCACCGGTAAGCCCAAGGGCGTGCTGCACACCACCGGTGGCTACCTGGTCGGGGTGTCGTACACGCACTGGGCGGTCTTCGACCTCAAGGCCGACCAGGACGTGTTCTGGACCGCGGCCGACATCGGCTGGGTCACCGGCCACTCCTACATCGTCTACGGCCCACTGGCCAACGCCACGACGTCGGTGCTCTACGAGGGCACCCCGGACACCCCGCACCAGGGCCGCTGGTGGGAGATCATCTCGAAGTACCAGGTCAACATCCTCTACTGCGCGCCGACGGCGATCCGCACCTTCATGAAGTGGGGCCGGCAGATCCCGGAGAAGTTCGACCTGTCGTCGCTGCGCCTCATCGGGTCGGTCGGCGAGCCGATCAACCCCGAGGCCTACATGTGGTACCGCGAGGTCATCGGTGGCAACAACTGCCCGGTGGTCGACACCTGGTGGCAGACCGAGAACGGCATGATCCTGATCAGCCCGCTGCCGGGCGTGACGGCGGGCAAGCCAGGATCGGCGATGACGCCGCTGCCGGGTGTGACCGCCGCGATCTACAACGAGGCGGGCGAACCGGTCGACAAGGGCGGCGCCGGCTACCTGGTGATCACCGAGCCGTGGCCTGCGATGCTGCGCACCCTGTGGGGCGACGACGATCGCTACCAGAACACCTACTGGTCGCGCTTCCCGGGCGTCTACTTCAGCGGTGACAGCGCCAAGCTCGACGAGGACGGTGACTACTGGTTGATGGGCCGCGTCGACGACGTGATCAACGTGTCCGGCCACCGGATGTCCACCACCGAGATCGAGTCGGCGTTGGTGTCCCACCCTATGGTGGCCGAGGCGGCCGTGGTCGGTGCTGCCGACGCGATGACCGGCCAGTCGATCGAGGCGTTCGTCATTCTGCGCGAGAGCGCCAAGGGCGGCGGCGACGACGTGGTCGCCGAGCTGCGCAACCACGTGGCCAAGGTGATCGGCTCGATCGCCAAGCCCCGGTCGATCATGGTCGTGCCCGACCTGCCGAAGACCCGCTCCGGCAAGATCATGCGCCGCCTGCTCAAGGACGTGGCCGAGGACCGGGAGCCGGGTGACAGCACCACGCTGGCCGACTCGTCGGTGATGGACCTCATCCAGGAGAACCTCAGCAGCAAGCCCAGCGACGGGGGCTGACCACCAATATCTGCTGGGTTCGGCGCGCCTTGGCGAAGGCTGGCGACAGGCCGGGCGCGACGGGTGAGTACTGCGAGGTGACTCGTCTGCTCGGCGGACACCCGTTCAGCATGCGCATCGGCGGCGGGGGGACATGATCAACCCGTTGGACCCGCAGATCACTGCGGTGATCGGTCGGGCCGGGCAGTTCCGGCTGCTGCGGGCGATGGCCGAGCTGGCCAACAGCAGCGTCCCGTTGGACAAGCGGGAGGCCGAGGCGCTGCGGGTCGCACACGCGGCGACGCTGACCCTGGCGGAGTATCAGGAACGGGCTAGCTAGGGGAGGCCCACGGCGGCCAGCACCCCGACATAGGCGACGGCCGCGATGGACACGGTCGAGGCCGCCCCCAGCACCAGCGCCCGAGGCCCCGTGGCCAGCAGCACCCGCACCCGGACGGCCGTCCCCAGGCCGAACAATGCCGCCGCGAGCAGGGCGGTCGTGACGACCTTGACGACATCCAGCACCTCTTGGGGAAGCACACCGGTGCTGCGCACCACGATCATGGCCAGGAAGCCCAAGACGAACAGCGGCACCAGCGACGGCCGACGGCCGCCGGAGTCTGGGTTGATCTTGCTGCGACGACGCGCCAAGAACGACACCGTGGCCACCATCGGAGCCAGCATGATCACCCGCGCCAGTTTGACCACGACAGCGGTCGACAAGGCCACCGCCCCCGCCGGCGACGCCGCCGCGACAACCTGCGCGACCTCGTGAACGCTGGCCCCCGACCAAGCCCCGTAGGCCTCGTCCCCCAGCCGGAGAACGGGCTGCAACAGCGGCCAGACGAACAGCGCGATGGTCCCGAAGATGGTGACCAGAGCCACGGAGGTGGCAACCTCGTCTTCGTCGGCGTCGCTGGTGCCTTCCATGGCGGCGATCGCGGAGGCACCGCAGATCGAGAAGCCTGTCGCGGTGAGGAGGGTCAGGTCGCGGGACAGTCCGATGCGACGACCGAACCACATCGTGATGACGAACCCGAGCACGACGGTGACGACCACGACGGCCAGCAGCGGCACCCCGAGCCCGACGAGCTCGACCAGCGACAGCTGCAGCCCGAGGAAGACGACACCTGCGCGCAGTAGCCGTCGGGTGGAGACCGACAGACCGGGCCGTACCCGGTCAGGCACCAGACCGACGTTGGCCAGCACCACCCCCAGGAGCACACCGGCGGTCAACGGGCTGAGGATCGGGACGAACACATTGATCACGAAGGCCACCGCCGTCCCGGCCGCAGCGAAGGCCATGCCAGGTAGTAGCTGGCTAACAACATTCCGGAACCTCTCGGCCCGTCCGGCCCCCGGCGGGGCACTGGCCAGCTCCAGCTTGGTACCGATCATTCCCGGGAGCTGCTCGCGGGCCCACTGCAGGAGTTCGCCCTCGGAAACCACCGCTCGCGAGTCCCGCTCGATGACGGTGTGTACCTCCTCCCCGTGCTCCGAATGTGGGACGGAGACCACCTTGGCGTCGCTGATCGCCGGATGGGTCAGCAGCGCCTCCTCGACCGCACGCCGGTAGATAGCCAGGCCGCCTCGCATGATCAGGTGGGTGGGTCGGTCGACCATGACGAAGTGCCCGTCCTGCTCGCGGCGGGCGATGTTGCCGGTGCGGTACCAACCATCCGACATGGCAGCAGCGGTCGCCTCGGGATGGTGGTAGTACTCCCGCATCAGGCCGGGG
>JAKDLG010000036.1 GCA_030452985.1 Humibacillus sp.
CCTGGATCTGGTTGATCATCTTGCCCTTCGGGCCGATGACCTCACCGATCTTGTCTACGGGGACCTTGACCGTGATGATCCGCGGTGCGAACTCGCTCATCTCGTCGGGCACGTCGATGGCCTCGGCCATGACGTCGAGGATGTGCAGGCGCGCGTCGCGGGCCTGGGTCAGCGCCCCGGCCAGCACCGAGGCGGGGATGCCGTCGAGCTTGGTGTCGAGCTGGATGGCCGTGACGAACTCCTTGGTGCCGGCGACCTTGAAGTCCATGTCGCCGAAGGCGTCCTCGGCTCCGAGGATGTCGGTCAGAGCCGCGTACTGCATCTCACCGTCGACCGTGTCAGAGACCAGACCCATCGCGATACCCGCGACCGGCGCGCGCAGCGGCACACCGGCGTTGAGCAGGCTCAGCGTCGAGGCGCAGACCGAGCCCATCGACGTGGAGCCGTTCGAGCTGAGCGCCTCCGACACCTGACGGATCGCGTAGGGGAACTCCTCACGCGTCGGCAGCACCGGCATCAGGGCCCGCTCGGCGAGCGCACCGTGACCGATCTCGCGGCGCTTCGGCGAACCCACGCGGCCGGTCTCACCGGTGCTGTAAGGCGGGAAGTTGTAGTTGTGCATGTAGCGCTTGCGCGTCACCGGCGAGAGGGTGTCGAGCTGCTGCTCCATCTTGAGCATGTTCAGCGTGGTGACGCCCATGATCTGGGTCTCGCCACGCTCGAAGATCGCCGAACCGTGAACGCGGGCCAGCACCTCGACCTCGGCGCCGAGGGCGCGGATGTCGGCCAGACCCCGACCGTCGATGCGCACCTTGTCGCGCAGGATGCGCTGACGGATCAGCTTCTTCTGCACAGCGCGGAACGCGGCAGAGATCTCCTTGTCTCGGCCCTCGAACTGGCCGGCGAGCTGCTCCTTGACCGAGGCCTTGATCTCGTCGAGCTTGTTCTCACGCTCGGTCTTGCCGGCGATCGTCAGAGCGGCAGCGGTGTCGTCGGACACGGCGGCCTCGACAGCGGCGTAGGCGTCATCCTCGTAGTCGAGGAAGATCGGGAACTCCTGCACCGGCTTGGCGGCCTTGGCTGCGAGCTCGGACTGCGCGTCGCAGAGCACCTTGATGAACTTCTTGCTGGCCTCGAGGCCCTGGGCCACGACCTCCTCGGTCGGCGCCTGCTTGCCCAGCGTGGTGACGAGGTCCCACGTGGCGTCGGTCGACTCGGCCTCGACCATCATGATGGCCACGTCATCGGAGCCGTCGCTGTTCTTCACGACCCGGCCGGCGACGACCATGTCGAAGACGGACTTCTCGATGTCGGAGAAGTTCGGGAACGCGACCCACTGGCCGTCGATGAGCGAGACCCGCACGCCGCCGATGGGGCCGGAGAAGGGCAGGCCGGAGATCTGGGTCGAGACGCTCGCCGCGTTGATCGCGAGCACGTCGTACTGGTGGTCGGGGTTCAGCGAGAACACCGAGATGACGACCTGGACCTCGTTGCGCAGACCCTTCTTGAAGGTCGGGCGCAGCGGCCGGTCGATCAGACGGCAGGTGAGGATGGCATCGGTGCTGGGCCGGCCCTCACGGCGGAAGAAGCTGCCGGGGATCTTGCCGATGGCGTACATGCGCTCTTCGACGTCGACCGTCAGCGGGAAGAAGTCGAAGTGGTCCTTCGGCGACTTGCCGGCAGACGTGGTGGACAACAGCATCGTGTCGTCATCGAGGTAGGCCGCGACAGCGCCGCCGGCCTGCTTGGCCAGGCGGCCGGTCTCGAACCGAACCGTGCGGGTGCCGAAGGAGCCATTGTCGATGACGGCTTCGGCGAACGTGATGTCTGGACCCTCCATGTGGGCCCTCGCTTTCTTTTGCTCAAGTTCCCGCGCACATCGTCGTTGTGTGCGTGGTGTCTTCTGCGGGGCCAGCAGGCCCCGCGGCGCGGCCACCGGGTGTACCGGAAGGCACGCACCTACGACGAAAGGCGGTCTCCGCAGGTGCGGTGACCGCCTTTCGTCACGGGTTCATCGACGCAGACCGAGGCGCTTGATCAGCGAGCGATAGCGCTCGATGTCGGTGGCCTCGAGGTAGCGCAGCATGCGCTTGCGCCGACCGACCAGCAGCAGCAGCCCACGGCGGCTGTGGTGGTCGTGCTTGTGGGCACGGGAGTGCTCGGTGAGGTCTTTGATGCGCTGCGTGAGCATCGCGATCTGGACCTCGGGGGAACCGGTGTCGCCCTCGGTGGTGGCGTACTCGGTCATGATCTTCGCTTTGACGTCAGCTTCCAAAGGCATGGGGGCACCGACTCCTTCTTCATCTCGTTGCGCGGTGCGCCAGGGCATGTTCACCTGGGCTCTGTTGGTCCGCGGCCGGTAGAACGGCACTGGCAAGACTAACAGCGGGGCGTGTCGCCACCCTAATCGGTTGCGTCATGCTGCTCGCCGTGCTGCTCGGGCGCTGCTCCTGCCCTGAGAACGGGTATGGCCCCGTTCGACTCGAGGTCTTCTCGAGCGGCGCTCCGGGGGGAATCCAGCGAGCGTCGTCACCACTCCAACCTAGGAGCTCTCCGATCTCATGATCACTCTGGGAATCATCCTGCTCATCGTCGGCCTTCTCGTGAAGATCCCCGTCATCACCACCATCGCCGTCATCCTCGTCGTCGTGGGAGCAGTGCTGTTCATCCTCGGCGCCACGGGGCGCGCCATCGGGGGCCGCAAGCACTGGTACTGACCGGGCCCGTCCCCGATCGGGCTCGAGCGGTATCCGAGTCGACGCCCCTCCGCATCTCGATGCGGAGGGGCGTTCGCGTACCCGTGACCCGCCTTTCGGGTAGCCACCGCAGTCATGAGCCCCCGGCCAGCCGGCTGTCGGCGATGGCCCGCAGCACCGGGACGGCTCGGGCCAGCGCGTCACGGTCGGGCGATGACAGCGCCCCGATATCAGCCGCGAGTCGGCTCTCGCTCTCGAGCCTCAGGTCGTCCAGGGTGCCCCGGCCAGCCGGGGTCAGGCGCACCAGCGTTGCTCGCGCGTCACGCGGGTCAGGTTCGCGTGCCACCCATCCCGCCGCCACCAGGATCTCGACGAGTCGGGTCATGCTGGCAGCCGACATGCCGAGCTGGCCGGCCAGGTCGCCGGGCCGACGACCGTCGGGGGCCTTGGCCAGCGCCGACAGCGCGACCAGCCGCGTCGGGGTGATTCCCGAGAGCGTGGCCGGCGACCGCAGGTGGTAGGCCAGCCGGCTGATCTCGGTGCGCAGCGATCCGGCCAGCTCGTCAGGTGGCATCGGCGCAGTGGGCGACGGAGGGGGCGACGCGTTCTTCATGACGCCCATGGTGTCGGTCCTGCTCATCGCACCGGTACCTGCCCGGCATCCGCCTCATGTCGGACGCCGGGTGCAGCCGGCACCGCACCCTGCTGGTCGGAGCCTTCCGCGCTCGTCGACCCGAACACCACGCCCGCTCCGGCCGTACTCGCTGTCGCTGCCGTGGTTACCAGAGCAGGCTCAGCTGGCTCGACGTGCACGTACTTCCCACCCCGTAACCACGAGGCAGCGGCGGCCACGAGGCAGGCGATGATCGCGAACCCGAAAGCCACGACGAGACCGTCGTGGAAGGGACCGGAGATCAGCGACGGGAAGAAGCTGCGCCCGGTGAGGTAGGTCGCGTCGGCCGAGGGCAGGCTCGCCAACGCGTGAGGCCCGAGCAGTGACGCGATCGGGTTGTAACCGAGCAGCGACGCGAAGAGCACCGAGACGGGCGGAAGACTGGCGACTTGAGCCGCCTGGGTGGGGTCGACGCCGTGCGCGACCAGCCCGCTCGACATCGCCTGCGGGAGCGAGCCGGCGAGCCCGGTGATGATGAGCGAGAAGAAGATCCCGATCGAGAGCACCATGGCGGAGTTCTGGAACGTCGTGCTCATACCGGCGCCGACGCCCCGCCGGTTGGCCGGCAGCGAGTTCATGATGCCGGCCCGGTTCGGCGAGGCGAAGAGGCCCATCCCGACGCCGTTGACGACCAGCGCCGCCGCGAACTGCCAGTAGGAGAAGTTCACCGGGAGCAGCAGCAGCCAGACGAACGAGAGCGCCGCGACGAGCATGCCGCCGGTGGCGAACGGCCGCGCCCCGTACCGGTCGGAGAGGTAACCCGAGAGCGGGCCGGCCACGAGGAAGCCCACGGTCAGCGGGAGCATGAAGATGCCGGCCCAGAGCGGCGTCGACTCGAAGGAGTAGCCGCGCCGGGGCAGCCAGATGCCCTGAAGCCAGATGATGAGGATGAACATCAGGCCACCCCGGCCGAGGCCGGAGAGCAGGCTGGCGATGTTGCCGGCCGCGAACGCCCGGATGCGGAAGAGGTCGAGGTGGAACATCGGGTGCGCCACCTTGGTCTCGATGACGCAGAACGCGACAAGCACCAGGGCGCCACCGATGAGGCAGGTCAGCACGAACGGGCTGGACCAGCCCATGATGTGGCCGCCGTAGGGCTGGATGCCGTAGGTGATGCCGACGAGCACGGCGATCAGCCCGACGCCGAAGGTGAGGTTGCCCCACCAGTCGATCCGGCCGTGGTGGCGCACGCCGTTGTCCCGCAGCCGCAGGTAGGCCCAGGCCGTTCCGAAGGCGCTCACGGGCACCGAGACGAGAAAGACGAGCCGCCAGTCGATCGGCCCCAGGATGCCGCCGATGACGAGGCCGAGAAAGCTCCCGGCGATACCGGCGACCATGTTGAGACCGAGCGCCAGGCCGCGCTGCTCCACGGGGAACGCATCGGTGATGATGGCGCTCGAGTTGGCCATGAGCAGGGCTCCCCCGACGCCCTGCAGCACGCGCATGATGATGAGCCACAAGGCTCCCGAGGTGCCGGTGAGCCACGTCGCGGTGAGGGCGATCGAGAAGATCGTGAAGATGGCGAACCCGGCGTTGTACATCTTCACGCGGCCGTACATGTCGCCGAGTCGGCCGAAGCTGACGACGAGCACGGCTGTGACCACGAGGTAGCCCATCATCAGCCACAGCAGGTAGCTCGAGTTGCCCGGCGTGAGGGGGTTGACGCCCAGGCCTCGGAATATGTCGGGCAGGGCGATCAGCAGGATGGAGGAGTTGATCGTCGCGATGAGCACGCCCAGGGTCGTGTTCGAGAGCGCGATCCACTTGTAGAAGTCAGAACGGTTCTCCGTCATTTGTTTCGGGTGCGGCTCTGGTGGAGTGACTATGCGGCTCGGGGGATGACGTCGTTGGCGTAGCGGGACTCGTGGACCCGGTGGCGTTCACGCGCGAGGTGGTAGCGCCAGTAGGTGTCGAAGTCGTTGTTGGCTCGTACGGCTCGGAGTTTGAGCACGGCCTCGGCGCCATCGACGCTCCAGCGGGCTCCGGTGATGTCCATCCGGTCGGCGACCAGGGAGCGGCAGGCGCCCTCGATGATCCCGGTCGCGATGGGCCAGCCGGCAGCGAGGGCGCGCGGGTAGTCCAGGTAGCTGGTCTTGTTGATCAGGTAGGTCGCGCACGCGTCGGCCTTGCCGCGCTTGGCTTTGGGTAGTTTCGCGGTGGTGGCGCGTCGCCGGATGCCGGCGGCGACCTGACGAGCGTCGCCGTGCAGGATGGCCAGGGCCCGCTCGCGCACCCATGCCTCGGCTCCGGGGTCGGCTTCGGGGAAGAAGCACCACGCCGCGCCCCAGAGGTATTCAAGGACGTGGATGAAGTCGATCAGGATTGGCACGGTGATGCCGCGGGTGTCTGATTCGGCGTTGATCCGGTCGATCTGGTGGTTGTTACCGTCGACCAGGGCCACCCAGGTGCGGGCATGGCCGGGATCGCATCGCTCGGCCTGGTCGAAGACGGCGGCGATGACCGTAGCCGCGTCCTGCACGACGCTGGCGGTGACCCACTTGTTCTTCGCCGTCGATACCGGCGGCGCCGGTGGGTCGGGATCGGACTTGTCGCTGGCGAGCACGTCCGTGGCACAGCGGGGTACCGGGGTCAGGTCATAGACGGCGCCGACCTCGGCCATCCGTTTCCGGTTACGCTTCTCGCCCTTGGACAGGCGGGTGGCCAGCTTGGGGCTCGCCTTGGCGGCGGCCTTGGCGGTCGCGGCCCGCAACGCGTCGGGGCGCATCACGATGCCCTTGCCGTCGGCGGAGATGACCAGCACGTCATTCTCCTGCGGTTGCCTGCGTGGCGCACTGGCGTAGAAGTCCTGCACATCGGCCGCGGCGCGGGCGGCCAACGCCTCGACTTGACGCTTGCCCAGGTGCTGGCCGGTGGCGCGGGTGATGGCCCCGGCGGCCTGCTCGAACGAGCCCCGGGCCGACTCGATCGCGGCCAGCCGGCGCAGCCCGTGCGAGTGCCGCTCGACCGGCAGGTTCAGGACCCCGTCGCCCGGGTGCAGGTTCCGGTGCCCGCGGTGGCGGTAGGCGATCCGCTGCACGTCCACCGGCCCGAACACGCTGGCCAGCACCCGGACATGGCCCGGCTCGAGCACGCTGTGCACCACCTCGTCCTCGTCGGCCACGACCGGCAGCCGCGCCTCGCTGGCCGCGCGCAGGCTCAGGTGATCCTGCAGCAGCCGGCGCAGCAGCTCCCGGCCCCGACACTCCAGCTCGTCCTCGAGCTGCCCGTGCGAGAGCGCGGCCGACTGGTCACCTTCTAGCCAGGCCAACACCTGCTCGAAACACGCCGAGGACGACCCGAAGCGTGCCGGCGCCTCGGCGGCCCCGCCGGTCACCGCGGGCTCCGGCGCGTCGCGCGGGACTCGCGCAGCCGCGCCAGCCCGGCGCCCGCCTGCGCGTCCAGCTCGGCCCTGGCCTGCTCGTAGCGGGCCAGCGCGGCAGTGACCTCCGCGACCTCGGCCGCGGTCAGAGTCAATGTCTTGGTCCGGCCGTCCTCAGTGAACCGCAGCGCGGGACTCTCATGGGGGTCCCCCTCTGCGCACCGGCATCCCGGCTTGCCGCAGCGGCGCCGGAACGTGGTCAGGCTGCCCTGCAGCAGCAATGGTCGAGTCCCTCTCGCGATACACCGCATACTAGCCCCATTCTGTGTCCCTATGTGGATACAGACAGGGAATCGCAAGCACGGCCCAATATCGGGGATCTGCCCAGCGCGTCGCCCGATCAAACCTGCGCAGTCACCCGGCCCGGAACGTCACTCCACCAGAGCCGCACCCATTTGTTTCAACCGTACTAACCAATTCTGGATGTTCATTGAGAGCGCAGGCGCGACACGGCAGCCTCCACTGCCTGTCGGTCGCTCGCGGGCGACCAGGCCCCACCGTCGAGCACGACCCAGATCGCGAGGTCGCCCGAGACGACGAACAGCGAGCGGGCCCGCCCCGACGGCGAGTCCGGGCTCGACACGCTGCCGACCAGCCCGCCCATCCCGCCGAGCCGGCCCGGGCTCCCCCCTGCACACCTGACGACGGCCGAACGCAGCCAGGCGAGGGCGGTCTCCCCGGCTGCCCCTGCCTGCCGCCGCATTGAGCGATAGCTGATGATCCGCTGCTCGCTGGTGGCGCCCGCAGATGACGCTGCGACCGTGACCCGGGCCTCGCCCGTGACGAGGCGGTCGAGGGCGAACGCGAGCACCACGTCGTCGACGCCCTGCACGGTGAAGGGGAAGCTGACCGTGCAGTCGGGTTCGGGTGGCCGCGGCGCCGCGCAGCCGGCGCGGTGGCGCGACACGGCGCGAGTCGCGTTGAACGAGGTGGCGCCCAGACCCGGCCAGATCGCGTCGGGCCGCACCGGAACCGCATCCGCTGCGAGGTCCACGATGCTCACGCAGGGGGAGCTCTCGGGAACGGGTGTCATCCCAGGTTCGGTGGTCAGGGAGGTCGACCCTCCCCCTCCGACCGCCGTGGAGCTGCCGCTGCGCGAGGGCTCAAGGGTGGGTGGGGTCGGGGGCGAGGGCGAGGTACAGGCCGACCCGAGGATGCCGGTCAGCGCGATGGTCAGGGCCCTGGCCTTCCAGCGCCTCGACCCACGACGCGCGGGAACGACGACGGGCAGTGGCGGTGGCACCTGGCCGCTGTCGTGCGGGAACCGCAGCGACCGCGGGTATTGCTGCCCGTCATTGCTCCCGGTGGTGACAGGCATGGCGCGGCAGGCTCAGTCGCGGGCCGGTGAGTCGCCCACCACGAGATGGACCTCGTCGCCGACGGTGATCGTGCCCGATGAGAGCAGCCGAAACACGGTGCCGCCGCGGTTGTGCAGCGCGCGCGCAGCCCCCGGCCCGATGCCGTCGTCGAGCAGCCGGCAGGGTGCAGCGATGCGAACCACCTCCAGCTCGACGTCGCCGATGTTCATCAGGGTGCCCGGCCGGGTCGGGATCTCACCGCCCGAGATGGTGATGTTGCGGCGGGTCAGCCCCGGGTCGACGGGTCGCCCCAGCTCGACCGCCGCCGCCTCGAGCCCCTCACTCGACTGCACAGTGACGTGCCGGTGGCGGCTGCCGTGGTAGCGGTCGCCGACCAGGCCGGCCCCGGCCTCGGCCTCGACGCTGGCCACCGACTTCGTCGGAATCCGTCGGCCAGGAGCGAGGTGGATCGAGACCACCGTCGGGGCTGCGGTGGGCTCCACGGCGAAATTCGTGGTGTCTGTCATGAGGCCGGCTCATTCGTGATGGCGGCAAGGGCGCTGCGAGCGCCTCGTTCCCGGGTCGCTTTCGTCCATCCCGCGCCGTCGACGACCAGCCAGATCAGGTTGCGGCCGCTCGCGGCGAAGACGAAGTCGGCGTCCTGGAAGGCCCGCACCGCCAGCACACTCTCGCGTTGGCCCACCAACCCGTCGACCCCCAGGTGCCCCGGCCGGCCACCCGTGCAGGTGGTGACGGCGGCAGCCAGGCGCGAGCGTGTCGACTCCAGGTCGGACGCCGCTTCGGCTGACGGTGGAAAGTGCAGCACGGTGTAGAGCACCGCGGCCTGTGACGGGATCGCACCCGACGGCGGGGTGACCTCGGCGTGCGCCTCCCCCATGGTCAGGCGGTCGGCCCCGAGGCTGAGCAGGATGGTGTCGTCGGAGGCCGCGATGAACGGGAAGCTCGCGTCACAGGTGGTCTCGAGCGGCTGGTGGCTCACGCACGACGGGTCAGCCCGACGCACGGTCTCGGTGCCGCTCCGTCCGCGGTGGACCGCGTCGGGCCAGATCATCTCCGGCTGTAGCGGAGCCGCCGACGTGAGCGCATGGGTGACCGAGCAGAGGCTGGCTTCGGGGAGCGGTGTCATGCCCGGTGCCAACGCCGGCTGCGTCGCAGCCCCCGGCCGCACCGGGGCCGCGGCCTCCGGCGGGCGAGCATCGACACCAGAGCCGGCGCCCATTCCGGGCGGCGGAGTGCCGGTGACGCCAGCCGACGGCGAGTACGTCAGCTCGCCGTCGCCGGCGGTGCCGGTCGTGCAGGCCGAGGTGAGCAGTCCTGCGAACAGTACGGCGAGCACGATGCCGGCCGCCCTGCGGCCCGGGCGATGCGGCATCCGCCTGCCCGAGCCGGTCAGAAGTTGATCATGTGCCCGGCGATGCCGTGCACGGCCTCCTTGACCGCCTCGCCGAGGGTCGGGTGGGCGAAGACGGTGCGCGACACCTCGTCGGCGGTGAGGTCCCAGGTCTGGGCGAGGTTGAGCACCGGAAGCAGCTCGGTGACGTCGGGCCCGATCAGCGCCGCCCCGAGGATCTCGTTGTGCTCGGCGTCGGCGATCACCTTGACGAACCCGACCGGCTCGCCGAGGCCCATCGCCTTGCCGTTGGCCGAGAAGGGGAACGTTGCGGTCTTGACGTCGTGACCGGCATCCTTGGCCTGCTGCTCGGACAGGCCCATCGAGCCGATCTGCGGCTGGCAGTAGGTTGCCCGCGGGATGAAGGCGTAGTCGATGGCCATCGTCTCGGCGCCGGCGATCGTCTCGGCGGTCACGATTCCCATCGCCTCCGCGACGTGGGCGAGCATCAGCTTGGCCGTGACGTCGCCGATGGCGTACACGTTCGGCACGTTGGTGCGGCAGAACTCGTCGATGGCGATGGCGCCGCGGTCGGTGAGCTCGACCCCGATGGCGTCGAGCCCGTAGCCGTCGGTGCGCGGGGCGAAGCCGATGGCCGAGAGCAGGCGGTCGGCCTCGAGCACCTGCTGGTCGCCGCCGGCGGCCGGGCTGACCGTGACCTTCACGCCCGAGCCGGTGTCTTCGACCGACTCGACCTTGGTGCTGAGCATGACCTTCACACCGAGCTTCTTGTAGTGCTTGAGCAGCTCCTTCGACACGTCGGCGTCCTCGGTGGGCACCATGCGGTCGAGGAACTCGACGATGGTGACGTCGACGCCGAAGTTCTTCATCACGTAGGCGAACTCGACGCCGATGGCGCCCGAGCCCGCGATGATGATCGAGCCGGGAAGGTTCTCGTCGAGGATCTGCTCCTCGTAGGTCACGACGTTCTCACTCACCTCGACGCCGGGGATCATCCGGGTGACCGAGCCGGTCGCGATGGTGAGGTTGTCGAACGTGACAGCGCGCTTCTCACCGTCGTTCAGGGCGATGTCCATCGAGGTCGGGCTGGTCAGCGTGCCCCAGCCGTCGATCTCCTCGATCTTGTTCTTCTTCATCAGGAAGTGGACGCCCTTGACGATGCCGCCGGAGACTTGGCGGCTGCGCTTGAAGGTCGGCCCGAACGACATCGTGGCGTCGCCCTCGATGCCGTACTTCGCCTTGTCGTGGGTGAGGGTGTGCGCCAGCTCGGCGTTCTTCAGCAACGCCTTGCTGGGGATACACCCGACGTTGAGGCACACCCCGCCCCAGTACTGCTTCTCGACGACGGCAACCTTCTTGCCGAGCTGCGAGGCGCGGATTGCTGCGACATAGCCGCCTGGACCCGCACCGAGAACCACCACATCGTAATCAGCCATGGCTGACACCCTATCTGGGCCGGGGGGCCCGTTCGCATTCGTGCCCACGGACGTTGGGTCGGGCCCGAGTCGGTGTTGACCGCGGGCGCCCAGCCCCCACTTGAAGGGCCCACGACGCCGACAGTCACGGCGCCCTCAAAAAACACCGCGGCCACGCCCCGAATTCCCCCCTCTGCGGGAGTAGGTTCCCTCCGCACGGTCGGACATCCTTTCGGCCCAGACCAACGGAGGTCACCGCATGAGCACCCCCCCGCAGCACAGCGACGCTCCACCCGCGAACAAGGGACTGCTGGCTATCGCAGTCGTCTGTCTGGCGATCCCGATCATCGCCCTCATGCTCGTCGGCACGTACGCCAAGGACGGCCCCCGCCTGTTCGATTTCCCGTTCTTCATCTGGTACCAGTTCCTGTGGGTGGCGCTCTGCTCGATCCTGACGTACACCGCCTACCGCCTGGTGCTCAGGGCCCGCCCGCACCGGCCGATGAACCCCGAGGGCACCGAGTTCCTCATCGACACCGGTGACGACGTGGGCGACAGCACGACCGATGGCGCCGGCGACAGTGAGACCGGCCGATGACCGCCCTCACGCCGGCCCAGTCGACAGGGGGCGTCAACGGCGTCGCCCTCACCGTGCTCGTCGTGTTCTTCCTGGCGGTCGCGGTGGCCGGCTTCTGGGCCGCTCGTTGGCGCCGGCCCGCCAGCATGGACAGCCTCGAGGAGTGGGGCCTCGGCGGCCGGTCGTTCGGCACCTGGGTCACCTGGTTCCTGCTCGGCGGCGACCTCTACACGGCGTACACCTTCGTAGCGGTGCCGGCGGCCATGTTCTCGGTCGGGGCCGTGAGCGGCTTCTTCGCCGTGCCCTACACCATCATTCTCTACCCGATCATCTTCATCTTCATGTCGCGGCTGTGGTCGGTCTCGCACCGGCACGGCTACGTCACCCCGGCTGACTTCGTGCAGGGCCGTTCGGGTTCGCGCGCCCTGACGCTGGCCGTGGCCGTGACCGGCTTCCTCGCCACGATGCCCTACATCGCGCTGCAGCTGGTCGGCATCCAGGCGGTGCTCGAGGTGGCCGGCGTCGGCGGCAGCGGCAACTGGGTGGAGAAGGACGCGCCGATCTTCGTCGCGTTCCTCGTGCTGGCCCTCTACACCTATACCTCCGGCCTGCGAGCTCCGGCGATCATCGCGTTCGTCAAGGACATCCTCATCTACATCGTCATCATCGTGGCCGTGATCTACCTGCCGTCGAAGGTCGGCGGCTGGGGACACATCTTCGACGCGGCCCAGAACAAGATGGCGAAGACCAACCCGGACACCGGCAAACCCGTCGGGGCCTTCATCCCGGCGGCCGGGCAGTACTGGGCGTACGCCACGCTGGCCCTGGGTTCGGCGATGGCGTTGTTCATGTACCCGCACTCCGTCACGGCTACGTTGTCGGCCAAGAGCCGCACGACGATCCGCAAGAACGCGTCGATCCTGCCCGCGTACTCGTTCATGCTCGGGCTGCTCGCCCTGCTGGGCTGGGTGGCGATCGCGGCCGGAACGAAGCCGATCGGCCTCGACGGCAAGCCCAACCCGCAGCTGGTCGTGCCGCAGCTCTTCGAGGACTTCTTCCCGCCGTGGTTCGCGGGCGTCGCGTTCGCGGCCATCGCCATCGGGGCGCTGGTGCCGGCGGCCATCATGTCGATCGCGGCCTCGAACACCTTCACCCGCAACATCTACAAGGCGTGGATCAAGCCTGACGCCACGCCCAAGCAGGAGGCCAAGGTCAGCAAGCTCACCTCGCTCGTCGTCAAGGCGTTCGCCCTGATCTTCGTGTTGACCCTTGACAAGACCAACGCCTTGAACTTCCAGCTGCTCGGCGGCATCTGGATCATGCAGACCTTCCCGTCGGTCGTGTTCTACCTCTACACGCGCTGGTTCCACCGGCGAGCGCTGCTGCTGGGCTGGGCCGTCGGCATGGTCTACGGCACCGTCTCGGCCTATAACGTCATCAACCCGGTGAGCAAGGGGCACTTCGGCGGCTCGCTGGCCGAGATCCCCGGGCTCGGCGAGCTGGGTTACATCGCGCTGACGGCCTTCGTCTTCAATCTCATCGTCACGGTCGTCTTCACCGTCATCTTTCGTGCCTTCAAGGCCTCCGAGGGCAAGGACGAGACGATCCCGGCCGACTACTTCGCCGACGCCGGTGACCCCCGTGTCGAGAAGGTCGAGTCCGAAGTCCCGGTGTTGCCGCCGGGCGTCTGACCGACTGTCACCCGATCGGATGCCGCTGGGCCGGTCCCTGCACCTGGGGCCGGTTCAGCGGCATCCTCATCATCCCGTGGTCCATCAACAGCACCCAGAGCCAGCAGGTCGAGGATGCCCCTCGGCCCCGAGCGCATCCGTACCGGCAGTGCCGTCAGTTCCCGAGGCCGGCCGGGCCGAGGTCCTCTCCACGGGAGCGCTCGGCCGGGAGGGCGGCGATCGCCTCGTCGACGTCGAGGCCGGTCACCTGCAGCAGGTCGACCACCACCGATCGAGTCTGGGCCAGAATCGTCTCGGTGGCGAGGCTCGCGGTGCGCGGCAGGTCGGCCGTGAGCACCGCGACCCGCTCGAGACCCGGACGACCGATCATGGGCGACGCATTCTCTGCAAGGGCTCGCGCGACGATGTCGGTGGCGTCGGCGAGCTGCTCGATGACGGCCAGGTAGTCGTCGGGCAGCGACTCTTCGTTGCCGACCGCCACGGTGATGCGTCGCACCAGCACCCGGGTGCTCCCCAGCGCACGGTCGAGCGGCGCCACCAGGTCGGCCATGGCCCGCACTCCCACCCGGTGCCGCCGGGGGAACGGCGAGCTGCTGAGCACTGACAGCCCCTCGTCGGCCGCCGTGCGCAGCTCGCGCAGCAACGACTCCGTGCCGCGCGCCGAGGCCAGCACCTCCGCCATCCCCTCCACGTCACCGTCGACGGCGCTGGCGACCGCCCGGCGCAGCAGCTCGCTGATCTTGCGAACGACCTTCGACGCCGCCACCCGGGGCCGTCGTAGTGGCGCCTGTGGCACGATGGTCGCCGCCACCAGGGCCACCGCTCCCCCGATCAACGCGTCGGTCCAGCGGGTGAACGCCTGGCCGGGGCTGGCGACCAGTACGACCACCACGATCCCCTGCACGCCCGCCTGGGCCACGAGTAGCGGACCGCCATCGAGCAGCAGCGCGAACGACATGGAGACCAGCACCACGGCGGTGACCTGCCAAGGGCCGGTGCCGGCGAAGTGCACGAAGACATCAGCCGTGAACACGCCGACGGCCACCCCCACGGCCACCTCGAACACCCGGCGGAGGCGCTGTCCGTACGACATTCCGAGGCACACGACTGCGACGATCGGCGCGAAGAACGGCTCACGGTGGCCGAAGACGCTCGTCGCCATCCACCAGGCCACCCCAGCCGAGATCGAGCACTGAACCAACAGGAAGGCCCTCGACCTCAGCCGGTCGAGGCGGGTTTTCAGCGACAGCCGGCTCCGCGCGTACGCACGGTCGAGCGCCTCGATCACCGGCGAGTCGCTCTTCAGGTAGTCGTCCACGCTGCATCCTCCCAGCCTCGCTGCCACTCGGCCGCCTGGAAGCGCACGCGAACAACCACCGCCGAGGCTCCGGCCCCGCGACGGGCGGTTCTCAGAGACCGAGCTCGAGGATGCCGTCGAAGACCTGGCGTACGGCCGGCGCGGCCACTTTCGAACCGGAGCCGCCCTGGCTCACCACGACGACGACGGCATACTTCGGCGCGGTCGTCGGGCCGTACCCGGCGAACCAGGCCGTGGCCTGCTGGCCGAAGACCTCACCCGTGCCGGTCTTGCCCGCGACGGGGTAACGGTCGTGCGGGAAGCCGACGAAGGCGCCACCTGCGGAGCCGCCGGGCCTCGTGACGTCGGCCAGGGCCGACCGTACGTACGCCCCGACGTCGGGGCGCAAAGCCGCCGTGCCCATCTTCTTCGGCGCGATGCTCGTGACCGCGCCGTCGGCCGAGCGATACCCGGCGGCTACCTGTGGCTGCCACAGGGTTCCGCCGTTCGCGACCGCGGAGTACACCCCGGCCATCTGGAGCGGGGTCACGGCGAGATCGCCCTGCCCGATGGAGAAGTTGACGGCGTCACCGGGCCGGTACTGGTAGCCCGACCGGCAGTTCTCGGCGGCGAGGGAGCGCAAGTAGGCGGCCCGGGCCGGGTCGGTCTTGGCCACCTGCGGGTAGCCCGTGGCCGCTCGCTTGCAGGTGACGTTCTTGGTCGCGAGCCAGTTCGCCTCCTTCCACGCGCGGTCGGGCAGTCGGCCGGCCGACTCCCCCGGCAGGTCGACACCGGTGCGGCGGCCGATGCCGAAGCTCTTGGCCATGGTGACGAACGGGTCGTCGACGGTGGGCGACGCGGCCAGCCCGCCGAGACGCTTCCACGACGAGTAGGCGAACCGGTAGAAGACCGTGTCGCACGAGACGACGAGGGTCTGGTGCAGGTCGATGGGTCCGTAGCCGCGAGACTCGTAGTTGTTGAAGACCCGGCCCCCGACCGTGAGGTTCGGCGAGCAGTCGTAGCGGCCGTCGAGGCTCGCCCCGTCGTGCACCGCCGCAGGCACCGAGATCACCTTGAAGGTCGACGCCGGCGGAAACGTCTCGGAGGTGAGCCGCGATCGCAACGGTGCACCGGATGCCGGGCTGCTCAGCCGGGCCAACGTGGCGGCACTGATGCCGTCAGAGAAGACGTTCGGGTCGTACGCCGGGTAGCTCGCGGCCGCGACGACCGCGCCGTTGGTGACGTCGACCACGACGGCCGCGCCGGAGTCGGCCCGCTGCTTGTCGGCTCTGGCTTTCGCCACCGCCGAGGCCAGAGCCGCCTCGGTGCGAGCCTGCAGCCGGGCGTCGAGATGCGTGACGACGTCGCGGCCGTTGACGGGCGCGGTCACGCTCAGTGTGCCGGTGACGATGCCCCGGGGGTCGATCGACACCACGGACGCTCCGTTCGTGCCTCGCAGCACCGTGTCGTACTGCTCCTCGAGGCCGGACCGCCCGACGACGTCGTCGGGGTCGATGCGCCCGCTGCTGCCGGAGACCTCTTCGGCGCCGGCCCGGGCGACGTGACCGAGCAGGTGCGCGCCATTGGCGTGGTCGGGGGCCGGGTGGTCACGAAGCGGCTCGGCGACCACTCCGACGCCGGGAAACTTCTCGGGTTGCTCCACCAGGGTCAGGGCCCGGCGGGCATCGACCCCCGTGGCGATCGGGATCGGCACGTACGGCGAGCCGTTGAAGCAGGCCGGCGCCTTCGGTGCCCCTTTGGTGCCGCACAGCATGGTCTTGCTCCACAGCTGCTCGAAGGGCAGACCGAGAGCCTGAGCCACGGCCGCGACCAACTGCCTGCCCTGGTCGTCGGCGTCGAGCAACGCACCGCGCTCGACCGTCACCGCCGTGGTGAAAGTGTTGTCGGCCAGCGGCTTTCCGGCGCGGTCGAGGATGCGCCCGCGCAACGCGTGCTCGGTGACGGTGCGGGTGTTCACCGCCGTGGCGGCCGAGACCGGGGCCGGCCCCTGCACGAGCTGCACCTGCCCGAGCCGGGTCACGAGCAGGGCGAACAGGGAGGTCATCAGTGCGATGACCACCCAGCCGGCGCCTCCCCCGCGCCGTCGAGATGTGCGCCACGTTGGTGGAGAGGAACCGGAACGACGTCTGCGGCGTATCGCTCGGCGGGCCATGTCAGCCGAGCCTTCGGCGCACCAGCGCCCGGTCGGCGGCGAGGAACACCGGCAGGGCGACCAGGCCGACCACCATGGTCGTCGCGACGATGCCCAGCTGCCCGGCCGGTGCCGCGCTGCCCTCTGCCAGCGCGGCAGCGGCGAGCCGACCGGCCTGGACCACGACGGTGGCGACCAGCAGAGCGGCCAGGGGTCGCAACACCGAGCGTGACGACGGGCTCCGGAACGCACCGGCAGCCGCTCCCCCGGTCATCATGACGAGAGCGGTGAGCCCGATCGGGCTGCCGACGGGCGGGATGAGCAGGGCCACCCAACCCGCCGCGAGCCCCACGATCGCGCCGTGCAGCGGCCCCCGTAGAACGGCCGTCGACACGACGCCGATCAGCACGAGGTCGGGCATCGCATGACCCGGCACCCCGAGTCGCGGCAGCAGGGTGGCCGTCAGCAGCGCAGCGACGAGCAGGTAGGCCACCCGGGCCAGGCCCAGGGTCGTGGGTCTCACCGCGCCCCCTTCGGGCCTACTGTGTTCGGGGCTGCCTTCCGGGGGGCGGGCTTCGGAGCCGCTGTTTTCGGTGCCGTTGTCGGTGCTGCGTTCGATGCTGTGTGGGGTGGCACTGGCGTCCGTGGCAGCGTGCGGGGCCGGGGCACGAGCACACCGACGACGTCGATCGTGTCGGGGTCGACGGCGGGTCGAACGGTGCCGGTGCGGGTCACGGTCCCCAGCGAACGGCTCGAGTCCTGTTCTGGGTCAAGGGCGGTCACCGTGCCGACGAGCAGTCCAGCGGCATACGGCGTGTCGTCGATGCTGCCGAGGGTGCGCACGAGGTCACCCGCTGCGGGGCGGCCCGGGTGCACGAACGTCAGGGCGAGCGTGCCCCGGGGGCGGGCTACCGGGTCGGCTGCCGTGGGCGATCCGACCGTGGCCAGTTCTCCGGCGGCTCCGACTCGCACTCCGACAACGGCCCCGGCGGAGCCGAGCACCTGGACGTCGCAGGTGAACGGCGCCACGGCGACCACCCGCCCGACCAGCCCCTCGACCGCCACGACCGTGGAGTCGACGGCGATCCCGTCACGCGAACCGGCGTCAAGGGTGAGCCGGCGTCCGCCGACCGCGCTCAGACCGGTGGCGACGACGCGCGCCACGATCAGGGGGTGCTTGGCCGCCACGTCGGCGTCGAGCAGGGGCTGCAGCCGGTTCAGCCCGGCCTGCTCCTCTGCCTGAGCCGCTGCGGCAGCACGCAGACGCACGTTCTCGGCTTCGAGTCGGGCGAGCTCGTCTCGAGGCGCCGCCGACAGCACACGCTGCACGGGGCCGACCACGGTCGCGGCGCCACGGCGCACGGCGGTGGCCACCGGTGACCCGGCGAGGTCGGCCACGAGAAGAGCCAGGGTCAGCGCCAGCAGGCCCCCGAGGAGACGCCGACCCACCCTCTGCTGCATGAAGACCTACCGGCGCTGGTCGCCGACGAGCACGCGTTCGAGGCTGCTGAACTCGTCGACGCAACGACCGGCGCCGCGTACCACGGAGCGGAGGGGGTCGTCGGCCACGTTCACCGGCACCCCCAGCTCGTGCCGCATCCGCTCGTCGAGGCCGCGCAGCAGCGCTCCACCACCGGTGAGCGTGATGCCGCGGTCGATGATGTCGCCGGAGAGCTCGGGCGGGCAGACGTCAAGGGTGGCCCGCACCATCTCGATGATCTGCAGCACCGGGGCCTCGATGGCGCGGCGCACCTCGGCCGAGCCCACCTCGACGGTCTTCGGCAGGCCGGTCGTGAGGTCGCGGCCGCGCAGCCTCGTGGCCAGCTCGTGCCGCAGCGGGAAGACCGAACCGACCGCGACCTTGACGTCTTCGGCGCTGCGTTCGCCGAGCAGCAGCGAGTACTCGCTCTTGATGTGGCTGATCAGGGCCTCGTCGATCTCGTCGCCGGCGATGCGCACCGACGTGGAGGTGACGATGCCGCCGAGGCTGATCACCGCCACGTCGGTGGTGCCGCCTCCGATGTCGACGACCATGCTGGCCGCCGTCTCGTAGACGGGCAGGCCGGAGCCGATCGCAGCCGCCATCGGCTCCTCGATCATGTACACCCGCCGCGCCCCGCACCGGGTGGCCGCATCCTCGAGGGCCCGACGCTCGACCCCGGTCACCTCGCTCGGCACGCAGAGCACCATGCGGGGCCGGATGAGCCGGGTGCGGCGCACCTGGTCGATGAACCAGCGCAACATCCGCTCGGTCTCGTCGGCGTCGGAGACGACACCGTCGCGCAGGGGGCGGATCGCCCGGATGGTGCCGGGCGCCCGCCCGAGCATCTCCTTGGCCTGTGAACCGGCCGCGATGAGGCGGCCGGTACCGACCTCGACCGCGACGACCGACGGCTCCTCGAGCACCACGCCCCGCCCGCGCACGTGGATCGAGGTGTTGGCCGTGCCGAGGTCGATCGCGAGGTCGCGCCCCAGAGTCGGCCCAGTGGTCATGGTCGGATTGTGTCGTGCCCGCCCGACCGGCCCGCGCCCATCCGGTGGGTGTCGCCGAAACGGTGACGCGTGGTGCCCGTGTGACGAATGAGCCGTGTTGAGAACGATGCCAGGTCGATCACGAGGGTTGCGGCTTGAACCGGCGAACCTCATGCGGCCAGCCGCAGGCCTGCGCGATCTTGCCCGCCCACATCGTCGCGGCCGCGTCGTCGGCCACGTCGACCACGGCGAAGCCACCCAGAAACTCCTTGGTCTCGACGTAGGGCCCGTCGGTGATCAGCACGGTGCCGCTGGTGGGGTCGGCGCTGTAGACCGGGCCGTCCTCCTCCTCGAGTCCCCCGGCGAACACGTACACGCCGGCCTCCTTCATCTCGGCCACGACCGCCATGGCCAGCGGTCCGCGTGGGCGGAACCACTCCTCGGGGTGGTCGCCCACCCACTGCTGGTGGAAGTACAGCAGGTACTCGGCCATGACGGCTCCTTCTCGTCGAGCGGGCCCGGTGGTCCGCGGTTACTCACCCTACGAACGGCAACAGGCGAATACGACACGATGGTCTCGACACTGCGGCATCCGCTTCCGTCGACGACAAGAAGTTCGATCTGGCCAGCTCGATGGCCACCGCTGACGTCAGTGGGTGTGCGCTGCGGCGGGCACGACGGGCACGACCAGACGGGACGGGTGGCTACCGCTCCAGTGCAGGATGCCGCGACCACGGCCACTTCGCTCGTAGCGTGTCGGGAAGTGGCCGAACAGGGGGTTGCCGGGCTCGAGGTAGCGCCCGGCCACCAGGAGCCGAAGCTCATCGCCTGCGCGAAAGAGCGTGGAAGATCCCGTGAGGGCAACCTCGAGAGGCACGACCTCGCCGGCAGCGATCGGCGACACCGTGCGGAAGGTGTGCTCGGGTTGGTGCGGCGTGGAGAGATCCACATCGAGCTCCCGCAGGGCCATCCTCAGCCGGCCGGACGCGACGCGGTCACGCCCGTACCCGTACGAGCCTTCGAAGCCGATGACGCGACCACCTCCCCTCTTCTCGACTCCGACGAAGATGTTGGCGTCGTCGGCCCCCTCCAGCGACATCCAGACCTTCAGCACCATGGGCCCGGTGAGCTCGACGTCCTCTCCAACGCTCCAGGTGAACGCCGCCGCGTTGCGCCGCAGATCGAAGCCGATACTGCCCGGGTCGCCAACCCCCCTGCTCAACGTGCCTCCGGGGCCGAGGTGAAGGTCGGTCCAGACGGTGCGCGCGAGCGGCCACTCCTGCTCATCACGCACCTCGACGATCGCCCTCGCGCTCTCGCGGACCTCGAGTCGCAGCGGCGACGGTTTGGGCACGTCGTGCCCCAACAGGTAGCGGTCGAAGAACTGCAGCTGTGCGGAGCGAGCGGCTTCGCTGTAGAACGTCGCCCACTTGGATCCTCGATGGGCGTAGGCGAACCGGTCGGCTGAGCCGACCCGCTGGAACGCCCGCATCGATCCCGAGCTGTGCACGTTGTCGTCCGAGAAGCTCGTGCACACCAGCATCGGCACCGTGATCTCACCGAGGTCGGGGGTGATGGCGTCCCACCACGCATCGCGCAGCGGATGTGCCTTGCGCTCCTTGCCCAGATCGACCGTCAGACGGGCCACGCGCTTGGACATCGCGAGCCAGATCTTCGTGAAGCCCGCCTCGACGACACCGCCCGGGGTCATGAAGTCGCGGTAGGCATCCGTGAAGCCTTCCCACGGGCAGATCGCCTGCAGGCTGGGCGGATGCAGGGCGGCGGCCTTGTACTGAGCCATGGCCAGGTATGAGACGCCGAGCATCCCGACCCTCCCTGTCGACCAGGGCTGGGCGCCGGCCCACTCGATCAGCTCGACGATGTCAGCGGCCTCCGCGTCGCTGAACAGCGAGCCGACCCCGTCGGAGGTGCCCGCCCCCCGAACATCGGCATTGACCACCGCGTAGCCCTGCGAGACCCACCACACGGGGTCGGGGGCCTCCCAGCCGGTCTCGCTCGAGAACCTCACCGGTTCGGACTGGTTCATGATGCGGTACTGCAGGTTCAGCGACCACCCGCGACGAGTGCGGTGCGGGTGGTTGTCCTTGCCGTAGGGGTGCGCCGACAGGATGACGGGCACCGGATCATCACCGGGAGGCCGATAGAGGTTGACCCTCAGAGTCACTCCGTCCGTCATCGGTATGGCGACATCACGGTCCACCCGCAGATCGACGGGCGCCGGCAGCACCGTGACCGGCGGCCGCAGGAACGCGCCGAGACGCGCGCGCGCATACGCCACCCGACCGGGGCGCCGCCACGGAACGTCCAATGAAGAAATCATGACCGCGCCTCCGTGCTGGTTTGGAGCGTGAGCCCCCACATCGTGCCAGGGTCCCTGTGCCGCGTCCGGTACGGACGGCGGCGGTGGTCTCGAAGTCGACCGGTGCCATCATCGCAGTCGAACTACGACGAAGCCTGATGTTGTAGAGAACCCAAGCATCACCGGGCCGCAAACCATCAGGCTCCGCTGGGCTCAGGCGCCTTTGGTGGCCGTGCACAGAAACACGCCGAACTCCCGGTCGCCCTTGAGGATGGTCGTGGCATCGACGAAGCTGACTTCGGCGAACCCGGCGTGAGCCAGCTGCTCGGCAAGGCGTTGCCGGTCGAATCCGTGGTGTCCGTCGAAGTCATCCTTCTCGGCGTGGAAGGCGCCGTCGGGATCCTCGTCAAGGTCCGCGATGGCCAGCCGACCACCGGCGACCAGCAACCGCGCCACAGACCGCAGCAGCCCGTCCACGTCCGCAACGTGGTGCAACGCCATAGAGCTCCACGCCACGTCATAGGCGCCATCGAGCGAGTCGGTCGTGAGGTCGGCCTGAACGGCGTGCAGTCGGTCACCGAGATCGGCCGCCTCGATCCGCTCCTCCGCTACCTGCACCATTCCGGCGGAGGGGTCGGTCACCACGACGGAGCCGAACCGGCCAGAGAGCAGGATGCTCAGACGACCGGTGCCACCGCCGATGTCGAGGGCGCTCATGGCAGGGCTGAGGGTCACCGCCTGCTCGATGGCCCGGGCCACCGCGACCTGCCGCTCCTCGTGGCCGGGGGCGTCGTCCCACGTCGCTGCTTCGTCGTCGAAGCGCTGCTGTTCGGGCATGTGATCGACCCTACGTCCGGCGTTACCAGCCGAGACCCGTCCGCCCCGTGGTCGGGTTGACCCAAGGCAGTACCTGGACACGGGCGCTCGCGGTGGACGACGCAGCCTCTGGCCATCCGGATCTGGAGCTGCCGCGTGCGTCGAGGTTCGCCGGCTGATGCGTCGTTGTGGTCTGTCGGATCACGTCGGATACTGAGGCAGTAACTGCGCACGCGGATAGGCCGGCGGGGGTGTGGGGTGTGGACGAGATCCGGATTTTCCTGGTCGATGATCACCGGCTCGTGCGCGCTGGGCTCGCCGCCTACCTGGGCGGTGAGCCGGGCATGCGGGTGGTCGGTCAGGCCCCCGACGGGATCGCGGCGTTGGCCGAGGTCGCCGTTCTCGATCGATGCGGTGAGCGGCCGGACGTGATCTTGATGGACCTGATGATGCCTCGGCTGGACGGGATCGCGACGACCCGCGAGGTGAAGCTGCGGTGGCCGGACGTCGAGATCGTCGCGGTGACCAGCTTCGTGGAGGAGGAGAAGATCCGGGGTGCCCTCGAGGCTGGAGCAGCCGGATACCTGCTCAAGGACGCCGACGCGCCGGAGGTTGCCGCCGCCATCAGGTCGGCGGTTGCTGGTGAGGTGCACCTCGACCCAGCGGTTGCCCGCGCCCTCACTGCGTCTCTGCGGGCACCGAAGCACGAGCACGCAACGCTGACCCCGCGGGAACGCGAGGTCATTGTCGCGGTCGCCTCTGGCGCGACGAATCGTCAGATTGCTCGCAACCTCGGCGTGGGCGAACGCGCGGCCCGGACCCACGTCTCCAACATTCTGGCCAAGCTCGGGCTGACCAGCCGCACCCAGGCTGCCATGTGGGCGGTGCGCGAAGGACTGGTCGACAACGCCGGTGAACACCAGCCATGAAAGACGGTCGATCCCCGCTGGCCGGTGGCCCGCCGGCCACTGCGCCCCCACCCGACGAGCGTGACCCGCTGCGCAGCACCTCGATGCCTACCGAACCGTTGGTCGACGACCTGGCGCCGAGCGACTCGCCGCTGGACACCCAGCTGCTTGACATCTTCTTCGACCGGACGCCGATGGGTATCGCCGTCTTCGACACTGACCTGCGTCTGCGCCGCTGCAACAAGACGTGGGCAGCATTCTTCGAGCACTATCTGGGGGTGCCGGCGGACTACGCCGTGCCGGGTCGGCACCTGAAAGAGCTGATCCCGGGGAACGCGGACGCCGTGCGGCACATGGTCGAGATCGCCCGGGGCGGCCAGGTGATCCGTCAGGCGGCGCAACGGATCACGATTCCGGGAAGCGATACCTACTGGGACGTGGTGTTCGCCCCACTGTTCGGTGACGGCCGCGTCGTCGGGATGGTCGACATCGTCACCGACGCCACTGACCGGGTGCGGTCCTTCCAACGCCTGGAAGCACGGATCGCGATGTTCTCACGGGTCGCAGCCGGGATGAGTGTGGACCAGCCGTTGTCAGCGACGTTGTCCCAGGTGGTCAATGCGGTCCACCAGACCACAGCCGCCCTCGCCTGCAGCATCGTGTGCTGGGACGAGGACGGACGCGAACCTGCTACCGCTTGGGCCGACACGGTCCTCGGTGACGGCTTCGCGGCAGCGATCGAAGAGGTGTGGAAGATCCGTGGCATGCGACCGGTGAGGGTCGAGGAGTACGACGGAGCCGTTCGACGCGGGTTCCGCGAGGCAGCCCTCGCCGATCCCTCCCTGGCACCGGTGCACCCGTACCTGACCGAAGCCAGGCCCTGGCAGGACGTCGCGCTGCTGCCGCTCGTCGTGTCCGGGGTGGTGGTCGGCGAGGTCGCCGTCTACCTTGCACCCGGTCAGCACCTCGACGACGACGATCGGGGCTACCTCGTCGCGCTGGCCGATCAGGCCGCCGTGGCGGTCCGCAACAGCACGCTGTTCCGGGCGGCCGAGCGGAACGCCGCTCTGGAAGAGCGGCACCGGTTGTCTCGGGAACTGCACGACTCGGTGAGCCAAGCGTTGTTCTCCATGACCCTGCACGCCCGGACCGCACAGCGCCATCTCAAGTCCGAGGGCCTGCCTGACGACCACCCCGTCGCGATCGAGGTCGAGCAGCTGCACGGCCTGACTCAGGCAGCCTTGGCAGAGATGCGCGCGCTGGTCTTCGAGCTCCGTCCGGGCGCGTTGGAAGCCGAAGGGCTCGCTGCGGCCCTGACCAAGCAGGCCGCCGCCATTACCGCCCGCGAGGGGCTCCTCATCGACGTGCACGCCCCAGACTCCCGGCTCGGGCTCGATCCGGCGGTCGAGGAGCACCTGTACCGAATCGCGTTGGAGGCACTACACAACATCGTCAAACACGCTGGCGCCACCCCAGTTCATGTCGACCTCGAGTACACCGACGCCAGGTTGGTGCTTCGGGTGCGCGACGACGGAGCCGGTTTCAATCCAACGCTGGACCGGCCCGGCCATCTCGGCCTGACGACGATGCGCGAGCGAGCCGACGCGATCGGCGCAACCTTCGATCTCACATCCGCACCCGGCCGCGGATGCGAGATCACCGTCGCGGTGCCGCTCACCGCCTGAGCGTCTACGTCATTGGGCCGACGCCCCCACCGGCCGAAGCGCCGACCCCGGCCCGGCGATCGAGCCGACGCGAGCGACCCAGCGCCGGCGCGACGCTTCTCTGGTGCACCAACCGGTGCACCGGAGAAGCGAAGGACACCACTCATGCACCCCTACCACGCGCAGCATCTGGCCCAGGCCCGGATCGACCAGCTGCTGCTGCACCGCCAGGCCCGCCTACCACGTGGCGAACGTGGGACACCACGTAGACGCCAGAGGCTGCAGCTCCTCCTCACGCGGTTCGCCAAGCCCACACCCGCAGAATCGCTCCGATAGCCGCACCACGACGTTCCGGCGACCCCTGAGGCGCGGACTCTCCTGAGCGTGGCCGACTCCCATCGGCCGGTTACTGCGGTCAGCCCCGTCTCTTCCCTGCAAACCCGTCTGAGGGAGCACAGCCATGACAAACATCACCGAGCCGCCCAGCTCACTGCCGACAACAGTGCCCCGGGCGTCGACCCCTCCATCAAAGCAAGACGAACGGGCGTGGTGGGCCGTGCGCCAGCATGCGGTCCGCACATCGCTGGTCCTGGCCGCAGTGCCGACCGCCGTGTCCATCACCGTGGCTCTCGTCGCTCAGGTGGCTTTCCCCGACGCCGATCCGATGACCGGTCGGCTGGCAGCTGTGTTGCTCCTGGCGGCTGCGGTCTGCCGCATCGTGGCCCGGGCGCGAGCCTGGCCTGCGATCGGCGCGACCGGCAATGCCAGCTGGTCCCGGCCGGGTCTGCTCGCCGTTCCGGCACTGGTCGCAGTTTCGCCCTTGGTCACCGGGCTTGATCTACCGACGCCAGGCGTCCTGGTCGTGCTGGCTGTTGGGTACGCCGCCACCGGGATCTTCGAAGAGATCTGGTACCGCGGTGTCATCCTGGACACCCTCCGCTCCAGCGGCGTGGGCAGGTCTGCGGTCATCGGGGGAGCACTCTTCGCCGCCGGCCATCTGGCCAATATCGCCTTCGGGCAACCGGTAGCCGTGACCTTGGCTCAGTCGGTCGGCGCGTTCTGCTGCGGGATCGGCTTCGCCATCCTCCGTTGGCGCACCAACGCAGTGTGGCTGCTGGCGGGCATTCACGCCGTCGGAGACCTGCTGTTGCACATCACCAACCTGCACGGCGCTGCGCTCTGGGGATTCCTGGTCGGGCACGACACGATCATTCTGCTGTGGGGGTTGTGGTGCCTGCGCAGGGGGATCACAGACGTCACAAGCGATCCATCGACAGGTTGCAGAACGACCTCCGATCCCGATCGCCCACACGGCTCCACCCCCCAAGAGGAGAAGCGCGGGTCGTACACCGTGATCGACCGGGTGCCCACCCCCGCCGAACACCGAGCACTCGCCAACGCCGTCGGTTGGCAAGACGGGTTCCGGTGGGAGGCGATGCCGGCCTCCCTGGCGGCCTCATGCTGCGGCGTCGTCGTCGCTGACCTCGACGGGTCCGTGGTCGCAATGGGACGTGTGGTCGGTGACGGCGCCTTCTTCTTCTATCTGCAAGACATTGCCGTGCACCCCGACCACCAGGGCCAAGGCCTCGGCCGACGGGTGACCCGGCGCCTGCTCGAGAACGTCAACGAGCTGGCTGGAGGTGACGCCTTCGTGGGCCTCTTCGCGACGGAGCGGGCCGCGGCTCTCTACCGCCGCGAAGGCTTCGATGACGCGAGCGACCTGACGGGCAGGTGGCGCATCCTGCGCTGACGTCCACACCGGGACCACCCGGTGACACTTGCACAGGTCACGAGTCACGGGTCACGGGTCGTCGGCGCGCCTGTGACTGAAGGGTGCTCAGCCCCCGCGCAGGAACTCCGAGCGTCCGAGCCCTGCCTCTCTGGCCCGGACGATGGCCCCGGCCCGGTCTGCGACCTGGAGCTTGGCGAAGACGTTGGAGACGTGGTTGCGCACCGTCTTGGCACTGATGCGCAGGTGACGGCTGATCTCGATGTTGCTGTGGCCGGCCGCGAGCAGTTCCAGCACCTCGCGTTCCCGGTCGGTGAGGTCGCCGAAGGGGACGGCCCCGGCGCTGGGCGTCCCGAAGTAGCTGATCAGTCGGCGAGCGAGCCCGGGGCCGAAGATCGCGTTGCCGGTTCCGACCGCACGGACGGCTCGGACGATGTCTGACTGCGACGCCCCCTTGAGCAGATATCCCCGGGCACCGGCGCGCATCGCCCGGAAGACGGTCTCGTCCTCATCGAACATCGTCAGCACGAGGACGCCGATGTGTGGGCTCTCGGCGACGATCCGTCGGGTGGCCTCGATCCCGTTCAGGCCCGGCATGTTGACGTCCATGACCACGACGTCGGGTTGCAAAGCCCCTGCACGTTCGATGGCCTCTTCGCCGTCGGAGGCCTCTCCGACGACGTCCAGACCTGCCGTGGTGGTGAGGGCGACCCGCAGGCCCCCGCGGTACATGGGATGGTCATCGGCGATGAGGACCCGGATCTCGTCGTCGTCGGTGGTCACGATGTCACCTCGCAGGGGATCCGAGCGCGCACACAGGTCCCGATGCCGACCGGCCCGGTCGAGACGCTGACCGTGCCACCGAGCTCCTCGGCACGCTCGCGCATCGACGCGGTGCCCACACCCCGACGGCTTGCCGGGCCTGCTCCCACTCCATCGTCCTCGATCTCGATCAACAGCGCCCACGGCGGTGTCCCACCGGGGCGGCCGGGCTGCAGCGACAGCCGGACGCTGCAGCGGGTCGCGTTTGCGTGCCGCACCACGTTGGTCATGGCTTCGTTCACGATCGCGAAGGTGGCGACCTCGACGGCTGCGGGTAGCGGTGGCAGCGCACCCGACGCGACAACCGTGATCTGCGGCCCGATGCCCGCGTGGCTGAAGCGGGTTCCGCACTCGCACAAGGCACCGATGAGGCCGAGCTCATTTAGTGCAGGCGGGCGTAGTCCGTCCACGAGACGCCGGATGTCAGCGATCGTCTCGCGGATGTCCGCCTTCACCCCGGTGATGACCTCGCGGCTCAGTTCCGGCCGCTCCTCTGCCATCGCCTGGGCTGCGTCGAGCTTGAGGCCCACGGCGGCGAGCTTGGATCCGAGCCCGTTGTGCAGGTCCCTGCGCAGCCGGCGTCGCTCCTCCTCCTTGGCGCTGACGAGCCGTTGTCGGGACGCCTGGAGGTCTGCGGTCAGGCGGACGGCATTGACAGCCGCAGCGACCTGCCGAGCGAGGTCGTTGATGAGACGCTGCTCGCGCGGGCCGAAGCCATCCTGGTGCTGGCGGGGGGTGACGAGCAGCTGGCCCACCGGAACCCCGTGGTAGTTCAGCTGGTGAGCCACCGTGCCGATCGTCGCCGACCCGGTCTCGGCCAACCGCTCACCCGTGAGGCCGATGATCGCGGCGTGAGGCAGTTTGAGGGCTTGGGTCAGGGTTTTGGTGATGACGGTGAGTTCGCCAGCGCCGGTGTCGTGCTCGAGTCGCTCGCCCAGTCGCGTCATGACACCGTAGGGATTGCGCCGCTCACCGTACATCAACCGGTCGGCGCCACGTTGCAGCCGGGACTTCGCGGGGCCGAGGGCCACCGCGACCAGGGCAGCGGCGACCAGTCCGGGCCCGAATCGGGTCGCCTGGTCGAGCACCGCTCCCGCGGCGCTGACGATCAGGGCGTAGAGCGCGACAACCAGGACGCTCAGGGACCCGTAGACGAGCGTCCGGTTGATGATGAGGTCGATGTCGAACAGGCGGTGGCGCAGGATCGCGATGCTGATGGAGGCGGCCAGCAGGCCCGCAGCGATGGGGCTGGTGACCGTGGCGACGTCGTTGCCCGGGATCCACTCGCTGGTCAACTCGATGGCCGCGATCGACCCGGCCCAGAGCACCCATTTCACCTGTTGACGCTTCTCAGGGTCGCTCCTGCGGAAGCGCAGGGCGAGCAGGATGACGCCGACCAGCATGCTCGCGAAGAAGAGGGGCATCCCGATCGCCAGCGCAAGATCGGGTAGCCAGTCCGGCAGAACCTGATCGGTCGGGCTCGTCACCGAGTGACCGCGCACCACGAGATCGGTGCCGGGCATGAACAGCTGGCCTACCGTGAGCAACACCATCGCCACCAGCGGGACGGCCAGCAGCGGGCGAACTCGCGGTGACAAGGCACGACCGTCAGGGAAGAGCATGAGGATGAGCGGCAGCGTCACCATCGACAGGGGGTAGAGCGAGTCTGCCAACCACCCCACCCACGCGTACGCCGGAACTGATCCGCCGAGCAGGCCGAAGAGGAGGTACTCACGGCCCGCGGCCGAAACGGACAGGGTCAGCGCCCCCGCCACGAGCAGCCATCCAATGGCATTCCCGGGTCGCCTGGCGGCCACGAGCAGTCCGGGGATCGCGAAGAACACGGCCATCGCGAGGTCGCTGATCCACCAGCTGGTGATCACGGTCGAGCCGGTGCGCAGATGCAGGGTCACGGTGAGGGCCAAGAGCACCGGGATGACCACCGCGATGCCCCACACGAGCGCTCTCGGCACCCATTGGGGAGCAGTGCCAGGACTGGAGCGAGGCACCGGCGGGGACGAGGCAAAGGTTGCCACGTCTTTCATGGAAGCACCTCCGGGTGCGTGCTGTCAGCCGATCCCCGCCCGAGCGCCTCACCGAGGCGCTCGGGATCGGGCTCAGGAGTTGCTGAACGTACCGTTGAGGCCGGCCTGGAAGTCCGCACCCTCCCCTTGGGTGGAGACGTAGCCGAAGGTTCCCGGGCCGAAGGCCAGAGTCGCGTACGCCGACTGCCCGGGCTGGAGCGTCGACACGCCGCCCTGCAGGGTCCCGGGGCACGCGTCGACCTCAGTGCCCGCGCTGAAGCTCTGCGCAATGCACTGGAAGTAGGCGGGCAGGGGCGCCCCCTTCAACTTGGCCAGGCTGAGGTCGTGCGGCTTCGTACCGACGTTCTTCACCTCGAACGTCCCCCCCGCGGCGAAGTGGGCCGGGAGACGGATTCCCGTGTCAGTCAGCTGGACCGTTCCGGCGGTCACCGGTGCTTCGGGAGCTGGACCCGCAGCAGCGGGAAGCACCGTGAACTCGGCGACCATGCCCCGCGCGACCTGCAGGCCGCCGGCGGAGGTCGGCAAGAAGCTCATGCCGACATAGTGACCAGCCTTGAGGGCCACGACCACCTCTTCGCTCGTCTGGGCACCGCTGATGGCCGCCGAGGTGAGTTGCTGGTCGGGGTCGGTCATCAAGGACGCTGCTTCGGCCTCGTTCTGGTTGAGCGTGGCAGCCACCTTCTTCAGCGTCACGCCGTTCTTGACCCGGTGTAGCTCCAGGTCATGGGCCTTCTCTCCGACGTTGCTGACGTGGGGAGTCACGAGCCCTGCCTGCGGTGCACCCGAGATCTGGTACTTCCACTCCGACTCCACGATGGTCAGGACGTTGCTGCTCGTGCTCGCTGGAGCCACGATGGTCGGTGGCCTGCCCCCAGCACTCGTGGCACTGGCGGATTGAGAGCTGGTCGGCGGCGCACCTGCCGTGGTCGGCGCTGCGCTCGAGGCGCTGCAGGCGGCCCCGACCGCCATCACCGCGAACGCTGCCGCGGCCACCCCGAGCCTGCCGCTGATCCTGTGCTGGTCTTGCATGAGGTCTCCCCCTCCGTAGTTGGTGAGACCACGATGGGTTCCCGCGCGTCCCGACCGCACGGGTCAGGCGTCCCAGCGGCCCGGGATGTTCCAAAGCCCAGGATTGCCGACCGGGCCGCGTGCGGCTGGTCCGCTCACCCCGCCCGGCTCGGCAGGTCGCGAAGGGGCGGCGCTCGAAGCCTGTGGGTGTCCAGCACGAGGCGGATGCCGTCGGGCGAGGGCTCGAGGCGCTCAGGCCGGCAGGGCTAAGCCCGGCTGCAAATCCATCCCAGCGGCATCTGGCCCGAGTCGATGAACGCACGGAGGTCACGCTTCGCCTCCTCGGTGAGAACCGCATCACCCCGGGGGTAGATGATCGGCTCCTCCTTGGCGTTGTGGGTGGCGAGCTGCTCGAGCAGGTACTGGCACCGCTGCCGGGCGCCATCGGCGTCTGACTGATGCTCGGTGGCCTCGACCGCGTCGAGCGTCCGCCAGATCTCACCGTGTTCGCGCAGCATCACCAGCACCGGCGGAAGCATGCCCGAGGCTCGCAGAGGTGGGAAGAGGAACTCCTCCTCGAGATAGATGTGCCGACGCAGCGCCTCCACCGACCGGGTCAGCTCGTGGTCGCGTACCTCGTTCTGCGCGAGGCCCTCCAGGAACGCTTCGATGCCGGCGTCGATCTCGTGGTGCTCGCGCTCGAGCAGAGCGGTCAGACTCTCGTCCATGTCAACTCGCCTCCTGGGCCACAGTCTAGGACCGGGCCCGTCAGAGAGGATCGCATCTCATTCGTGGGCAGCCGATCTCACCACAGAGTGGTGACGCGGGGCGGCGTCTCCCACGGCTGGAGCTCGGGCAGGTCCACGACGGTCAGGCCGGCGCAGCGATCAGGCGCTGAGGTTCGGGAACCAGATCGCGATCTCACGCGCGGCTGACTCGAGCGAGTCAGAGCCGTGCACGATGTTCTGCTGCACCTTCAGGCCCCAGTCGCGCCCGAGGTCGCCCCGGATGCTGCCGGGCGCGGCCTCGGTGGGGTTGGTGGCGCCGGCCAGGCTGCGGAAGCCCTTGATGGCGTCGTCGCCCTCGATCACCACGGCGGTGACCGGGCCTGAGCTCATGAAGTCGACGAGCGGTTCGTAGAACGGCTTTCCCGCGTGCTCGGCGTAATGCTCAGCCAGGGCCTCACGCGTCGGGGTGAGCACGTCGAGGGCCACGAGCGCGTAGCCCTTCGCTTCGATGCGGCGCAGCACCTCACCGGTGAGACCACGGCGAAAGCCGTCGGGTTTGACGAGGACGAGAGAGCGTTCGGTGGTCACCCGGTCACCCTATCGGCCGGCTGGTGCCGTCGGCCTCGGCGGCCTGGCCAGGCCCGTCGTCGGCCGCGCCCAGCCCGTCGGCGTCCGCTGCCGCCGCTGCCGCTGCGGCCCGTCGGGCGTCCAGGCGGTCGACCTTGTAGCCCTGCATCAGGCAGCCCACCCACAGAGCGAGAAAGATCAGCCAGACGAAGAACATCATCGGAACCACGAGGGCGCTGAGCAGCGTCAGTGCCTGGATCACCCAGCCGAAGCTCACCCCCCAGGGGCGCCGCATCGAACCGGCGGCGAGCACGCAGAGCACCGCCAGACCGCAACCGACCACCAGGTAGGCGGTGCCGCTGCCGTCGTCTCCCTCGGATGCCGTGACCGCGCGGGCCACGAGCGCCCCGAGGAACAGACAGACCGACTGGCCGGCCAGCACCGTGGCCAGCATCCGGAAGGTGAACTTGCCGGTGGTGCCGTAGAAGACCAGGCCCCGCATACGATCCCCTGCTCAGTAGTTCTGGGTGGTGTCCCACGACCGGATGATGGCCTGGGCCTCGGTCGAGCTGGCCCCCGTGGCCTCCGCGTAGAGGCGCATGGCGTCTTCGCGGCGGTCACCGGCGACGAGCTCGCTGATACGCGACCGGGCCTCACCGGTCAGGCGCCCCTCGGTCCACGACGACGCCGCGTCGCGCACTCCCGGGCCGCGGCCGGGCACGAACCAGTTGTCGATCGCGCTCTTGGCGTCGGTGAGCGGCATCCCGGTGGCCTCGCGGTAGAGCTTGATGGCGTTGATCTTGTGACCGGCCGAGATCTCACGGCTCACGTCGGCCCGCACGGCATCGGTCAGCCCGCTGCGGGAACGCTCGGTGTCACGTCGGCCGACGAGGCGTCCGTAGAGCACGACGCCGGCTCCGATGAGGACGAGGATGAGAACGAGCTTCACGACGGGAGACACAGACCAAGCCTACGGCTAGGTGTCGGTGCGGCCGAGCAGCATCCGCACCTCGCCGGCGGTGATGACCGAGCCGGTGGCCACGACCCCGCCCCCCATGCCGTTCTCCTCGGCCAGGGTCACGGCCTGCTCGAGCGCATCGGGCAGGTCGCGCACGACGGTGACGCGCGCCTCCCCGAACAGCTCGGTGGCGAGCTCGCCCAGGCGCACGGGCGACATGGCCCGCGGTGAGCTGCTGCGGGTCACGACGATGTGGTCGAGGGCCGGCTCGAGCACCTCGAGGATGCCGGCGGCATCCTTGTCGGCGACGATCCCCACCAGCCCGACGGTCGTGGTGAAGGCGAACGACTCCTGCAGAGCCGCCACCAACGACCGGGCGCCGTGCGGGTTGTGGGCCGCGTCGACGAGCACGGTCGGGCTCCGGCGCACGATCTCGAGGCGGCCGGGTGAGGTCATCGCCTCACACGCGGTGCGCAGCACGTCGAGCTCGAGCGGCTGGGTGCCCCCACCGAGGAAGGCCTCGGCCGCAGCCACGGCGGCCGCCAGGTTGTGGGCCTGGTGGGCGCCGAACAGCGGCAGGAACAGGTCGGGATACTCGGCGGCCAGCCCGCGCACCGTCACCAGCTGGCCACCGATGCCCGGCTCACGGGTGAGCACGCCGAAGTCCTGCTCCTCGAAGACGATCCGGGCTCCGACCTCGTCGGCCCGTTCGCGCAGCACGGCGGTGACGTCCTCCGACTGCTCGGCCGAAACGGTGATCGAGTCGGCCTTGATGATGCCGCTCTTCTCCCGCGCGATGTCGACCACGTCGTCACCGAGCAGATGGGTGTGATCGAGGTCGACGGGCGTCACCACCGCGACCTGACCGTCGGCCACGTTCGTCGCGTCCCACGAGCCGCCGAGCCCGACCTCGATCACGGCGACGTCGACCGGAGCGTCGGCGAAGGCGGCGAAGGCAAGGGACACGAGCACCTCGAAGAAGTTCATCCGGCGTCCACCGGTCTCGATCGAGCGCGCGTCGACGATCTCGACGAGCGGTGCGATGTCGTCGTAGGCCGCGATGAACTTCTCGCGCGGGATCGGCTTACCCATCAGGGTGATCCGCTCGCGGATGTCGTGCAGGTGCGGCGAGGTGAACCGGCCGGTCGACAGGCCCGCCTCACGCAGGATGCCGTCGATCATCCGGCTCGTCGACGTCTTGCCGTTGGTGCCCGTCAGGTGAACCAGCTTGAACGACTTCTGCGGGTCACCGGCCAGCTCCATGACGGCCTCGATGCGCTCGAGCGACGGGCCGATGTCGTTCTCGGGGGCGCGAGCGATGATCGCCTCCTCGATCTCGCGCATCCGCTTCATCTGCTCGAGGTTCGCCGCCGCCTCCCGAGCGGCCTCGTCAGGTCGGCCGTTCATATCACGTCCGCCTCGGGGGTCAGCTCTTTGGACATCCATACGCTGTCGGGCATCCCCGAACCACCTTCCTCGACATGGGTGGTCACGAAACCCTTGTTGACGTAGAACTGCGCAGCCAGGTCGTTGCCGGCGATGTGCGAGAGCACGAGGGTGTGGTGCCCCGCAGCCACGGCCCGCCGTTCGACCTCGCGCAGCAGGGCCGAACCGATGCCCTTGCCGTGGTGGCCGGGCAGCACGTAGAGTTTCCAGAGCACGAGCTGCTCGTTCTGCACCCCGTGGGTCGACACGCCGACCACCTCGTCGCCCTCCACCGCGACGATCGTGCGGCCCGCGCGGATCGAGGCCGTCACGGCGTCTCGGGTCCACCACTTGGCCAGACCCATCGCGACGTACTCGGGCCCGGCGATCGGCTCGTAGGTGGCCAGCCAGGTGCGGTGCCCGACCGAGATCGCCCCCGAGAGGTCGTCGCCTCGTGCGGTGCGGATCTGCACGGATGCCGGGCCGTCCGGGCTGTTCGGGCTGTTCGGGCTGTCAGGGCTGTTCGGCCGCTCCAGGCTGCCTGCCTCGCTCATGCCTTCACCACCAGGATCGTCGCGGCGTGGTTGTCGCCGACGACCACCGGTGACCCGGTGCCGGCGGGAAGCGGGTGCTCGGGCCCACCCGACGCGAAGGCGGCCGCCAGAGTCTCCTCGACAATGAGGTCGCGGTGGGTCACCGTGGCCTCGAACACCTCTGGATCCCCCGAGATGGTGAGGCGGATGCGGTCGCTCACGTGCAGGCCGGCATCCCGACGGGCCTGCTGCACGGCCCGCACCAGGTCACGGGCAACTCCCTCGGTGGCCAACGCGGGCGTGACCGTGGTCTCGAGCGCTACGAACCCGCCGCTGTGC
>JAKDLG010000184.1 GCA_030452985.1 Humibacillus sp.
CGACGCGCGGCGCGACGCGCAAACCGAGCCGGTTTGACGACACCAGCTGCGCGACGCGCGGCGCGACGCGCAAACCGAGCCGGTTTGACGACACCAGCTGCGCGACACGCGGCGCGACACGCAAACCGAGCCGGTTTGACGACACCAACCGCGCGACACGCGGCGCGACGCGCCGACCGAGCCGGTTTGACGACACCAACCGCGCGACGCGCGGCGCGACGCGCAGGCGGGGTGGGTCGGTGGCCGCGACCGGGCTATGAGGAGGGTCGGTAGAGCTGCTCGAGCACCTCGGCGACGCCGTCGTCGTCGTTCGAGCGGCACACCCGGTCGGCGGCGGCGAGCACGTCGGGATGCGCGTTGGCCACCGCGAAGCCGACCCCTGCCCAGGCGAGCATCGGCAGGTCGTTGGGCATGTCCCCGAAGGCCCAGAGCTCTCCCGGCCCGATGTCGTGGGCCGCACACCAGCGCTGCAGTCCTGAGGCCTTGGTGACACCGACCGCCGAGATCTCGGCCAGCCCACCGGTTCCGGAGTGCTGCACCAGTCCGCGGTCGCCGACGATCTCGGCGACTCGAGGGATCACCTCGTCGGTGGGCAGCTCCTCTGTGCGGGCGAGCAGCTTGCCCACCACGGCAGCGCGGGGCAGGGCCTCCATCGGCGCAGGCACCAGACCCTTCGGCACCCACTGCGGATGCAGCTCGGGGTAGTTCGGCTCGATGTGCACACCGTCGGCCAGCTCGGCCGAGAACCCGATGCCGGGCAGCGCGGCCCGCAGGTCGGCTACCAGCTCGTCGACGAGGTCGCGGCTCAGCGGGTACGACGCCGTGACCAGGCGCGTCACCACGTCGTAGTCGAAGGCCCCGTTCGCGCCGATGATGGTCCCGTGGCCACTGACGGCATCCGCCAGAGGGTCGAGCCACCGCGGCGGCCGGGCCGTGACGAACACGATGTGGATGCCGTTGTGCTCGGCTGAGCGCAAGGCTTCGCCGGTGCGTGCCGAAAGGGAGCCGTCCGAGTGCAGCAGGGTGCCGTCGAGATCGGTCGCGACGAGGCGTGGCCGCAGCAGTCCGGAGATCGGCATCCGCGCGCGGTCGCTGGTTGGCGGGGTCACGGTCGCCTCAGACGAGCCGGGTCATCCATCCGTGCGTGTCCTCGACCCTGCCGTACTGGATGTCGAGCAGCTTGGCGCGAATCGCCTCGGCGTAGCGGTCCCCTTGACCCTCACGGCGGTGGTTGACCGAGCCACCGTCCCAACGCAGCTCGCCGACCGGGGTGACAACGGCGGCCGTGCCGCACGCGAAGATCTCGAGGATCTCGCCGCTCTGCGCCCCGGCCTTCCACTCCTCGATCGGGATGCGGCGTTCCTCGGGCTCGAGGTCGAGCTCCTTGGCCAGCTCGAGGATCGAGCGCCGCGTAACCCCTTCGAGGATGGTGCCGGTCAGTGCGGGCGTGACGATCTTGGCGTCCTTCGTGACGAAGAACAGGTTCATGCCGCCCAGCTCTTCGATGTAGGTGTGGGTCGAGCTGTCGAGGAAGACGGCCTGGTCGCAGCCGTGCTCGATACCCTCCAGCTGCCCGGCGAGCGAGCTCGCATAGTTGCCACCGCACTTGGCTGCTCCGGTACCACCCTCGCCCGCCCGCGCGTAGTCGGTGGAGATCCACAGGTTCACCGGCTTGAGCCCGCCCGTGAAGTAGGCGCCGGCCGGCGAGGCGATCACCGAGTAGGTGATCCGACGCGCCGGGCGGACCCCGAGGAAGGCCTCGGAGGCGAACATGAACGGGCGCAGGTAGAGGCTCTTCTCCCCCTCGTCTCCCGCCGGGACCCACTCCTGGTCGACCGCCACGAGCTGGCGCAGCGACTCGATGAAGTCAACTTCGGCCATCTCGGGCAACGCCAGTCGACGAGCCGATCGGGCGAAGCGAGCAGCGTTGGCCTCGGGGCGGAAGGTCCAGATCGACCCGTCAGCGTGCCGGTACGCCTTCATGCCCTCGAAGATCTCCTGGGCGTAGTGCAGCACCGCCGCGGCGGGGTCAAGCGAGAAGGGACCGTAGGGCCGCACCTGGGCGTCGTGCCACCCGTGGTCGGGGGTCCACGTCGCGACGACCATGTGATCGGTGAACGTCGATCCGAAACCCGGGTCGGCCAGCACCGATGCGATCTGCTCCGGCGGGGTCGGGTCGTCGCGACGGGCGACCTCGAACGACAGCGGACCCGGTGAGGCAACATCCGAACTCATGGCACTCCTCAAAAGCAGTCAACAGTTGCTTCAGGCTATCTCCCACATGCTGAGACAGCGAAGTCGGGCGCGCGGGACCGAGCAGCACCAGGGATGCCGCTCAGCCGGCCCGGCGGCATCCCTTGGCCCACGGGGTGGCGAGCTGCACCGGTCGGCCCGGCGCGCCCGATGTCAGAGTCGGGTGGCGACGGCGTCGCCGACGGCGCTGGTGCTGCGGACGGCATCGGCGCGCTCGGCGAGGTCAGCCGCGACGGCCTTCTCGACCTGCGCCGCGTCGTCGGAGCGGCCCAGGTGCTCGAGGAGCATCGCGACCGACAGGATGGCGGCGGTCGGGTCGGCCTTGCCCTGGCCGGCGATGTCGGGAGCGGAACCGTGCACCGGCTCGAACATGCTCGGGCTCGTTCGGGCCGGGTTGATGTTGCCGGAGGCCGCGAGCCCGATGCCGCCCGCGATGGCGGCAGCGATGTCGGTGATGATGTCGCCGAAGAGGTTGTCGGTGACGATGACGTCGAAGCGGCCGGGGTCGGTGACCATGAAGATCGTGGCGGCGTCGACGTGCTGGTAGGCGGTCTCGACGTCGGGAAACTCGGCACCGACCTCCTCGACGGTGCGGCGCCAGAGGTGCCCGGCATACGTGAGCACGTTGTGCTTGTGCACCAGGGTCAGGTGGCGACGGGGTCGGGCCTGCGCCCGGGCGAAAGCGTCGCGCACGACGCGCTCGACTCCGAAGCGGGTGTTGACGCTGACCTCGGTCGCCACCTCGGCCGCGGTGCCGACGCGCAGGGCACCTCCGTTGCCGGTGTAAGGCCCCTCGGTGCCCTCGCGCACGACGACGAAGTCGATGCCGCCGGGTGCGACCCGGGCGACGTCGAGCGGGCTCGTCACGCCGGGGAAGAGCTTGGCCGGGCGCAGGTTGACGTAGTGGTCGAGCGCGAAACGTAGGGGCAGCAACACCCCACGCTCGAGCACCCCGCTCGGCACGCTCGGGTCACCGATGGCCCCCAGGAGGATGGCGTCGTGACCACGCAGCTCCTCCAGCACGGAGTCAGGCAGGGTCTCCCCCGTCGCGTGCCAGCGTCGCGCGCCCAGGTCGTAGTCGGTGGTGGTGAATGTCGGGCCGCCCTGGGCACTGACCGCCTGGAGCACCTTCAAGCCTTCGGCCACGACCTCCGGCCCGATGCCGTCGCCGCCGATGACCGCGACCGAATAGGCGTCCTTGACCCGCTGTTCTCCCATGGGCCCACCCTATGAACCGTCTTGGGCCGGCAGCACCATGTCTCACGGTGCGAACGCGAAGGCCCCCACCGGCATCCGGCGGGGGCCTTCACAACGCCGGCGTCCTCCGGCGGGGGCCTCAGTCGTCCCCACTCAACGTGACGACCGAGGCGAACCGGCCATCGGCCCCTCGCTCGTGTCCTTCGGCCTGGGCTCAGTCGTCGGTGTGACCCTGGTCCCTCAGGTCCATCGACTCTTGCAAGGCCTGACGTGCGGCCTGGGCGTCTTCACTCATTGTCATCATTCCTTCGTGCGTCATTGCCGGAAGTGGTCTCGGGCGGCTCTAGCCGTGGTTGGCGAACCGGTCAGCGGGTAGCGCGGGGTCTCCGCGGCGAGTTCGCTGACTAGAGAGACTCGCCGCGGCAAGGAATGAGAAGTACCCGTCGCCTCGACATGCTTTTACGGTACGCCGCGGCCACGGGGGGTAAAGGGGGTTTCCACGCCCTGAGACGCGATCTCCCGCTCGCCGACGGCAGTGACGGGCCGCGCGGGGGGCTCTGGTGAAAGGTCAAGGCGACCGGGTCGGTGGGCCCAGGTGCTGCGTCGGTTCCAGGTGGGCAGCGCGCGGGCGAGGCCAGGCGGTCCGGCGACCTGGATCCGGCCACTGCGCAGGGCGGTTGCCCAGTCGATCCGGCCGAGGTGCCACTCGGCGAGAGCGGTCGACTCGGCGGTCACCACGAGATCCTCGACGTAGCCGGGGAAGGCGCGGCACACCTCGGAGCTCGCTCCGGCGAAGACCATCCAGAGCCGGTGGTGTCGCTCCGGTTGGTCAACGAAGTCGAAGCGCACCACCACCTGGCGTGTCGGCAGCAGGTCCAGGGCGAGGTAGTGCTGGCACCAGCTGTGCAGCAGGAAGCCGGGGTCGCTGGCCGTCGGGTCGAGTTCGAACCACTCCTCGGCCCAGGTTCCCATCGCCATCAGGACGGGGCCAAGGGCCCGACCGGCCGGCGTCGGACGATAGGAGTGTCCCCTGCCGCTGGGATGCGGGGTGATCTCGACGACCCCGGCCCGCTGCAGCTCGCGCAGCCGTTGAGTCAGGAGGGTGCGGGAAAGCCCCGGCGCCGCATCGGCCAGCGTCGTGAAGGTCGTGGCACCGCCGAGCAGGTTACGCAGGATGATCGGCGTCCACCGCTCCGCCAAGACCTCGGAGGCCCGTGCGATCGGACAGTACTGTCGATAGCTGCGCATCCTGGCCCTCCTGACCCTGAGGCTACCGCCGGAGTCCAGATTCTGTCCTGTTAACGCCCGCCGGATCGCGCGAGGCTGATCGGAAGGTGAAGACAGGAGCAGACGATGCGGCCACGACCCGATCCGGCGTTACCCCGACATCCACCAGAGATTCAGAGCCTGCACGACAAGGCGCTGGCCGGTACGGGCGTGCGAAGCCGGTTCGTTCGCACCGACGACGGCGCCGCCCTGCACCTGCTGGAGAGCGGCTCGGGCCCACCGGTGATCCTGGTGCACGGCAGCATGAGCGCCGGCCTGTTCTGGATGCCCCTGTTGAGCCATCTGCAAGGTGTTCACACCCTCGCCCCGGACCGGCCGGGGCAGGGGCTCAGCGATCCGGTCGATCTGCCCAAGAAGCGGATCCGTGAAGCCGCCGTTGCGTGGCTGGATCGCGTTCTGGACGCGCTGGAACTGCCAGCGGCGACCCTCGTGGGCCACTCCATGGGCGGTTTGTGGTCGCTGTGGTTCGCGATGGCCAAGCCCGAACGAGTTGATCGTCTGGTGATGCTCGGGACGCCGACCCTGCCCGGAACGAGGGCCCCGCTGCCGTTCCGGATGCTGGCGACCCCCGGTCTGGGCGCGCTGATCGAACGGCAACGGCAGACGCCCACGTCGGTGCGGCGGTTCGCGACGATGATGGGTGAGGGTGAGGCGATCACCGGGTATCCCGACCTGATCGAGCTGATGGTCGCCACCGGGCGCGACCCCGTCGCTCAGGCGGTCGGCAGACCGGAGGTGCGCACGATCGTATCTCCCCTCGCCCTGTTCACCCGGTCGGGGTTCCGCCGCTCGATGCGGGTGCGCCACGACGAACTGGGTCGCCTGAGCATGCCGACCCTGCTGATGTGGGGGGAGCACGACCCCCTCGCCACGGTCGAGATGGCGCGTCGGAGCATCGCATCGCTCCCCCGGGCCCGGCTCGAACACTTCCCGGGCGGCCACCTGCCGTTCCTCGACGTTCCGGAGGACGTCGCCGACGGGCTGAACGCCTTCTTCGATGAGCAGCCGAGTCGAGCCGATTGACCTGAGGTGATCGAACACCACCGCCCACGGCCACCCAGGAGTACCGTGGAGGCGCCTGTTTGCACCCGGAGGCCGAGATGTCGAACCTGTTGGACCCAGCCATCGAGGCAGCGTGGGCATACGAACGTCTGCACGTGAACGCGTTGTTCCGACAGTGGACGGAGCCGGTGCTCGCGGCCGCGGCTGTGAGCACGGGAATGAGTGTGCTTGATGTCGCCTGTGGCACGGGCGTTCTCGCGCGGGCTGCACGCTCTCGCGTCGGGCCACGGGGGTCGGTGACGGGGGTGGACATCGGCAGGGGAATGCTGTCCGTGGCCGAGAGCATCCAACCGGACATCCGATGGGTCGAGGGCGATGCCGGCGAGTTGCCCTTCGACGACGACCACTTCGACGCGGTCGTCAGCCAGTTCGGGCTGATGTTCTTCCCCGACCCGGTGCGGGCGATCCACGAGATGCTGCGCTGCCTGCGCCCCGACGGGCGGGTCGTGGTGGCGGTCTGGGACGCACTGGAACGCTCGCAGGCCTACCCCCTCTCCGTCGACCTTCTGGATCGACGGGCCGGTTCGGCCGCCGCCGAAGCGCTCCGGGCCCCGTTTGCCCTGGGCGACAGAGGCACGCTGCGAGGCATGTTCGAGAGCGCCGGAGCCACGGTGACCTCGATCACCACCCGGCACGGAACCGCCACGTTTCCCAGCGTGCGTTCAATGGTCGAGGCTGACCTGCGCGGGTGGCTACCGGTCATGGGGGTGTTCCTCGATGCGGCGTTGATCGAATCGCTCCTCACCGAATCGGAAGAGGCACTCAGTCAGTACGTGGCCCCGGACGGAAGAATGATCTTCGATGCGCCCGCTCACATCGTCGTAGCCCAGGTCTGAGACCTCCTGGCCCGCCACGTTCCCGCAGGTGCCTTGGGTTCCGCCGTCCGACTGTGCGGATGCCGGCCGTGCGGATGCCGCTGCGCCTGGCCAACACGTTCAGCCCCGGGTCACTCCTGAAGGTCGACCGCGGTGAACGTCGTGGCACTCACGAGGGTCGCGATCTCGGAGCCGAGGGCCGGCGGGAGCGAGCTGTCGACGTTGAGCACCCCGATGGCGTGGTCGCCCTGTCGTGAGACCTGCATCCCGCCGATGTTGATGCTCGCCTCGCCGAGGATGCGGCCGATGGAACCGATGACACCCGGGCGGTCGGAGTACTCGAACACCAGCATGTGGTCGGTGAGCGGCACCTCCAGGTCGTAGCCGTTGATCCCAACGAGCTTCTCGACCATCTTCGGGCCGGTCAGGGTGCCGGACACGCTGACGACACTGCCGTCGCTGAGCGTGCCGCGCAGGGTGGTGACGTTGCGGAAGTCGCCGGCGTCGGGGTCGGTGACCAGGCGAACCACACAACCGTGCTGCTCGGCGAACACCGGTGCGTTCACGTAGGTCACGGCGTCGGAGACGACGTCGGTGAAAACGCCCTTGAGCGCCACCAGCTTCCAGACACTCACGTCATGCCGGGTGATCTCACCACGCACGTCGACATCGAGCTGGGCCGGCACCGCACCGGCGACCGCGGTGAAGACCCGGCCGAGCTTCTCCACGAGGGAGATCCCGGGCCGTACCTCTTCGGCGATGAAGCCGCTGCTCACGTTGACGGCATCCGGTACGAGCTCGCCGCCGAGAGCCAGCCGCACCGACCTGGCGACGGCCACGCCGGCCTTCTCCTGAGCCTCGTCGGTCGAGGCGCCCAGGTGGGGGGTAACGACGACCGACTCGTGCTCGAACAGGGGTGACTCGGTGGTCGGCTCGGTGACGAACACGTCGATACCGGCCCCGGCGACCCGCCCCTCACTGATTGCCTTGGCGAGCGCCGCCTCGTCGACGATGCCGCCACGAGCTGCGTTGATGATGCGCACCGACGGCTTGACCTTGCTCAGCGCATCCTCGCCGATCAGGCCGAGGGTCTCCGGGGTCTTGGGCAGGTGCACGGTGATGAAGTCGGACTGGGCCAGCAGGTCGTCGAGACCGACCAGGTGGGCACCGACCAGCCCGGCCTTGGCGGCCGAGGCGTAAGGGTCGTAGGCGATGACCTTCATCCCGAAGCCCTTGAGTCGCTCGGCGACCAGACCCCCGATGCGTCCCAGGCCCACGACGCCGACGGTCTTGTCGAGCAGCTCGACACCCGAGTACTGGCTGCGCTTCCACGCTCCGCCCTTGAGGGCCTGGTTGGCGGGTGCGATGTTACGAGCGGTCGCGAGCAGCAGGCCCACGGCGAGCTCAGCGGCCGAGGTGATGTTCGACGTCGGCGCGTTGACGACCATGACCCCCGCCTGGGTGGCCGACTGCACGTCGACGTTGTCGAGGCCGACGCCCGCGCGGGCGATGACCTTCAGCCGCTTGGCGGCCGCGATCGCCTCGGCATTCATCTTCGTCGCGGAGCGGATCAACACGGCGTCGACGTCGGCGAGCGCCGGCAGCAGCTCGCTCCGGTTCGCTCCGTCACACGACCGGACCTCGAAGTCGGGGCCGAGTGCCTCGATGGTGGCGGGTGACAGCTCTTCGGCGATCAGGACGACGGGCTTGCTCACAGGGACTTCCCTTCCGGAACGGGTGCGCGGCCCTGCTCCGGAATGGACGCGGGCCGTCAGGACGGCACCGCGGTGTGCCGCAGCCACTCTAGGCGCATGTCACGGTCGCGTGTGGAAGGCGAGCCAACATGTGAGCGCGACCTCGGCACCTGGACGCTCACGAGGAGCCGTTCGAGCGCAGCTCCCTCCCGGCGAAATCGAGCTTCGCCGCGGTTGTCAAGTCAGCCGGATGCCGTCATGGTGAACAGGTGCGCATCATCGTCACGGGGGGCTTCGGTGACCTGGGCTCGCGCGTGGCCCGGGAGGCGAGCCTGCGCGGGCACGACGCCATGCCGGTGAGCAGACGCACCGGCCTCGACCTGACCACGGGCGCCGGACTCGTCGCGGTGCTCCGCGGCGCTGACGTCGTGGTCAACTGCGCCGACGACCCCCGACGTGGTGCTGCTGTGATGGTCGACGGCAGTCGTCGGCTGGCCGAGGCCGCCAACGCCGCAGAGGCGCCCGTGCACCTCGTCCACATCTCCATCGTCGGGATCGATGACTTCCCGATGTCCTACTACCGCCGCAAACTGGCTGCGGAGCGGGCCCTCGCGGCATCGGGTGCCGCCGTGACCGTGCTGCGCGCCACGCAGTTCCACTCGTTGGCCGCCTTCTTCGCTCGCACCCTGACCCGCGGAGGTCTCACGTTCCAGGTCGGCCGCATGGCCTTCCAGCCCGTCGACACCGACTGGGTCGCCGCACAGCTGCTGGACGTCGCCGAAGCCCCCCGCCCGACGGGGTACGAGCGCGCAGACGACATCGCAGGGCCGGAGGTGCTGACCGTGGCTCAGCTCGCCGCCGCAGTTCGCCGACACGGTGGGCAACGGCCCGGTCGCGTGCTGCCGTTGGCCGCGCCGTTCGGTGCATTGCGGGCCTTCGGGAAGCGCCAGAACATCCCCGCAGCCGGGCAGGCCCGCACCGGGGGCCGCACGTTCGCCGACTGGCTGGCCCAGCAGCCCCGCGAGCTCGAGGGCCGATGACCACCTGGGCGAACCAGGGCCTACCGCAACGCCGCGACCACTGTGCAGGATGCCGCCGGCACGAGCCGGCGGCATCCTGCAGGGTTGCCCCTTCGGTAACGAGGTGGCGTCGTCAGCGGGCGGCTGAACCCTCGACGTAGTCGCTGTCGGTGTCCTTGACCCAGGCCATCAGCTTGCGCAGCTCCTTGCCGGTGCCCTCGATGGGGTGCTGGGCGCCCTTCTCGCGCAGTGCGGTGAACTCCGGCGCGCCGGCGTCCTGGTCGTCGATGAAGCGCTTGGCGAAGGCGCCGTTCTGGATGTCGGTCAGCACCGCCGCCATGTTGTCCTTGACGCGCTCGTCGATGACTCGCGGGCCCGACACGTAGTCGCCGTACTCGGCCGTGTCGCTGACCGACCAGCGCTGCTTGGCGATACCGCCCTCGATCATCAGGTCGACAATGAGCTTGAGCTCGTGCAGGCACTCGAAGTAGGCGACCTCGGGCTGGTAGCCCG
>JAKDLG010000185.1 GCA_030452985.1 Humibacillus sp.
CCGGGTTGCCGGCCTGTTCGATGCCCTCGCGCATCCGCACCTTCGACAGCAGCACGCCGCCGACGACGAAGAAGAAGATGAGCGCGATGATGGCCCAGCGGTAGCTGCCGCTGAACTGGTACACGAGGCCGAAGATGAGGGTGCCGAGCCAGCTCGTGCCGCGTTCCATGGCCTGGTAGAGGCTGAAGTACTCCGCCTCGCGGCCCCGGGGGATGAGCTGGCTGTAGAGGGAGCGCGAGAGAGCCTGGGTGCCGCCGAGCACGATGCCGATGAGCAGGGCGAGCACAAGAAAGAGCACCAGGGAGTTCTCGGGCACGAAGAACGCAACCACCACGACGAGCGTCCACAGCCAGACCCCGCCCAGCACCGTGCGCCAGGCCCCGATGCGGGCGGCGAGACGGCCGAAGAGGCGGGCCCCGAAGAACGCCACGAACTGGACGAACAGGAACACCCCGAGCACGGTGCCCTGGGCGAACCCGAGCTCCTCCTGCCCGTAGACGCTCGAGCTGCCGATGACGGTCTGGATGCCGTCGTTGAAGAAGAGGTACGCAACGAGGAAGAGCAGGGTCTGGGGGTAGTTGCGCAGGTCACCGAGCGTGGTGCGCAGCTGCTGGATGCTGCCGCGCACCACCCCCGCCGTGCGAACTTCGGGGGCCTCGAGGTCTGGGACGGTTCCGGTCAGGTGGCGCAGCCCGCGGTACGGGATGATCGTGAAGCCGGCCCACCAGAGGCCGGCCGACAGGATGCTGATGCGCGTGGCGAAGGCCCGGTCGAGGCCCAGCTTCTCGTGGAAGATGTCGAGGGCGAAGTTCAGGGCGAGCAGCAGACCGCCGCCGAGATAGCCGAACGCCCAGCCCTTCGAGCTGACCCGGTCGCGCTCGTTCTCGTTGGCGATGCGACACAGGATCGAGTCGTACACCACGAGCGAGCTGCCGAGCGCGATGCCCGCGATGACCACGAGCAGCGCGCCGAGCTGCCAGTCAGAGCCCGCCACGAAGAACATCAGGGATGCCGCCAGGGCACCGATCCACGCGAAGGCACCGAAGAGCCGGGTGGGGTGCGGGCTGCGGTCGGCGACCGCCCCGACGAAGATGAGCACCAGGGCCGAGAGGATCGTCGTGAAGGTGATCGTGTAGAACCACAGAGAGCCTGGGGCGATCGGGATGCCCAGCACCGACAGGGTGTTCGTGCACTCGGCGTCGTCGGCAAGGCCGGGGCAGGCAGCGGCCTTGGCCACGGTGGTGAGGTAGGGGCTCATGAGCACCGTGGCGGTGGTGGTCACGTAGGCCGAGTTGGCCCAGTCATACCAGTACCAGGCGCGCTGCTCCTTGGTCTCGGGCCGAGCTCCACCCACGGCGACATCGGTCATGACGCGAACTCTGGCACACGACCGACCGAGCCGGAGGCCGACGGCCCGAACACGCCGGTATCGGGGTCAGCGGGCGGCGAGGAAGGCGAGCACCCGTTCGGTGAGCAGGGCGGCGGCCGGGGCGTCGTAGCTGGGGAGGCTGCTATCGGCGAAGAGGTGCCCGTCACCGTGGTAGACGAAGAGCTCGGCCTCGGGGGTCACGGCCACGAGCTCCCGAGCCGCGTCGATGTCACCGCCCTCTTCGGCGAAGAACTCGTCGCCGTCCATGCCGTGAACCTGCACCGGGACCCCCGCCGGCCACGAGTCGCTCCACTCCGAGACGGGCGCACAGGAGTCGCAGAGCAACGCTCCCAGAGCGCCGGGCCGGGTCTGGGCCAGCTGCTGGGCCGCCATGGCGCCGATCGAGAAGCCCGCGTACACGACGGCATCCGGGATGGGGCCGGCGGCCGCGAGGGCACGTTCGTGGAGAACTCCGAAGCCGACCTCCTTCGCGTGGGCGAGACCCGTGTCGAGGTCGGTGAAGACGCGGCCGTCGTACAGGTCGGGCGTGTGCACCACGTGTCCTGCCGCCCGCAACGAGTCGGCGAAGGCCAGAAAGCCCGGCGTCTGGCCCGCGGCGTGATGAAACAGCAACACTTCGGTCATGGACTCGTCCTTGCCTCTCGTGAACAATCCAGAACTATAGACTGATCCAACAATGTCGATCAATAGCCCCGGACCCGATGCGCAGTTTGCCTCCGAACTGCCCGACTACGAGTTGCCCGACACTGTCGTGGTGTCGACCCCGGCGCAGCTGCGGGCGATCGCCGACCCGTTGCGCAGCTCGGTGCTCGACCTCGTGCTCGAACGGGCGGCGACGGTGGCCGAGCTGGCGACCGCGATCGGTCGACCGAAGAGCACCGTCGCTCACCACGTCAACGTGCTGCTGGAGGCTGGGATGGTGCGCGTGGTGCGTACCCGACGGGTTCGGGCCATCGACGAGCGCTACTACGGTCGTACCGGTCGGACCCTGCAGATCGGCGTGGTGCGGCGCCCAGGGGACACGCAGACCCCGGTGTGTGTCAACGCGTTGTCCGTGGCGGCGGCTGAGTCGGTACCGGCACACGCCGACGACACCCTGTACTCGACGCTGCGCCATGTGCGTGTCCCGCCGGAGGCAGCTGCAGCCTTCTGGGTTCGGGTCGAGGCGTTGGTCCGCGAGTTCGGTGAGCTGCCGCGCTCAGGAGAGGCCGTCTACGGGTTCGTCGCCGGTCTCTACCCCAGCGAACAGCCCGTGCTGCCGACACCCACCCGGCCGGCGGCCAAGTGATCGCGATGCCAGGACGGCTGCGTCGGGCTCAGGCCCGATCGACGATGGCGCTCGGTGCGAGGTAGCCATTGGTGTCCCGGCTGAGGCCCTGCTCGCGGGCCGCAGCCACGATCGCATCGTCCCACTCGAGCGGCACGCGCCCGTCGCCTTCGGTCATGACGACGAGCTGACCCGTCTGATCGCCGATGCTCTCGATCCGGCGCCAGGCGCCCACGGGCACCGAGAAGGTGTCGAGAGGGCCGATCTCCATGGAAACGGGGTTGTCCTGGTTCAGCGTGATGCGCCAGCGGCCATCCTGCACCATGAAGACCTGTGCGGCGTCGTGACGGTGCAGTCCGACTCCCTGACCGGGCTGAGCGCGCATCCACGCGATGCTGAACCCGTGGGGGTTGGTGATCTTGGGAGCGGCCTGGTTGCGGTCTTCAGTGAGCCCGTAGCCGATGACGAGAGCCAACTGTGCGCCACCACCCTCCAAGGCGGAGTCGAGGAACGGCGCGTCCGCCCACTCGAGCTCCTGCGGTGTCACCAGGCGTTCGCTCATCTGCTCCAGGTTCAGTCGCGGCAGCTCGGCGCACTGCTCTTCGGTCAGGGGCTTGGTGAGCGCAACCCCCTCGGGCGGCTGCCCGGGCTTACCGTCGACCATCTTGTTGTCGGATGAGAGGAACTTGCCCAGCTGGCCCGCAGCCTTGAGCACCGAGGGCGCCCAGAGGATGCCGCCTGTCTCGTCCTGACCGAGGGACGAGAACATCCAGCCGTCGTCGGCGCCGACGTTGGTGAACCCCCGAAAGACCCAGGTGGGGATCGAGATGACGTCACCCGGTTCGATGATGGCTTCTCCGTCGGTGCCGTCAATACCCCACCGGAACAGCCATTTGCCGCTCATGCAGCTGAACACCTCGGCAGTGAAGTGCAGGTGGAGCGAGTTCGTGACGCCGTGCGGCAGGGCAGCGACACCGAGGTTGAACCCGTGCGGCGCCGTGACGGGCACGACCTGATCCGCGTTCTCTGCGACACCCGGCCCGATGAGGGCGTAGTTCTCCTTGCCCACGCACTCCGGCAGAACCGTGTCGATGAACGCGGAGCGGTCGGGAACGAGCTCGGCTCGTCGAATAGTTCGCGCTTCGAGCTCGTCGGGGGTCACTTCGGTCTGCGGCATTTCTGTCCTCCTGGTTGTCTGCATACGTATACAGCATATGGTTTGGCCAGCACGACACGCAACCCCGCCTAACTGCGTTCGTCAGCCCGCGAACTGACTCACTTGGTCAGCGCTCAATGAACGACATTGGATGCCGTTCAGCAGCAAAGCGATTCGAGCGGTCTCCTCGATCTCCTCCAAGGCGTCGACGGCGGCCTCCAACGTCGAGCCACTGGCGATCGACCCGTGGTTCGCCAGCAGTGCGTGCTTGGCGCCGACGGCTCGGAGGTCTTGGGCCAGGGCGGGATCTCCCGGCGGGGCGTAGCCGATGAGCGGCAGCCGACCCACGCGCATCGCGAAGTAGGCCGTCAGGGGCGGCAACGCGTCTGCGATGTCGAGGTCGGTTCTGCACGACCAGGCCACCGCGTGGGTCGTGTGCCCATGCGCCACGGCCCCGACCTCGGGAAAGCGCTCGTAGAGGGCGAGGTGCAGGGCACTCTCCTTCGTGGGCGCACCGCCCTGAAGGTGCGTGCCGTCAAGGGATACGAGCGAGAGCCCTTCGACATCCAGTCGGCCCAACGAGACGCCGGTAGGCGTCAGGAGCACATTCCCACCGACTCTCACGCTGAGGTTCCCGGTGCGCCCGGGAGTGATGCCGCGGTCGTACAGAGCTCGGCCCAGAGCCACGATCTCGTCGCCGGCCTTGCGTTCGACTCGAGGCATCATGGGTGCTCCCCCGCTGTGGTGCTGCTGGTCATTCGGAGCGCCTCCGCGAAGAAGTCGTCACCGCCGAAGTTCCCTGACTTGAAGGCGATCGCGATGTCGGGATCGCTCGAGGCGGTCCAGGGCACACCGGCACAGATGCTCGGCCCGATTCGAACACTACGAATCCCCAAGGCTTGGGCCACGGCTCCCGAGGTCTCGCCGCCGGCCACGACCAGACGACGAACACCCGCCGCCACCAGACCGTTCGCCACCAGCCCGAGCACCTGCTCTATCCGGGCGGACGCCGCTTCGCGACCGAAGCGCTGACGGGCGGCCTCGATGCCGGCCGAAGTGGTGTCGGCTGAGATGAGCACCGGCCCATCGGCCAGGAGCCCTGCTGCCCAGGTGACCAGCCGGTCTGCCGTTTGCTCAGGACGGTCCAGACCGTCGGCGGTCAGTCGTTGCGTCGGATGGTCGACCTCGAAGGCGGCCACCTGCCTTCGCGTGGCGGACGATGCGCTCCCGACGAGCACCGCCGCCGATCCGTGACCGAGGCGTGGCATCTCGAACGGCTTGGGTTGCGCGCCCATGCCGAGGGCGCGGCCCCAGGTGGCGGCGAAGGCTGCTCCGCCGGCCAACACGGCACTGTCATGGGCCACCGCAGCGGTGGCCACTGCGTCGAGATCGTCGTTCGTGAGCGAGTCAGCGATGACGTGACTGGTCTGACCAGCCGACTGGGCCCGAAGCAGCTCGTGAAGCGACGGGGTCGCAGTACCGACCCTGATGTCGTCGAGCGGAAGCAGCCTCACGTCGGCAACGGTCTGGTGGGAAAGGAAACGAACGAGGTTGGGGTCGGTCATGGGGGTGAGGGGGTGGTGCTCCATTCCAGACTCCGAGAGCAGCGACCGACCGACGAAGAGATGCCCCTGGTAGACCGTGCGACCGTTGGCCGGGTAGGAAGGCGCGTGCACGACGTGGTGGCTGCCGAGCAGCGCCATGGCGGCGTCGGCCACCGGGCCGATGTTGCCTTCCTCGGTGGAGTCGAACGTGCTGCAGTATTTGAGGTAGAACCGGGTGACCCCGTTGTTGCGCAGCCACTTGAGCGACGCCAACGACTGCACGACGGCTTGCCCGACCGGAAGAGTGCGGGACTTCAGCGCCACGACGACCGCGTCGCAACCCGGGGCCGGACCAGCAGCGGCATCCGGAACATCGAACACGAGGGTGGTGCGCAGACCGGCGTCCGTCAGCGCACTGGCCACGTCGGTGGCGCCGGTGATGTCATCGGCGACGATGCCCATGGTGGGCGCGTCGTCGGATGGTGGCGTGTGCTCCGACGTCTCATTGCCCGGCACCGTCATGAGACCGAGCTCTCGGCGGCCCGGGTGCTGTCGGCAGGAGTCATAGGCGACCTGGCCATCGCCGACGCGTTCGCGTAGCCCTGGTCGGTGGCGACCTCGACCAGGTGGTGCAACGAACCTGCCAAGCCCCGTTCCAGACCGACGCGGCTCCACTCCATTCCGTCGATGCACGCGTGCGCGAGGAACCGGGCCGCGTCGGCCAGGTCCTCGAACATCGTGATGAGCGCGTCGAAGATGACCGGCTCCATGACGTTCAGCTCGAGCTCACCGGCCGCCACGGCGAGATCGACCGTGTGGCCGCACCCCCTGACCCGCTGGCTCAGCTGGATGACGAGCTCAGGGATGACCGGGTTGATCTTGCCCGGCATGATCGAAGACCCCGCCTGTCGCGGCGGCAGTCGTAGCTCGCCCAGACCCCCTGTCGGCCCGGATGAGAGGAGCCGGAGGTCGCGCGCGATCTTCTCCACCGTGACCGTCGAACGAACGATCGCGGCCGCGAGAGCGGAGTACGGATCGAGGTGCGCCAGAGCGTCGAAGAAGTCGGGCGCCACGGTGCATTTCGTTCCAGCGATCTCATTGAGGTGAAACACCGCTGCCGACGCGAACCCTGGCGGCGCGCCAACGGAGGTGCCGATGGCGGTGGCCCCGAACGGAACCGCCGCGAGGTCTGCCACAGTGCTTTGGATGCCGGCTCGACCGCGGGCGACGGCGCGGGCCTGGGCGCGGTGCGTCTCGCCGACCGTCAGCGGGACGGCATCCTGCAGGCAGGTCCGCCCCAGCCGCACGAGGTCGTTGTTGGCCTCAGCCTGGAGCAGCAGGCTGGCCTCAAGCTCGTCGAGCGCCCCCGTGGCATCCGTGGCCAGCTCCGCGACCGCGAGGCTCATGGCGGTCGGATACGTGTCGTTGGTCGACTGCGACCGGTTGACGTGGTCATTGGGATGGACGTCGACCTGCTCTCCGCGATCGCGCAATAGCTGTGACGCTCGAGCAGCCAACACCTCGTTGAGGTTCATGTTCGTCGAGGTTCCTCCGCCACCCTGCAGCAGGGCGATCGGGAACTGGTCGTGGTGGGACCCCCCAGCGACCTCTTTCGCCGCCTCGGCGATGCCTTGCCCGATCGGGGCGGTGATCACCCCGAGCTGCACGTTGGCCAGGGCTGCTGCACCCTTGACCCTCGCGTAGGCGCTGACAAACTGCGGCACGTCGGCGAGCCGCCGACCGTGCTCCGGAAAGTTGAGCAGGGCCAACGCGGTCTGGGGCCCGTAGAGAGTGTCGGGTGCTCGTTCGGCGGCGGGCGAGGAAGTGGGGTTGCTCATCTCAGCGCTTGTCGGTCGACGACGTCTCGTCCGTTCGGGCTCGGGCGACCTGGGCAAGCACTCCGACCTCATCGAGCTGTCGGTCGGTGGCGGCCGGCTCATCGCCTCGGGCCCGAGCGATCTGAGCGAGCACAGCAACCTCGTCGAAGACGCGCCATTCGCGGATGATCTTGCCGCCCCTCAGGAGGAACTGTGAGGAGCCGAGGATCTCGACCGGCGATTGGGTGACCGGCCCGTAGAGGGGAGCGCCGTCATAGGTGCCCGCCATGCGCCACAGGACTCCGATGCGGGTGCCCTGCTCGGGAGCGGTGTTCACGGCGATGTCGCGAACCTCGACGACGGCATCCGGAAAGGGGGCGAGCATCTGGACGAGGTCGCTCTGGTAGTTGCGCAGCCGGGTGCGGATGCGAGCTCTGGTCGTCTCCAGGAACAGGTCGTGGTGCGTGTAGTCGCCGGTCTTCTCGAGATGGCGCCTCGCCCACACCGTGTCGATGAAGTCGCGGATCAGCTCTGCCTCTGGACGGTTCGTGTCGGGTCGGGGGCCGGACTCACCCCGCGTGATGACATCGACTGGGGCGAGGGTGCCGAAGAGGCCCCCGGGCTCATCGGTGAAGGCGGTGGTTCGCGCGATTTCCTCCGGGTCGTATCCGAGCGTCGTGACGACCCGCCACTCGTCGCGCACGACCCATTCCTCTTCGACGAGCCCGTTCCGCACGAGGCAGATGGCGATGTTGCGCGACTCCGATTCGCGAGCGGTCGGGGCCCCGTAGGACCACATCCCCTGCTGTGGACCTGAGTGGAAGACGCGATGATGGCTGATGAAGGCGTCGTCTCCTCGTGGCTCGCAGATGATGTCCTCGGCGGTTCCCACCCGGTTGGGGAACGCACTCTTCTTGACCAGCGAGTTCTTCAGCACCGTTGCCATGCTTCGGATCGGGCCGTAGGCGCCGTGCACGGTCATGTCGGCGGCGTAGTGCTCGCCGAGTCGTCCGAGCCCGTAGTCCTCCCAGATCAGATCGGTCCACTTGTTGATGTACTCCTCCGGTGAGTCGAACGGGGCGTAGACGCTCGGGTTCAGCTGCATGAGTGCCGGATCCTCTCGGGGGGTTCAATTACAGAACGATGGACGAAATTGCTTGACATCTCTGGGACCATTCGTTTGTATACGTATACACGACGCCCTCCAGAGATGCCAGTTTCCTCTCATCATCGGGCGCCCTCCGGTACCACGCAGACCAACCCCCAGGAGTATCGATGTCCGTACCGTTCTGCAAGAGTCGCTCGTCACGGCCCGCAAGGTTGGGCGTTGTCGCCGGTGGTCTCGCCGCCCTGATCTCGATCGGGGCGTGTGGCGCCGGCTCGGAGGTCGGGGCTTCCGACACCAAGGTGGCCTGCGACATCACGCAGCCGACCCAGGCGACGACGGTCAACATCCTCGCGTACAACAGCGCGGCGACCGATCCCTTCACCAACGTGCTGACCGCGAACTGCGCGTCGGACAAGCTCAAGATCAACCACCCGGCCACTGACCTGGTCGGCCAGAAGCAGCGGGCCGTCCAGTCGCTTTCGGGCAGCACCGCGAGCTACGACATCATCGAGCAGTTCGGTACCGTCTACCCGCTGTACGCCGACCGCGGCTGGACGGTGCCACTCGATGACTTCATGAAGAAGGACTCCACGAAGTTCCAGCTCGACAAGATCGACCCCAAGCTGCTCGCAGCGCACGAGTACAAGGGCAAGCAGTTCGGTCTGCCGACCTACTGGAGTGTCAACCAGTTCGTCTACCGCAAGGACATCTTCGACAAGCTGAGCATCAAACCGCCGACGACCTTCGAGGAGCTGCGGGCAGCGGCGAAGAAGATTCAGGATGCGGGGCAGATCAAGTACCCGCTCGTCGTGCCGATGGCGCCGACCAATGACATCCAGGGTCTCTTCGGTCAGACGATCCGGTCGCTCGGCGGTGACTACTTCAAGGAGGGCGAGCCGGTGCCCACCATCAACACCCCGCAGGGGGTCGAAGCCGTCAAGGAGATCAAGAGCCTGCTGCCGTACATGCCTCCCCAGTCGCTCAGCTTCTCCTCGCCTGAGGTGACGACTCAGCTGCAGACCGGACAGGCGGCCATGGGGATGCTCGTGACGGGGCGGTTGGCGCCGCTGGTGGACAAGACGAAGTCGCCCAATGCCGCCAACTTCGCGTTTGCCAACCCGCCAGCGGTCATGGCCGGTGGTAAGCCACTGTCGTTCCTGTCGGTCGACGGGTTCGCCATTGCGAAGAACTCCAAGGTCGACCCGGGCCTGCTCTTCCAGATGATCGCGGTCGCCACCGGGGAAGCCGCTGCCAAGGCCGTGTTGCCGAACGCCCTCCCGGCCCGGCTCGATGTCATCGACGCGAGCAAGATCCCGTTCGCGGCCAACGCCAAAGAAGTGCTCGCTACGGACCCCAAGCCGCTGAACCCGGTGCCCTACATGGCTGATGTCTACAGCGTCCTCGGAGCCCCCATCGGTGACGCCATCGCCGGTAAGGCTTCGCCTCAGGCGGCTCTGGACAGCGCGCAGGCGGCGGCCGTCAGTGCCATCGCCAACGCCGGTTACGCCAAGAAGTAGCCCCCCCCCCCCCCCCCCC
>JAKDLG010000345.1 GCA_030452985.1 Humibacillus sp.
CCTTGAGTATTCACGGCCGTGAGGTTTCGGGCTGGCCGGACGGCCGGTCGGCACGCGAAAAGGTGCTCTGACCTGGGAGAATACGAGTTGTCGAGACTTGTAGTCGTCCATGGATCGGAGCACCTTCGTGGTGAAGCGTACCTCTGCCCGCTCGGCTCGGGAATCATCGCTGTCGGACCCGGCGTCGGGCTGGTCGAAGGGCTTGAGGGTCGCCACCGGCGGGCAGGGTGTGATCGCGCATGCGGGGGTGGTGCTGCCGCGGCTGCTGGCCGACCGGATCGGGCTGACCGCCGGGCTCGGGGCGGTGGTCGCCCGGCGGGGGTTCACGCCGCTACGGGACCGTGGCCGGCTCCTGACCGATGCGGTCGCGGCGCTGATCGCGGGGGCGTCGTGTCTGTCGGATGTGGAGGCTTTGACCCGGCAGGAGGCGCTGTTCGGGCCGGCTGGCGGGGCGTCGGACACCACGGTGCTGCGCGGGCTGGACGAGCTCGCTGATCATGTCAATGACGACGGGCTGCCTGACCGCCGGCTGGCGAAGATGCTCGCCAGGGTCCGCGCCACGGCGTGGGAGCAGATCGTGGCCGAGCGCGGCGGGTTGCCCGCGGTGACGGTCGCCGGAAGGCCGCTCACCCACCCCGCCAGCACTGCCGACGCTGATGCTGAGGGTGCCGGGGCGACACCGGTGACGGTGGTGCGCCTGGATGCCACGATCATCGAGTCCGCCACCATGAAGCCAGGGGTGGCGGGGCACTACAAGGGCGGCATCGGCTATCACCCGCTGACCGCTTGGTGCACCAACACCGGTGATCATCTGGTGGTGATGCACAGACCGGGCAATGCCGGCAGCTTCACTGCTTCTGATCATGTGAAGGTGCTGGATGCGGCGCTGGCGCAGATCCCTGCCGAGCATCGAAGAGATCTGCTGGTCACCATCGACGGGGCCGGCGCCTCCCATGCGGTGATCGAGCATCTGAGGAGGTGGAATACCGCGAAGGAGCATGGTCGGCGGGGTCGTCGGACCGAGTACTCGATCGGCTGGCCGGTCGATGAGCGGACCCGGGCCGGCATCGAGCAGCTACCCGAGCAGGCCTGGACTTTGCGGCTGACCACCGACGGGCGGGCCGAGCCCGCCGAGCAGGTCGCCGACCTGACCGGACTGCTGCGCCACAGCGTCGACGGTGACCTGCTCGACGGCTGGCCAACCGATCTCCGGGTGATCGCCAGCCGCACCCCCCGCGGCGCCGGCGAGCAAGCCAAGCTGGGTGAGGACGCGGCCTGGCGCTACGGCGCGTTCGCCACCAACACCCCCAACGGCCAGCTCCAGTGGCTGGATGCCCGGCACCGCACCCAAGCCCACGTCGAGGACAAGATCAAAGAGCTCAAAGCGATGGGGGCGGAGAAGCTGCCCACCGCCCACGCCGGCCGCAACACCGCCTGGCTGCAGCTCGCCGCGCTCGCCGTCACCGTGACCGCGTGGCTGCGGCACCTCGCCCTCGACGGCGAACTGAAGATCGCGGAGCCGAAGAGCCTCAGATTCCGGATCCTCAACCTCCCCGCCAAGATCGTTTACCATGCCCGCAGCAAGATCTTGAAGATCCCCGACGGCTGGGCCTGGGCCAACGATCTCGTCAACGCCTGGGACCGGCTCCAAGCCCTCCACCCCGGCTAACCCGGCCAACCCAAAGACACCACGATCAGGAAGAGACGCCCACGGCTGGAGTGGAACCGGCAGCCACCCCGGCACCCGGGCCGGACCCGCACGCCCGCAGCCCCACAACAGACACTCCATGATCAACAAGCGACCCGATCAGCCCACTCGGAACCCCATGAATCATCGAGGT
>JAKDLG010000186.1 GCA_030452985.1 Humibacillus sp.
CGAGGATGAGCTCGGTCGTGTCGACGCCCTTGTAGCCCATCTTCTCGATCTTGCCGGGCACGGTGACCCCCTGCGCGGTCTCGCCGAAGCCGGAGGTCTTGTCGATGAGGAAGGTCGACATGTTGCGGTAGACGGAGTCGTGTGGTGGCTGGCCGGTGTCGGTCTTGACGAGCACCGCGACGAGGTTGGCCGACCCGCCGTTGGTCAGCCACATCTTCTGACCGGTGATGCTCCAGTCGTCGCTGTCACCGTCGCGCACGGCCTTGGTCTTGATGGCGCTCACGTCGGAGCCGCAGCCGGGCTCGCTCATCGAGAAGGCGCCGCGGATCTCACCGGTCGCCATCTTGGGCAGGTAGTGACGCTTCTGCTCGTCGGTGCCGTGCTGGATGATCAGGTAGGCGACGATGAAGTGGGTGTTGATGATGCCGCTGACGCTCATCCACCCGCGCGCGATCTCTTCGACGCAGAGCGCGTAGGTCAGCAGGGACTCCCCCAGACCGCCGTACTCCTCCGGGATCATCAGCCCGAAGATGCCCATCTGCTTCATCTGGTCGACGATGGCCTGCGGGTACTCGTCGCGGTGCTCGAGCTCGGTCGCCACGGGGATGATCTGCTCGTCGACGAACTCGCGAACCAGCTTGACGAGCTCGGTCTGCTCGTCGGTCAGGCCGTCGGTCTGCTGCAGTCGGGACACGCGTCATCGCCGCCAATGAGTCGAGTGGAGCCGGGTGGGGCTCCGGGAAATGAATCCAGAAGTCGACTCGAGTATGCCGCCGCCGTGAGGCGCAGGTGGGCCACCCCCGGTGTGAGGGTGGACACCTGTGGCCCTCGTCACCAGAGCTGGCCGAACCCCACCTTGCGGGCGGCCGCTGGGCCCTCGAGCGTCGACCGCTGGTCGAAGTCGCCGCGCTTGAGCCGGGCGGTGACCGCGGTGTGCAGCTCGCTGCGGCTGCTGTCGGGTCGTTCGTGCAGGGCGCCGAGGAGGTGGTAGGTGAAGGCGCCGTTCGAACGGCCCTCGAAGGTGGCGTCGGATGCCGTCTGCTCGGGTCGGCAGGCGGCGTACAGCACCGGCTTGCCGGTGGCGCGGCCCCGAGACTTCGTCAGCTCGACGAGCGCCTTGCGGTCGACGGTTCGCGGGGCGGTGTTGGACCGGATGTCGCGGACCTGGCTGAGCCCCTTGACGGTCGGGGGCGGGAGGTAGCGGGGGCGCCGTCCGAGCAGGGCGGCCTGCATGACGTCGTCGAGGTCTTTCAGGCCCGTGCCGCTGTGACACGTGTCGAGGATCACCTCGAGCAGCACTCCCTTGGGCACGCCCCCGAACAGGTCGTGCAGCTCGTCGTCGACGATGACGGTGTCGCGGCTCCACTGGTCACCCGACCGTGCGATCTCGTAGCAGGCGAACGCCTCGTCGAGACCGTCGGGCTCGTCGTCACCTCCCGGCTCGTTGGGCACCTGGGTGCCGTGGCTCGAGAAGCTGAACACCAGGTGGTCGCCGGGCTCGGCCGACTCGACCATCGTGGTCAGCGCCCCCATCACCGCCGGCTTGGTCGCGTCGGCGTCGCACAGCACCGTGGTGGCTGCCCCGGTGAACCCGTAGGTGCGCAGGGCTGCCGCGATGTCGTGCGCGTCGTTGACGCAGCCGCTGAGCCAGCTGCTCATGGGCAGCGTGGCGAACTCGTTGATACCGACACAGACCGCTCGTCGAGCCATGTCACTTTCCCTTCGTGTCGTGGTCTTCCGGATGGTGGTGAAGGTGCCGGTCATGTGCGGGCGAGCACGGCGTCCGGCCTCGCGTAGACGACGTAGGCGAGCCAGGTGGGGTCGCCCGCGTCTCGGGCGGCGCTGCGGGCCGCGATGCTCGCGACCGACATCGGGTCGCCTGCGAGCAGCCGCTCGTAGAGCGTCTCGACGAAGACCCGGGCCGGCTCCTCGTGCACCGACCACAGGCACGACACGAACGCCGACGCACCAGCGTCGAGAAAAGCCTTGGCGAAGCCGCCGACCGTGGTGAACAGCTCGCCGGTGCGGCCGGTCTGGCAGGCGTTGAGCACCACGAGCGGGCCCGGGCCCTTGGCGCGGTGGGCGTTCTCACTCACCGTGATGGCCGCGAGGTACTGCTGCTCGACCGTGCGGCCGCGCAGTCGGCCCTGAAGCAGCACCCGGGCGTCAGCGATGTCAGCGGTGCTCGCCGCCCCGTGGCCGGTGAAGTGCAACAGGTCGAAGCGACCGCCGCGCAGCAGGTCACGCACCGCAGCCGGGGTGGCGCTGACCTCCTTGGCATGGAAACTGGCCTGGAGGAAGGCGGCCTCCTGCTGACCCTGCTGGTTGGTCAGGCTCGGGTCGGCGTAGACGGGGCAGATCGACCGGGCCCGACCCTCCCGCACGCGGATCTGGCGGGGCGGGAAGCTGCCGAGCTGCCACCGCACGAGACCACCCTCGGCCAGGAAGCGAGGCGTCTCCGGACGGGGGCCGGTCGGGGGGCGCAGGTGCACGAGCTCCCACGGCACATAGGGCTCGTCGGCGTAGAGGATCAGGTCGGTCAGCTCGTCGCGGTGCTCCCACAGGTAGGCCTGCAGGTCGGGCTGGAAGAACTGACGAAAGAGCGTCGAACCAATGTCCTGGAGAGCGGCCAGCTGCTCGGCCGGGCTGTCGGCCGTGGCTCGCACGGTCGCGTCGACCTGGTCGAGCGCCTTCCCCACCTTGGTGTCGCGGTCGGCCATCGGCAGCGACTCGAAGATGCGGGCCGGTTCGCCCTTCACGACACGAACGGCGTACTGGTAGACGATCTGGCCGCCGGGCAGGGTGCGCTCGACGATGTCGATGCACGGGAGGCCTTCGAGCTCGGGGGCGTCGATGCCGGCGTGTACGACGGCTTGCGCGATCGGCGAGACGTCGCCGAGGACGGTCTTCGGCCGTAGCGTCACCGCCTCCGCCTGAAGGGTCATCGTGGCGATCGGCACCCGGCCCTGTCGAACGACGACGGTCACTCCCACCGGGCCGGCCGCCAGCGCCGTGCCGGTGAACTGGAGCTCGGAGATGCCGCCACCGGCGGGCAGGTCGAACACATCGGGGTCGAGACTCTCCATCCGCACGTTCTGCTTGCCGATGACCTGAACGGTGAGGGGTCGGTCGGCCAGCACCACCACGTTCTCGGTGCTGTGGCTGGTGCCTTCGGATGCCGCGAGCGCCTTTCGTGACAGTCGAACACGAACCGTGAAGGGGGCGGCTGGCGTCAGCGTGGCCGGCATCTCGGCGGCAAGCTGGGCAGGAGTCGCCTCCGCTCGCTCCTCCAGCTTCCCTGCACCGACGTCGGTCGGTTCCGCCGACTCCTCCACCTGCCGATTGGCACCAGGGCGCCGGCCGCCGCTTCCGGTCGGCGGAAGGGAGATGGTCGGTGGTGGTGGCGGAGACATCGGGGCCGGTGGCGGCGGGGACTCCGGTGCCGGGGAAGCCGGGCCGGCCATGTCGATGCCTCGGTCGTGCTCGTCCTGCCCGGACTCGCCCTCGCTCTCGGCCTCCTTCTCGATTCTCGTCTCGTTGTCGGCACCGGTCTCATGCTCGGCCTCGGGTTCGGCCCCCACCGCCATGGCCGGCTGTAACCAGTGGCTGAGGGCGTCGACGAACCTCTGCTGTGAGAAGTAGTTGCCGTGGTAGACCTCGTCGTTGGTGCCGAAGTCAAGAGTGTCCTCGACGTAGTGGTCACCGGGCAGGCCGATGGCACTCATCGAGGCCTGGTCGACGACGAGGTCGTTGTCGCCCTTGAACAGCTGGTCGACGAGACCCTCGGCGAGCTTGACGGCCAGCTCGCGGGGGAACTCCGGTGGGTGGTGGCTGTCGTCGAAGAGCGTGACGTGGAAGTTCGACGAGACGACGAACCAGTGCGTGCCCGGGCCAGGCTGCCCCGGTTGGAAGGTGTTGATCGTCTTGACGAACGGGCTGTTCGGCATCATCGCGGCGAGGCCGGGCACGTCGTGCCCGGTGGCGGCATACGAGACGAGGTACTTCACGAAGGCGGCGATGCCTCGCAGGGCGCCCCCGACCACCGCGACCACGGGCGCCGCTCCGGGGAGCAGGGCCAGCCCGCGCGCCGCCACGGCACCGAGGTTGGTGTAGAGGTCGACGAGGTCGCCCCACCGCTCCGGGTCGGCCAGGTGGGTGCCGCCGTTGGTGGCGGCGACGAAGACGATCTTGTCGACGACGGCTCCCCAGCCCGACTGGGGCAGAACCTCTTCGACGAAGGCTCGCGTCGTCAGGCCGCCACGGCTGTGCGTGACGATGTCGATCGTGACACCGCCGGATGCCGGCTGCTTCGACAGTCGCTCGAGCAGGTCGACCGCGTTCTGCCGCGGGTCGAGGCTGAGGGTCTTGTGGTCGTAGCCGATCACGGCGTCGTAGGTGTGCACGGCCTCCGCGAGGAAGGCCGGACCCGCGACTCCGAGAGCGAGGGCTCCGAAGCCGCCGACCGTCGAGCTGAAGGTGCCGTGCACGAAGAGCAGGATCCGGGTGGGCCGGTCGGTGGGCAGGTGCAGCTCGTCGAGCGTCTCGAACGGCTCCCACTGGCTCAGCTGCTCGCTCGTGAGGTGCACGAGGCCGGTGCGGGCGTTCTCCTCCAGCTTGGTGACCACCTTGCCGAGCACGGCCGGTGCCACGAACTTGAACACGATCGCCTGCACGGCGCCCTGCACCAGATGCGAGACCAGTCCACGATCTTTCCGGCCCAGGTCGACAACCGCCGGCGGCGGCATCTCGATCTCGAAGGTGGCGGTGTGCGCGTCGAGCCCTCGCGTGCGGCCGGTCGGGCGGGTGGGCAGGTGCCACGAGTAGACCCCGTCACGCTCGAGCAGCACGACGGCATCCTCATCGGCGGCGAGGTCGACGGCCAGGCTCACGGTGCTCTGCCCGGTGGGCGCCGGTGCGTCGTCGAGATCACGGTCGCGTCGTGGGGTGACGTCGACGCGCTCGACCAGCAGCAGGTCGTCGTCACGTAGCACGGTCAGCAGCGTGTTCTTGCTGACGGCCGCCTCATAGCCTGGCTCTCCCGGCAGCCCACGGTCAGCGCCGTCAGGCGCCCTCGTGGCGTCGTAGAACTCGGGAGCGCTGACGCGCAGCGCTCCACCGGCAAACGTCGTGGACGGCATCCGTGACTCCTCGGACCGGCGAGCGAACCTGTCTCACGGTAGAGCCGCCAGCACGCCGGGTGATACCGAATCGAGAACTTCACGTCGGCCGATATTCCCTTGCGTCGCCTGAGCCCTTGCGACAGGCTCGGTAAAGACGAGGCGGCAGCGGGCCGCCCCATGACCCAAGGAGGGTGACATGCCGATCACGGTTCCGGGTACTTCTGCCCACATCACCACAACCTTGGAGTTCTCTTGTCTTCCAATGCATTTAGCCACCTCGCGGGGCACGAAAACGCACTGAATCGCCGCACTGGCGCCGACGCCTACGCCGTCGACACCGACCCTGAAGCGCCGCCGGAGGGTGAGCGCTGGTCGAGCTGGGACGGCGCCAGCCATGGGCCGAAGCCCAGACCCGACTGGGTCATCACCGACCTCGGCGCCGTCGAGTCCGACCTCGGCGTGCTCAAGACGGGCAAGGAGGCCGACGTTCATCTCGTACGGCGCTGGGTGCCGGATGACCCCGGTCGCGACGTCGTGATGGCCGGGAAGCGCTACCGCTCCAGCGAGAACAGGATGTTCCATCGTGACGCCGGGTATCTCGAGGGGCGTCGAGTGCGCAAGTCGCGGGAGATGCGCGCGATGCGCACCCGGACGGCGTACGGCAAGACCCTGATCGGCGGCCAGTGGGCCTTCACCGAGTTCACCACCCTCGGCACGTTGTGGGAGAAGGGCCTGCCGGTGCCCTACCCCGTGCAGCTGTCAGACGACGAGATGCTGATGGAGTTCATCGGCGACGGCGACGGAGGGGCAGCACCCCGTCTGGTGCAGACCCGGCCCGAGCCGGAGCTGCTGCGTGAGCTGTTCGAGCAGCTGCGTGATGCGATGCTCTCGCTGGCCGAGCTCGGGTGGGCCCACGGCGACCTCTCGCCCTACAACGTGCTGCTCGCCGGGAATGGCGATAAGGCGCACCTGGTCATCATCGACTGGCCGCAGATCGTCGACGTCATCGGCAACCCGCACGGGCCTGAGTTCCTCGAACGCGACGCCCGCAACATGGCCGACTGGTTCACGCGCCGAGGCCTCGAGATCGACCACGGGCTCTTCTTCGGCGACCTGATGGCGGCGGCCACCTCACGTTGGTGAGCCCGATGTGAACCCTGGGCGCGGTGCCCGGGTACTCGAGAGCATCCTCGACGAGCTGGCCAAGGAGGGCCAGGAGGTCATCGTCGAGGTATCAGCCACAGCAAGCGGTCAGACGAACTGGGCGGGAACTGCGAAGGCGTGATGCCCGGCGTAGAATCTGGCCAATTGAACGGAGACAACGATGGCCAAGACGGTCACAGTCACGCGGGCGCAGAAGGCCGCCGCGAAGTACATCGTGGAGCGCTCGGCCAAGAGCGGGAAGTTCGTCTCGAACTCAGTGCGCAAGATCGCCGAGGCTCAAGAGCCATCTCGGGTCGCAAGCACCAAGACGGCACGGTAGCCAGTACCGGTAAGACACAAACAGTCGACAGGCCCGGCTGACAGCTGACGCCCGAGCGAGTTTCCTCAGCGGGTGAGGAAGTCGGCGGGATGGCCGAACTCACCGGAATGCACGAAGCGTTCGAGCGGCAGGCGGGAGCGCGGCATCCGTGACCGGGCCTGCACCCAGCCGGGCAGGCTCCACTCCTCACCGCGGGTGCCGGGCAGCCCCAGGGCCACCCCTGTCGTCACGGCCCAGTGGGCGGGCACGGCGAACCGGGCCGCCGCACCGGCGTGGTCGAACCCGCCGAACTGGCGCACCTGCAACCCCATCGAGCGCGCCTGAACGGTGAGGTGGGCGACGGCCTGACCGAGGTCGAACATGGCGTAGTCGCTGTAGGAGACTTCGTGGTCCTCGTCGGTGGCGGCCTGGTGCAGCGTCAGCAGGATGGCGGAGGCGGCCGGGGCCCATGCCTGGTTGGCCGTCGAAAGCAGGTCGACGATGGCGGCATGGGTGTCGTCGCCGCGCAGCCCCACGACGAACGCCCAGGGTTGGGAGTTACCCGCCGACGGCGCCCAACGCGCAGCCTCGAGGATGGCTCGCAAGGCGCCGGGCACGAGCACGTGGGTCGGGTCGTAGACCATGGTGCTCTCGCGCTGGCGCAGCAGCGGGGTAAGGATCTCGGGCTGGGTCTCGCCAGCGAGACGGTGCGGGTACGGCTCGCTCACGTCAGTAGGCCCGTCCGACCACGGCCATCACGCCGGGTTCGTCGTCAGACCTGGGCACCGTGCCGTCGGGCATCGTCAGGCAGCGCACCGTGATCGCCGACTCGGCCAGCTGCGCCTCCCCCTCCGGCCCGAGAGTCGCCCACGGGATGACCGCCCACCCCGCGCGGGCGGCATCCTGCGCCTCGCCGATCGTGGCCACCGCGACGGTGTGCGCTTCGCGGTGGGCGAGTGCAGCGGCGAAGAGGGCCTGCTGGTCGTGGTGAAGCGCGGCGGTCACATGCTCGACGAGCCCTCCCAGTGGAAGCGCAACCTTGTCGCCCCCGACGCGTCGGGCCACCGTCACCGACCCCTGCTCGAGGTCGCGCGGACCGATCTCGACCCGCAGCGGGATCCCCTTCAGCTCGGCGTCGACGGCGCGTCGCCCGAACGGGGTCTCCACCCGAGCGTCGAGCTCGGCCCGGATGCCGGCCGCCTGCAGGTCGTCGACGACCTGGCGAGCGGCCAGCCGCACCCCCGCACCCTCCTTGACCACCATGGCGAGCACCTGCACCGGAGCCAGCCGCGGCGGCACCCGAAGTCCGTTGTCGTCGCCGTGAGCCATGATCAGCCCGCCCATCATCCGGGTCGACGCACCCCACGAGGTGGTCCAGGCCAGCTCCTGCTGACCGGTCTGCGAGAGGTAGCTGATGTCGAATGCCCTGGCGAAGTTCTGGCCGAGATCGTGGCTGGTGCCCATCTGCAGCGCCTTGCCGTCGCGCATCATGGCCTCGAGGGTCAGGGTGTTGGTCGCGCCCGCGAACCGTTCACGAGGGGTCTTGCGCCCCAGCACCACGGGGAGGGCCAGCATCTCGCGCATGAACACGGCGTAGACCTGCTCGTGGATCAGCCGGGCGTAGTCGCGGGCGTCGGCCTCCGTCGCGTGCGCCGTGTGCCCCTCCTGCCAGAGGAACTCTGTGGTGCGCAGAAAGATCCGTGGCCGCAGCTCCCACCGCACGACGTTGGCCCACTGGTTGAGCAGCAGCGGCAGGTCGCGGTAGCTCTGCGTCCACTTGGCCATGTACTCACCGATGACGGTCTCCGACGTCGGCCGCACCACGAGGGGCTCCTCGAGCGGTCGCCCCCCGGCATGGGTCACCACCGCGAGCTCGGGGCTGAACCCTTCGACGTGGTCGGCCTCTCTGCTGAGGTAGCTCTGCGGGATAAAGAGGGGAAAGTAGGCGTTCTTCGCCCCGGTCGCCTTGATGCGCCGGTCGAGGTCGGCCTGCATCCGTTCCCAGATCGAGTAGCCGTACGGGCGGATGACCATGGTGCCGCGAGCCGGGCCGTTGTCGGCGAGCTCGGCCTTGGCCACGACCTCCTGGTACCACCGAGGGAAGTCCTCCGACTGCGGGGTGAGCACGCGCCTGACCATGGTGGCGATCCTACGGCCGGATGCCGCCCTGCCCCTCAGGTGTCGCGGGCCTCGCGCATCGTGGCGACGAGAAAGGCCTGCCACGCCTCGACGCCGTCGGTGATCTCACCCCGGCCGCCGTGGTCGCGCAGGATGGCGGACGTCGCGTCGCGGGTCGCGCTGTCGAGCTCGCCGGTGACCTCCACGTCGCGCCGACCCCACACGTGCACGCACATGGCCTGCAGCGCCTGTGTCTGAACCCGCGAGCGCTGGATCAGCCGCGGAGCGCCGCTCGGCCCGAACCGGCCCGTGTCGACGTGGATGTGGTTGGTGTGCCGGTCGTCGTAGAGGTAGGTCAGCACGTCGGCGAACTGCAGGTGCAACCCCGCGGCCAGCTGCCAGTAGGTGCGCAGCCGACCCCGCAGCTCGGCTGCCGGGTCGTCGCGCCAGCGGTCGTAGCGGGCCGAGGCGACGTCCTTGCCCCCACGACGCAGGGCGGCGATGTCGATCGCCTCCCCCGAGTGGTGCCACGACGTTCCGTCTCCTCGCGTCCAGGCCCCGAACGTGAAGACCCGGTCGGGCGTCTGGCCGGTGTGCCGTCGGTGCAGGGCGAGCCAGCCCTGGAGGCGTTCGGCCATCGCGTCAGTGGCGTAGTAGGGGGTGGCCAGGCCGTTCACCTCGTAACGGTGGGCCGCCGACCCGATGCGTGCGCGCGCGGTGAGCTCGGAGCGGGCGACGACGTCGGGGCGGGATCGCACCTCACGGGTCTTCGTCACCGGAAAGTCAGGGCGCCCCGCCGCCGTCACGGCATAGCCACCGCCCGCCAGGCCGAGGGCTCCCAGGGCACCGATAGCCAGCACCCCGCGGCGCGCGAGACGCGCGGGCGGTGCGCCCGTTGGCACCACGGGCTCTCGTGGCGGCTGCATTCCCATGCCCCCACAACGACGCAGCGGCGGCCGTTGTTTCCCCCCGCCCCAACCTCCCCAGTCGAGTGGCCACTTTCGCACAGTCGAGTGGCCACTTTCGTGCCGCGCGGTTGGCACCTTCGCGGGCCCAGGGG
>JAKDLG010000187.1 GCA_030452985.1 Humibacillus sp.
CCCCGGGGCCGCCACCCCCCCCCCGCCCCCCCCACCCCCCCCCCCCGCCCAAAACCCCCGGGGTGGGCCCCGGTTGTGGCCACGACTGCTCGGTGTGTTTCGTTCGGGAGCGCGGATGCCCGTGCGAGCCCAGCCGCCTCGGCCCGGCACTCGGGACGAGGGGGCCGATCAGTCGAAGAGCTGGCCGCTGACCAGCACAAGCCCGAGCTGCTCGAGCCGGGCCGAGATGGTCTCCTCGGGCAGCTCGAAGTGCTCGAGCAGCTCATCGAGGGCCATCCCGGCCTCGGCGGCGTCGCGCAGCTCGTCATCCTGGTCATCGGTCCAGGCATGGCCCGAGGTGACCGCTGTGCGACTCGAGTCGGCGACGGGTGGGCTGGGCGCCACCGGGCGCGGATGCTCGGCGCCGTCGGCTTCCCGGGCGGTACCGGCTGCACCGGCCCCGGTGAGCGACCGCATCGCCGGCTCAGCAACCGGCAGTGGCTCGGATGCCGTCTCGTCGAGCCGGGCGAGGGCGGCGAGCACCATGGCCTTGTCGGTCGTGGGCCAGAACGGCGGCAGCGATCGCTGCAGGAACTCGGCGTAGCGGGCCGTCATCATGCGGGAGTCGAGAAAGGCCACGACCCCCCGGTCGTCGCCTCGGCGCACGAGCCGGCCGGCCCCCTGGGCGAGGCGCAGGGCGGCGTGGGTGGCCGAGACCGCCATGAAGCCGTTGCCGCCCATCCGGCCGATGGCCTGCGAGCGGGCCGAGGCCAGGGGGTCGTCGGGGCGCGGGAAGGGGATCCGGTCGATGATCACCAGCTGGCACGACGAGCCGGGCACGTCGACGCCCTGCCACAGCGTGAGGGTGCCGAACAGGCAGGTGCGCGGCTCGCGGGCGAACTGGCGCACGAGGGTGGAGATCTGGTCTTCCCCCTGGCACAGCACCGGGATGTCGTCGTCGAACCGCGCCCGCATGATCTCGGCGGCGTTCTGAGCCGCCCGCATCGACGAGAACAGGCCCAGGGTGCGACCACCGGCGGCGCGCACCAGCTGCTCGATCTCATCGAGGCTCTCGTCACTGGCGCCGTCACGCCCCGGCGGTGGCAGCCGCGCGGCCACGTAGGCGATGGCCTGCCTCGGGTAGTCGAAGGGGCTCCCGACGTCGAGACCGTGCCAGGTCGGCGCACCCTCACCGCGCAGCCCCATGGTGCCGGCGACGGAGTCGAAGCTGCCCCCGAGCTCGAGCGTCGCCGAGGTGAGCACCACGGTGCGATCGCCGAAGATCTTCTCTCGCACCAGCATGGCGACGCTCATCGGGGCGACCCGCAGCACCGGCCCGCGGCGCGGGTCGCGGCTGCACCACACGACGTCGAGCTCACGGTCTTCGAGAATGCGCGCGGCGTTCTCATAGACCTCGTCGACCGACGACCGCGCGACCTGACGGGCGCCGTCGGGCTGCTCGCCCGGTGGCGGCTTGAGATCGCTCTGCACGATGCGGGCGGTGTCGCGGACCCGGGCCAGAGCCAGCCCGACGGCATCCGGAACGCCGAGCAGGCGCCCCTCCTCGACGTTCTCGAGGGCGGCCGCGAGCAGCTCCCCAGCTTCGTCGAGGGCACTCGTGTTCTCGGAGAGGCGGCCGGCTCGCTTGGCCGCCGTCATGACCATCGACCCGGTCAGCTCGTCGGTGATCGTCGCGGTGACCCGGTCGACGAGCTCGTGGGCCTCGTCGACGACGAGCAGGTCGTGCTCGGGCAGCATCTGGCGCCCCTCGAAGGAGTCGATCGCCATGAAGGAGTGGTTGGTGACGACGACGTCGACGTCACGGGCCGCCTCCCGCGCCCGTTCGACGAAACACTCGGTGACCAGGGGGCACTTGCTGCCCAGGCACTCGTGGGCCGAGACCGAGACCTGACGCCAGGCCCGCTCGGAGACCCCGGGCACCAGCTCGTCACGGTCGCCCGACTCGGTCTGGTCGGCCCACTCACGCACCCGCACCACCTCAGCGCCGAGACGTCCCGCGCCGGCGTCGACCTGCCCGACGCCGAAGAGCCCCTCGTCGTCGTCCGGGAAGCCGCCCTCCACCTTGTTCAGGCAGACATAGTTGCGCCGCCCCTTGACGAGCGCGTAGGTGGGGCGGCGACCGAGCAGCGGAGTCAGGGCATCGGCCACCCGGGGCATGTCCCGGTCGACGATCTGCGCCTGGAGCGCCAGAGTGGCCGTGGCCACCACCGCGGGTCGGCCCTTGTCGTAGGCGTGCGCCACCGCCGGCACGAGGTAGGCGAGCGACTTGCCCGTGCCGGTACCGGCCTGCACGAGCAGGTGCTGCCCGTTCTCGACCGCCTTCGCGACGGCGAGGGCCATCTCGACCTGGCCGGGCCGCTCGGCGCCACCCACCCCCGACACCGCGGCGTGGAGCAGGGCGTCGAGCGCAGGACGGTTGGCCATTGGCTCAGGGTATGCCGCCCCCTCCGGGCCGCTGCGGCGCCATCCACCGCGATCGGCGCGCCGAGAACCGGGTCGCCTTCCTCGCATCATTGCCCTCGGGCCCCGCACAGCGGTTTGATTCGGTCATGAGCGCACCCCTCCCGTCAGACCTCGACATCGCCCAAGCGGCCACCCTGCGACCGATGAGCGAGGTGGCCGCCCAGCTGGGTCTCACCGAGCAGTACCTCGAACCGTGGGGCCGTGACGTCGCCAAGATCGACCTCGGCGTGCTCGACGAGCCCGCCCAGCGGCATCCGGGAAAGTACGTCGTCGTCACCGCCATCACGCCCACGCCTCTCGGTGAGGGGAAGACGACTGTCGCGGTCGGGCTGGCCCAGGGGCTCGCGCGGCTGGGCCACCGCGCGGTCGTGACGCTGCGCCAACCGTCGATGGGCCCGACCTTCGGCATCAAGGGTGGCGCGGCCGGTGGCGGCTACAGCCAGGTCGTGCCGATGGACCGGCTCAACCTGCACCTCACCGGCGACTTCCACGCCATCACGGCGGCCCACAACCTGCTGGCGGCCATGGTCGACAACCACCTGCACCACGGCAACGCCCTCGACCTCGACGTGCGCAACATCACCTGGCGCCGGGTGCTCGACGTCAACGACCGGGCGCTGCGCAACATCGTCGTCGGGCTCGGCGCGCGCCAGGACGGGGTGGTGCGCGAGAGCGGCTTCGACATCACCGCCGCCAGCGAGGTCATGGTGCTGGTGACCCTCGCGACCTCCCTGACCGACCTGCGCGAGCGGCTCGGGCGCATCGTGGTCGGGTACACCACCTCGGGCAAGAGCGTGACCGCCGACGACCTGCACGCCGGCGGGGCGATGGCCGCCATGCTCGTCGACGCCATCAAGCCGAACCTGATGCAGACCCTCGAGGGCGGGCCCGCCATCGTGCACTGCGGGCCGTTCGGCAACATCGCCACCGGTACCTCGTCGATCACGGCCGACCTCATCGGGCTGGCGCACAGCGACTACGTCGTGACCGAGGCCGGGTTCGGCTCCGACATGGGCGCCGAGCGGTTCTTCGACGTCAAGTGCCGTGTCGGCGGTCTGCGCCCGGATGCCGTCGTGCTCGTTGCCACCGTGCGCTCGCTGAAGGCCCACTCCGGCCGCTACGTGATCCGGGCGGGCCGGCCGCTGCCCGACGACCTGCTCGCCGAGAGCCCGGCCGACGTCGAGGCCGGCCTGCCCAACCTGCGCGCCCACATCGGCATCGTCCGGCGCTTCGGGGTCGAGCCCGTCGTTGCCATCAACGCCTTCACCGAGGACCACCCGTCGGAACACGCGGTGATCGAGGCGCTCTGCGCCGAGCTCGGGGTGCGCTGCGCGGTCAGCAGCCACGTCGCCGACGGTGGGGCGGGGGCCGAGCAGCTGGCCGAGGCGGTCGCCGAGGCCGCCGAGCACGAGAACGACTTCGACTACCTCTACCCCCTCGACCTGTCGCTCGAACGCAAGATCGAGACGATCGCGACCGCGGTCTACGGCGCAGACGGCATCGACCTCAGCCCGGCCGCCGCCCGCGGCCTGCGCGACTACGAGCGGCTCGGTTTCGGTGGGCTTCCGGTCGTCATCGCCAAGACCCACCTGTCGATCAGCTCGGACCCCACGCTGCGCGGGGCTCCGGCCGGCTGGCGGATGCCGGTGCGCGAGGTGCGGGCGGCGGTCGGGGCCGGGTACGTCTACGCCATCTGCGGCGACATGCGCACGATGCCCGGGCTGCCGACCTCGCCCAACGCCGAGCGGGTGGACGTCGGCCCCGACGGCGCGGTCACCGGTCTGTCATGACCCGACTGGGTCAGCGGCAAGGTCAGCAACCGCCGTCGGGAACGAGCGGGGCGCCGTCGACCCGGCGGGCCATCGCCACGTCGTCGCGGTACTCGGAGCCGCCGAGCCAGAGGCCCTCGGCGACTCGCCCGACCTCGGTCCACCCCGCCGCCTCGTAGAAGGAACCGAGGCCGAGCCCGGCGCGGTAGTCCAGACGCAGCAGCCGGATGCCGTTCAGCTCGCGGCGGGCCACGCCGACCATCCCGGCCAACAGGAGGCGACCGAGGTTACGGCCCCGCGCGGTCGGCTCGACCATGAGTCGCACGAGCTCGGCCACATGCTCGTGCCTCCGGTGTCGAGGGGTGAGCCAGAAGCCGAACCCGAGCAGGGCCCCCGTCGGCTCGTGCATCGCGACCAGCCGGGCGCGCCACGCCCGCACCTCGGCCAGGTGCGACTCGAGCGTCTGGGCCACCTCCAGACGGGGGGTACCGGGCACGAACCCGACCGCCCCGCCCGCGTCGTTGACCCGCACCCAGAGGTCGAGCAGCTCGTCGACAGGAGCCTCCTCAGGCTTCACGGTGCGCACCGACGGCGCCTCGAACGCCATCATCGGGTCGGCGTCCGGCGGATACTTCGGATGCCGCCAGAGCCCAGTGCGAACCAGACCGGCGCTGGTGGCGGTAGCGATCGAGGCGGCGTTCACCTGGTCGACGACGGCGGTCACGGGCGGTTCGGGGAGCCACTCGACGCCCCAGGCCACCAGTGCCCGGCAGATCTCCCGGCCGTAGCCGCGCCCGATTCGGTCGTGGGCCAGCCGGTAGTAGAGGTTGACGAGCTGGCCGGCGCCGTCTTCACGCTGCTCCCGTCGCAGGCCTGCCCACCCCACCACCGCGCCGTCGAGTCGCTCGACCACGGCTGCGTAGCCGTACCCGTCGTCGCGCCAGCACGTGAGGTCGGCCTCGAGCCGTTCGACGCACACCTGAGCAGTGGGCGGGCCCAGCGGCGAGTGCGTGTACGTTCGCGGGTCGGTGTGCAACCGCGTGTAGGGGTCGAGGTCGGCCGGCCTCGGGCGTCGCAGCAGCAGACGAGGCGTGCTGAGCCACACGGGGTCGCTGTCGGCTCGGGGGTGCTCGAGGTCGTGAGCGACAGCGGAACGGTCAGGCATCGTCCTCCTCGGGGTCGTAGGCCGTACCCGTCGTACATACCAGGTGGGCGACCAGCGCGGTCCACCCCGTCTGGTGGCTGGCGCCGAGGCCGGCGCCGGTGTCGCCGTGGAAGTACTCACTGAAGGTCGGGTGGTCGGCCCACAGCGTTCCGGTACCGACGTGGCGCGGGTCGCTCGGGCGCCGACCGTCAGGCCCAGGGCGGAACAGCGACACGAGCCGCCGCTCGACTCTCTCGGCTGCCTCGTGCAACCCGACCCGACGCCCGGATCCGGTCGGGAGCTCCACGGTCACCTCGGCGCCGGCGCCGGCGGCATACGTGTGCATGGCGTCGACGAGCAGCACGTTGACCGGGAACCAGACCGGGCCGCGCCAGTTGGAGTTGCCGCCGAACAGCCCGGAGTCAGACTCTCCCGGGGTGTACCGCAGGAACATGGACTCGCCGGCCACGTCGAAAGCCACGCCGTCGCGATGTGCGGCCGAGACCGAGCGGATGCCGTGCGGGCTGAGAAACTCCCCCTCGTCGAGCATCCGGTGCAGCAGCAGGGCAATTCGGTCGGGGTCGACGACCGCGAAGGTGAGCGACTCGGAGTCGTGGGGGTGGCTGTGCAGCAGGCTCGCCACCTCATCGGGGCGATGCCGTGCGAGCCAGCGCAGCGACGCGTCGAAGTCGGGCAGCTCCTCCCGCACCCAGGCCGGAGCGTTGGCCACGGCGAGCAGCGGCAACAGCCCGACCAGCGACCGAACCCGCATCGGCTCGGTCTGGCCCTGCGGCCCGACGAGCACGTCGTAGAAGAAGCCGTCCTGGTCGTCCCACAACGAGACATCACCGCTGCCGAACGAGCCCATCGCCCGGCTGATGGCCAGGAAACGCTCGAGAAACGTGGTGGCGAGGTCGTCGTAGACGTGGTCGTCACGGGCCACCTCCTGGGTGATCCGCATGAGCGAGAGACACATGAACGCCATCCACGCGGTCGCGTCCGACTGCTCCAGCCGCCAACCGGTGGGCACCTGGCGGCTGCGGTCGAACGCCCCGATGTTGTCCATCCCGAGAAAGCCTCCCTCGAAGAGGTCGGAGCCATCGGGGTCCTTGCGGTTGACCCACCACGACAGGTTGAGCAGCAGCTTGGCCAGGATCCGCTTGAGGAAGTCGTGGTCCCATGAGCCGTCGCGCAGGTAGACCTGCCACGCGGCCCAGGCGTGCACGGGCGGGTTCACGTCGGAGAAGGCCCACTCGTACGCCGGCAGCTGACCGTCGGGATGCTGCGCCCACTCGCGGCAGAGCAGCAGCAGCTGGCTCTTGGCGAAGGCCGGGTCGACGTGGGCCAGCGCCACCGCGTGGAAGGCGAGGTCCCAGGTGGCGAACCAGGGGTACTCCCACTCGTCGGGCATCGAGATCACGTCGGCCAGGGCCAGGTGACGCCACGCCGTGTTCCGGCCGCCTGGCTCGGGGGCTTGCCGGGACGCCGGCGGCACCGGGCCCGCCGGGTCTCCGGCGAGCCACCGGTCGACGTCGTAGCGGTACAGCTGCTTGCCCCAGAGCAGCCCGGCGAAGGCGCGGCGAGCCGTGTGCCGGTCAACGTCGTCAACGGCATCCGGGATGACGACGTCGTAGAAGGCGTCGGCTTCCTGGCCGCGATCGGCCACGATCTCGTCGACGGCGACGAAGGGCCGGTCGACGACCGGCTCAGCCATCAGGCGCAGGCGAACCGAGACGGAACCACCCGCAGGCACCGTCTCGAAGCGGTAGTGCAGACCGGCCTTGGTGCCGGTCTCGTCGGGGCTCACCGCCGAGCGGTCACCGTGCACCACCGCGCGGTCGACGGCATCCTTCGGGTGCGTCGAGCGACCGGGCACGCCCCACAGTCCCTCGCTGTCGGTCTCGTTGTCGCACACGAGCACGTCGGGCTCGCCCTCGGCGAAGAGCACGTACCGGCCCAGGTGCGCATGCTCGGCCTCGAGTGCCACGAGCGCGGCGTCGTCGACGTCAGGGGTGTGCAGCCGGCGCAGGGAGGGCACCCGGTCGTCGTCGCCCCACGCCCAGGTGTTGCGGAACCAGAGCTGCGGCACGATGTGCAGCGGGGCGGCATCCGGGCCGTGGTTCGTCGCAGTGACGGTGACGACGACGTCGGTGGGGCCGGCCTTGGCGTGGGTCACGACCACGTCGAAGAACCGGTTGCCCGTGAGGATGCCGGTGTCGCTCAGCTCGAACTCGTCGTCGGTGTACCCCCGCGCGGCGTTGACCTGCTGCAGCTGCTCGTAGGGGTAGGCGGCCTGGGGGTAGCGGTAGAGGGTCTGGGCGTAGGAGTGGGTCGGGGTGGCGTCGAGGTGCCACCAGTACTCCTTGACGTCCTCACCGTGGTTGCCCTGCGGGTTGGTCAGGCCGAAGAACCGCTCCTTGAGCCGGTCGTCGTGCCCGTTCCAGAGGGCGAGGCTCAGGTTGAGAAAGCCGAACCGGTCACACAGCCCGGCGATGCCGTCCTCACCCCACCGGTAGGCCCGGCGGTGGGCCTGCTCGAAGGGGAACGCCTCCCAGGCGTCACCGCCGGCGGAGTAGTCCTCGCGCACGGTCCCCCACTGTCGGGCCGACAGGTAGGGGCCCCAGAGCCGCCACGGATCGGAGGCGTCGGGTGACTCGGCGAGCCGGGAGTGCTCGACCGTCGGGGCGGGTCGTCGGGGTTGGCTCGGGCGTCGAGGTTGGCTCGGGCGTGGCGGCGTGCTCGGCCGGGAGGGCGAGGTCATCTGCCCACTCTGCCCGCCACGCGGCTTCGCTGCGAGTCAGTTGGCGAGATCGGGTTCCTCGACCAGCGGTCAGGGGGTCAGCTGGCGATGACCGTGTACGCCGAGAGCTCGGCCTCCATGGAAGAGCTCACCTTGGCGCGCACGTGGGTGCCGTCGGCGACATGCCGGCTCTCGAGGATCTCGGCCTCGTCGTGCAGCCGCGAGACGAGGTCGCCCCGGTCGTACGGCACGAGCACCTCGACCTCGATCTCCGGCTGAGGCAGCTCCAGGGCGATCAGCTCGCGCAGCGCGTCGAGCCCCTCACCCGTTCGGGCCGAGACCGTGATCGCGTGCTTCTCGTGGCGGCGCAGACGGTCCAGCACGTCGGGGTCGGCGATGTCGGCCTTGTTGATCACGATGACCTCCTTGATGCGGTCACCGCCCACCTCGGCGAGCACCTCGCGCACAGCCGTGATCTGCCCCTCGGGGTCAGGGTGTGAGCCGTCGACCACGTGCAGCAGCAGATCGGCGTCACCCACCTCCTCCAGGGTCGAGCGGAACGCCTCGACGAGCTGGTGCGGTAGCGAGCGCACGAAGCCGACCGTGTCGGCGAGGGTGAAGATGCGGCCGTCGTCGGTCTGAGAACGCCGCACCGTCGGGTCGAGGGTGGCGAAGAGTTGGTTCTCGACCAGCACCCCGGCGCCGGTGAGCCGGTTCAGCAGCGAGCTCTTGCCCGCGTTGGTGTAGCCGGCGATGGCCACGCTCGGCACACCGCCGGCTCGACGCGAGTGACGCCGGGTGTCGCGGCTGGTCTTCATGCCCACGATGTCGCGGCGCAGCTTGGCGATGCGCGTGTTGATGCGGCGGCGGTCGAGCTCGATCTTCGTCTCACCCGGCCCACGAGAGCCGATACCCTCACCGCCGGCCACCCGGCCACCGGCCTGCCTCGACATCGAGTCGCCCCACCCACGAAGACGGGGCAGCAGGTACTGCAGCTGGGCCAGCTCGACCTGGGCCCGGCCCTCTCGGCTCTTGGCGTGCTGGGCGAAGATGTCGAGAATGAGGGCGGTGCGGTCGATGACCTTGACCTTGACGACATCCTCCAGGGCCCGGCGCTGGCTGGGTGCGAGCTCGTCGTCGCAGATCACGGTGTCGGCGCCCTCGGCGATGACGATGTCACGCAGCTCGATGGCCTTGCCCTTGCCGAGGTAGGTCGCGGCATCGGGTTTGTGCCGACGCTGCATGACGCCCTCGAGCACGGTCGAGCCTGCGGTCTCGGCGAGGGCGGCCAGCTCACGCAGAGAGTTCTCGGCGTCGCTGGAGGTGCCCTCGGTCCAGACGCTCGCCAGCACGACCCGTTCGAGCCGCAGCTGCCGGTACTCGACCTCGGTGACGTCCTCGAGCTCGGTGGACAGCCCGTTGACCCGGCGCAGGGCGGCGCGCTCGTCGCGTTCGAGCTGGTCACCGTCGTAGAGCGGCAGGGGGTCGCCGTCGCGGTCGAAGTCGCGGGCTGACGCGTCATCGGACAGGGCGTCGGCGCGGTTGTCCAGCAGGTTGGGGTGCACGGGTCGGCTGATGTGGTTCGTCGTCATGTTCTCCCTAGGGTCGCATCAAGTGAACACTGCGAGCCACTCGTTTGT
>JAKDLG010000188.1 GCA_030452985.1 Humibacillus sp.
GTGCGTCACCGAGGCCCGGCACCAGTCGTCCGAACAGCAGGCCGGTCATCATCGCAAGGCCGATCCAGACCGGTAGGAACCGGTCGAGGGTCGAGAGCCTCGCGCCCATGGGTTCAGACTCCGACGAGCCCGTCCCGATGGAGACGTCACGACTGGGAGGTGTACTCACCGGATTCCTTCGGACGCGCAGAGAGCTGGGTTGACCGCATCGCAAACACGATATCGATGATGGTCGATGCCTCAACGTTGGCAGGCCCATCGACCTGTGTCAACATTGAACGGGGTCAATAGAGTCGAATGAAGGGAGAACACGTGAGCGTCACCACCCTCGGCACGACGCCTCGACAGGTGCAGCGCGTCTCGGAGTGCGGCTCACCGCCGGTACCGGTTCTGGACCGCACCGAAGCCGAGCGCCGCGCTGCACTGCTCAAGGCGGTCGCTGACCCGGTGCGCATGCAGCTGCTCAGCATCATCACCGCCTCCCCCGAGCAGGAGGCCTGTGTCTGCGACATGACCGAAGCCGTGCAGGTCTCGCAGCCGACGGTGAGTCACCACCTCAAGACCCTGGTCGACGCCGGCATCCTCACCCGTGAGCGCCGCGGCAGCTGGGCGTGGTTCCGCCTCGAAGTGGACGTCCTCGCTGACATCCGCACTTTCCTGGCCTGAGGGCCCCGGCTGGGCTCTCGAGAGATACCTCGCAGAGCCGAGCGACCGGCGGCGGTTCGGGTTCGCCAGGCCGCGGTGACTACGCGACAGCGTGAGCCCGGTCCCAGGCGCCGAAGCCCCCGAGGATGTCGGAGACGTCCGAGAAGCCCTTCGACCGCAGCAGGCTCGCGCCGACCGAGCTGCGCCAGCCACCGGCGCAGTAGAGCAGCACGGGCCGAGCGGGGTCGAGGTCGGCGCTGCGACTCGACAGCTCGGCAAGTGGGATGTGCACGGCGCTCGGCAGGCCACCCGACCCGAGCTCGCCCGCGTTACGGATGTCGATCACCTGCACGTCACCCCGGCGGGAGGCCCCGTCGGCCTCGGACACGGAGAGCCTGCTGGCCCGGACGACATCGGCCTGGTGGGTGAGAAAATACGCCTCGGGATCCGCGACAAAGCCGAGGACGTGGTCGTAGCCGATGCGCGCGAAGCGGGTCGCCACCTCCTGCTCGTGACCCTCGGGTGCGATGACGACGATCTCATCGTCGGGCGCGAAGACCATGCCGACGGTCTCGGCCAGTCGTCCGTCGACCGGCACGTTCACCGAGCCGCGGAGGTGGCCGGTCGCGAACTCCTGGACATCGCGGCCATCGTGGATGCGGGCGCCCCGAGAGAGCGCCTCCTCCACCGTCTCGGCGTCGAGTGCCGGTACGGCGGCATCGACGTCGCGGACCTCACGCGACTGCTTGTTGAGTGTCGCGTTGTAGATGAAGTACGCCGGTGCTGCGGGCTGGCCCGCCGCGACGACCTCGAGGAACTGCGCCTCGCTCATGGGTTGGCAGGCGTAGTTGAGGGCACGCTGCTGGCCGATCGTCGACTGGCGCTCGGTCGAGAGGTTCTTGCCACACGCCGAACCCGCGCCGTGTGCAGGAAAGACGCGAACGGCATCCGGCAGGCCCATGAGCTTGCGCTGGACCGAGTCGTAGAGCATGCGGCCGAGCTCGTCGGCGGTGACACCGACCGAGGCGAGCAGGTCCGGGCGCCCGACGTCGCCGATGAAGAGGGCGTCGCCGGTGAGAACGCCGTAGGCGACCTCGTCGTCGGCATGTTCGAGGACGAGGAGCGAGATCGACTCCGGCGTGTGGCCGGGAGTGGCCAGCACTTCGAGGGTCACGTCGCCGAGCGAGATGCGCTCACCGTCTGCGAGGTGTCGCACGGGGAACTCGGTGACAGCCTCCGCGCCGTAGCCGATCCACGCACCGGTCTCGCGGGCCAGCTCGAGGTGGCCCGAGACGAAGTCCGCGTGGAAGTGGGTGTTGATGACCCCGACGATCGTCAGCCCGCGGGCGCGGGCGTCACGGAGGTACTCGTCGACGTCGCGGCGCGGATCGACGACGACAGCCTTTCCAGTGGTCTCATCGGCAATGAGATACGAGGCCTGCGAGAGGCAGTCGAGGTAGTACTGGGTGAAGATCACGGATCGCTCCTTCGGTGGCGGCTATCAGGCTGTCATCGTCTTCAACGATACCTCAGGGGGTATATTCCCGATCTGCCGTTCGCCTCAGGGAGTCGGAACCGTGCACCGGTTCCGTTGACCACCCTGGCCGCTCGATCGCCGAGGCGACCTACGCCTGAAAGCAGTTCACAGGTGAGGGAGTTCACGAGAACACTGACAGTGGGCAGGCCGAGGCCACGCCCCAGCGGGGCAGAGGCGACACGGCATCCGCTCGACTTGGCCTGCCAGGCCCACGCGACCGGTCAGACAGCTCAGCCGGTGATGAAACCGAGCAGGTCGGCGCGGGTCAGCACCCCGACGGGCTTGCCGTCGTCGACCACGAGAATCGCATCCGACCGCTCGAGCTCGGCGCGCGCCGACGACACCGGCGACCCCGCCCCCACGAGCGGTAGACCACTTTCCATGTGCCGCTCCACTGGGTCGGCCAGGTGCGCCTTGCCGGTGAACAGCGCCTCGAGCAGGGCGCGCTCGCTCACCGACCCGGCCACCTCACCGGAGACCACCGGCGGCTCGGCCTTGACGACCGGCATCTGTGACACGGCGTACTCGCGCAGGATCTGCACGGCATCGCGGATGGTCTCGTTCGGGTGGGTGTGCACGAGGGCCGGGAGCGCACCCGACTTGCTGCGCAGCACGTCGCCCACCGTTGTCTCGTCGCCCTCGTTGAGGAAGCCGTACGAGTGCATCCACTCGTCGTTGAAGATCTTGCTGAGGTAGCCCCGGCCGGAATCGGGCAGCAGAACCACGACGACCGCGTCGTCAGGCAGCTCGGCGGCCGCCCGCAGCGCCGCCACGACCGCCATGCCACACGACCCTCCCACGAGCAGGCCTTCCTCGCGGGCGAGGCGACGGGTCATCTCGAACGAGTCGGCGTCGCTCACGGCGATCACCTCGTCGACCACAGACGGGTCGTAGGCGCCGGGCCAGAAGTCCTCGCCGACCCCTTCGACGAGGTAGGGGCGGCCGGAACCACCGGAGTAGACCGAGCCCTCAGGGTCGGCGGCGATGATGCGCACCTGGCCACCCGACACCTCCTTGAGGTAGCGCCCGACGCCGCTGATCGTGCCGCCTGTGCCGGCGCCGGCCACGAAGTGCGTGACCCGCCCGTCGGTGTCGGCCCATACCTCCGGGCCGGTCGAGTGGTAGTGGCTGTTGGGCCCCTCGGGGTTGTAGTACTGGTTCGGCTTCCAGGCACCCTCGATCTCGGTGACGAGCCGGTCACTGACCGAGTAGTACGAGTCGGGGTGGTCCGGGGCGACGGCGGTCGGGCACACGACGACCTCGGCGCCGTACGCCTTCAGCACGTCTCGCTTGTCCTGGCTGACCTTGTCGGGGCACACGAACACACAGCTGTAACCGCGGCGCTGGGCGATGAGCGCGAGCCCGACGCCGGTGTTGCCGCTCGTCGGCTCGACGATCGTGCCGCCGGGCGTCAACAGCCCGTCACGCTCAGCGGCGTCGATCATCCGCAGCGCGATGCGGTCCTTCACCGACCCACCGGGGTTGAAGTACTCGACCTTCGCCAGCACCGTGCACCGGACTCCCGCGGCGGCCGCCACCGGGCCGAGCTTGACGAGCGGTGTGTTGCCCACGAGGTCAGCGACGTTCTCTGCGTACTTCATCCGGCCATCCTCCCAGACGTTCGAGCAGGCTCCCACCAGGCCGGATGCCGCGAGCCTCCACCTCGGCCGGGCGCCTTTCGCCGTCTCGGGATGCCGTACGCCCCCGGAGCGCCCTCACGCTCGCCGTCCGCGAGGTGACCGACGAGCCGGCCTGGGGCACCCGGTGTCAGCCCGGCGGGTTACCGTGAAGTCGGGTTTCGGCAGTCATCGGTAAGGAAGGTCACGGCATGGGGCGGGCACGACGCGCGCGCAAGATCGCGCAGACCGCTGCCTACGGTGGCGGGCTCGGGGCGGCGGGGCTCGGAGCCCTCAGCCTGTTCGGCTACGGGCTGATCAAGGCCGAGGCCCTGTTCCTGCGGCACAGCATCGGTGATGTGCTCGATGAGGCACCTGACGACCAGGGCACCTACGGTTCCGGCGTCGGTCGACCGATCCGGTTCGTGGTGCTCGGTGACTCCACGGGTGCCGGCCTGGGCGCTCAACGCGCCCACGAGACGATCGGGGCCACGATCGCCACGGGGGTCGCCGCCTTCAGCGGCCGTCCCGTCGAGCTGACCAACGTCTCCGTGAGCGGGGCGGAGTCGCCCGATCTCGACGCCCAGGTCGACCGGGTCGTGGGCGATCTGGGAGCGGTCGACGAAACCACTGAGATCGCCGCCGACTCCGACGCCGACATCGGCCGCCTTTCCGACGGCCGAACCGGCACCAGCGCCGGGAGCGCCTTGGACGGCACCAACCGGCCCGACGTCGCGGTCATCCTGATCGGTGCCAACGACGTGACCCACCGCATCGACCGGTCGATCGCCGTGCGACACCTCGAGATGGCTGTGCGCCGGCTGCGCGAGGTGGGCACCGAGGTCGTGGTCGGCACCTGCCCCGACCTCGGGGTGCTCGAGCCGGTTCCCCAGCCGTTGCGCCTGCTGGCGCGGCGCTGGTCGCGAGACCTGGCCGCAGCGCAGACCGTCGCGGTCGTCGAGGCCGGTGGCCGGGCCGTGTCGATCGGCGACCTCCTCGGCCCGGAGTTCTCGGCCCAACCCAAGATCCTCTTCAGCGAGGACCGCTTCCACCCCAGCGCCGCGGGGTACGCCCGGGTGGCCGCCGCGCTGCTGCCGTCGGTGAGTGCGGCCCTCGACCTCTTCGGCGAGCGCAGCCACCCGTCGGTCCCCAACCTGCGCCGCGGTGAGAGTGTCGGGCCGGTGTCGGTCGCGGCGACGCGAGCAGTGGCGCACCCCGGCACCGAGGTCTCGCCGGCACAGGTCGACGGTCAGTCGCGTGGCGCCCAGGGGCGCTGGGCCATGCTGCTGCACCGGGTGCGCCCTCCGGCCGTGCCCTCGACCGATCCGCACCCTTCCGAGGACCCGCCCGACGAGCCGTCACCGCCTGGCGTCCCTTCGGCAGACGAGGCGAAGCCGGTGGCCAGCGGCTCACCCGGCGGCTGACCACGAGTTGCGGCCCACGGCATCCGGCAGGGATCTCGTGGACGCTGTCAGCCGATCGAGAACACCTGGTCGGCCGGCGGGGCGACCACGCCGGGGTTCTGGTTCCAGCGGGAGAACTCGAGGCGCCCCGGCTGCCGAGGAGTGCCTACCCACCTGACGACGTCAGTGGAGGCTTTCGAGACGTAGAGCGCACCATCGGCGGGCTTGCCGCTCGCGGTGGTGAGCACCCAGCAGTCGACGCCGTCGACGGTGTCTTCGGTGACCGGTCCTGACAGGTCGGATGCCGAGTAGGTGCCGATGCTTTTCTCGACGAAGGCCTTGAGGGTCAGCTGGTCGAGCACGGGAACGACCCCGGCGGGCACCTTGACGAACTGGTCGCCGAACAGCGACACGAGGAAGGGCACGTTCTGTTGGTTCCAGAACGTCTTGTCGGCCTGGACGTAGACGGTGCCGCCGAGCGAGATCAGGTGCACCCGGCCGGCCTTCTTCGCGGCCTTCATGACGTCGACCGACGACCCGTCGCGGGTGCCCGCGAACGACACCTTCGCCTGCTCGCCCTGGTCGTCGATCGTGCCCGTGAAGGCGCCCGACCGGGCGGCCTCGGCGTGCGCCTTGGCCGCGGCGAAGATCGCTGCGGGGTTGCTGGCGTCGAGGGTGCCCGCGCCGGCCGTCGAACCGGGGCCGGTGGCCCCGCTGGCGGCTCCGGTTGCCGGGTCGGGCGGGCTGTCGCCCCCGCCTGTCGAGCAGGCTGCGGCGAGCGAGACCAGGGATGCCGTGATGGCAGCCGCTGCCGCTCGCCGCAGCCTCATCGGTCTTGCCTGCTCTCGCCTCGCAGCTGTGCCGCCATGACGCGGTCGCTCAGCCGAGCTTCATGATCTGGCCGGCCGGGGGCGCCTTGATGGCAAGGTCCTCGTTCCACTTCGAGAAGTCGAGCTGACCCGGGCTCGTCGTGGTGCCCGTGAAGCGCACCACCTCGTTCGTGTCCTTGGAGACGTAGAGGGCGCCACCCTGCTTGCCCCGCTTGTCGGTGACCACCCAGCAGTCGACGCCGTTGACGGTCTCCTCACCGACCTCGTCGGAGAAGTCAGACTGGGAGACCGACCCGAACGCCTTCTGGGCGAACGACTTCAGGCTGAAGCTGTCAGTCATCGACGCGGCACTGCTCGGCGCCTTGATGAACTTCGCGCCGGCCTTCTGCACGCTGGCCGGGGCTCCCGCGTTCTTCCAGAACTTCGCGTCGGCCTGGATGTAGGTGCCCCCCGGCACCGCGATGATGCGGGCTTTGCCCTGCTTCGACGACTCGATCGAGATGTCGGCCGTCTTCCCGTCGCTCGTGCCCTTGTAGGAGATCTTCATCTCCTCTCCGCTCTGCTCGACCGTGCCGCCGAACTGGCCCGACGTCGCCGCCAGCGCGTTCGACTTCGCCTTCTCGACGATGTCGGCAGCCTTCGAGCTGTCGCCCGTTTCGCTCGAAAGCGAGTCGCTCGGCGTCGGCGAGTCGGTCGAGCTCGGCGGCGCGGACGGCGTCGTGCTCGACGGGGCCGACGAGCCGGCCGGGCTGGGCGCGGGGTCGGAGTTCCCGCACGCAGCGGCCCCGAACGAGATCGCGACCGCGCCGGCGAGCGCGACGATACGGGTGGAGGTGGTCTTCATGGTTCGTCCCCTGAGAGTGTGGTGTCGTGCATTGAGGGCGAGCGCGCACGTTCGACGGCGCCCTGCCCCGGACACCCTAGCCGCTCGCCTCGGCCTCCCCTCCCGAATGGCCGCATTCCGGGCGGCGGGACCGCACTCCCTGTCGTGGGCCGGGCGGGCGGCGTACGATCGGCCAGACTAAGCGCTTGCTTACCCCACCGGGTCGCAGCATCGCGCCAACCGCGATGCCCGACCCTCTCGACAGAGCCGTCCGCAGGAGGACCCCGTGCCCGAAGCCGTCATCGTCTCGACCGCCCGCTCGCCGTTCGGGCGGGCCTTCAAGGGTTCGCTCAAGGACGTGCGCCCCGACGACCTCGCCGCCACCGTGATCCAGGCTGCCCTCGACAAGGTGCCGGCGCTGGACCCCACGACCATTGAGGACCTCTACCTCGGCTGCGCCGAGCCGTCGGGCCGGCACGGGTCGAACATGGCCAAGGTGGTCGCCACCCTGCTCGGCCTCGATGCCACTCCCGCGGCCACCATCAACCGGTTCTGCGCGAGCTCGGCCCAGACCACCCGGATGGCCTTCCACGCCATCCGGGCCGGCGAGGGCGACGTCTTCGTCTCGGCCGGGGTCGAGTGCGTCTCGCAGTACACCGACTGGGCCGGCGCCGGCGGCGCGAAGGAGGACCAGCAGAACGGGCGGTTCGCCGAGGCGCAGGCTCGCACGAAGCGGATCGCCCAGACGAACGAGACCTGGACCGACCCGCGCCAGGACGACCTGCTGCCCGACATCTACATCGCCATGGGCCAGACCGCCGAGAACGTCGCCACGGCCTACGGCATCGGCCGTGACCGGCAGGACGCGTGGGGTGTCACGAGCCAGAACCGCGCCGAGGCGGCCATCGCGCGCGGCTTCTTCGACTGGGAGATCACGCCCGTGACCACCCCTGACGGCACGGTGGTCGGCAAGGACGACGGCCCCCGCGCCGGCGTCACCCTCGAAGCGGTGCAGGGCCTGAAGCCGGTCTTCCGCGAGCAGGGCACCGTCACCGCCGGCAACTGTTGCCCCCTCAACGACGGCGCCGCCGCCCTCGTGGTGATGAGCGACACCCGGGCCCAGCAGCTCGGGCTCGAGCCGCTGGCCCGCGTCGTCTCGACCGCGGCCACCGGCCTCTCCCCCGAGATCATGGGCCTCGGTCCGGTCGAGGCGAGCACCCTCGCGCTGCAGCGAGCCGGCATGTCGATCGGCGACATGGACCTCTACGAGATCAACGAGGCGTTCGCCGCCCAGGTGATCGGCTCGGCCGACCAGCTCGGGATGGACTACGACAAGCTCAACGTCAACGGTGGCGCGATCGCCATCGGGCACCCGTTCGGGGCCACTGGGGCACGCATCGCCGGCACGATCATCAACGCGCTGCGCGAGCGCGACCAGCAGTTCGGCCTCGAGACCATGTGCGTCGGCGGCGGTCAGGGTATGGCCGTTGTCTTCGAGCGCCTCAGCTGACCCCGTCGAAAGGGCAGTTCGGAAACGTCGAAAGGGCAGTTCGTGCTGTCTCCGTGAGGGCAGTGAGCTGGCGAACGAAGCACGAACTGCCCTTTCGACGGTGCTGCCCTTTCGACGGTCCTAGGTCAGAGCGAGCGGCGGATGCCGCTGAGCTGCTCTGCGATCAACGCCGGGTTCGTGTCGGGCCGGCCATCGAACAGGTCGAACACCATCACCTGCAGCTGGTCCATGAGCGTGGCCGGGCCAAGATCCGGCACCGGCGAGGGCGGGCGTCCGCGGCATCCGGCCACATCGTCGGCCAGCGACTGCACCACCTCACGAACCATGGGGGCATGAGAGAGCGCGCGGCCCCGCGGTAGCTGGTGCCACCGCGCGACCACGCGCTCGAGCTCGTCGGCCACCTCTCGCGGGATCGGCGAACCCACGCGAGAGGAGGCCACGGCGAGGCTGTGGAGGGTCAGTCGCGCAGCCGCGCGAAGAGCCGGACGAACTCGATGTAGAGCCAGACGACCGAGACGATCAGGCCGTGCGCGAGCAGCCAGGAGTACTTGGCCGGTGCGCCCACCTTCACGGCATTGTCGATCGAGTCGAAGTCGATGGCCAGCGAGTACGCGGCCAGCCCCACGCCAAGCAGGCTGAGACCGATGCCGAGGAAGCCGCTACCACCGAAGCCCCAGCCGTCGACGACGCCGGCCAGCTGCAGCACCAGCTGCAGCAGGCTGAAGATGGCGTAGCCGACGATGGCGAGGAAGAACATCCGTCGCGTCTTGTTCGTCACCTTGATGAAGCCGACGGCGTAGCCGACGTACATCGCCGCGAAGGTGCAGACGGTGGCCAGCACCGCCATCATGACGACGCCCTCGTAGGCCGGAATCGAGTTGATGGTGTAGCTGAACGCTCCGAGGAAGGCGCCCTCGAGGATGGCGTAGGCCACGATGAGGGGCACCGACACGGTCTTCATGAAGGCGATGGCCAGCCCGATACCGAGGCCGGCGAACATGCCGATGAGCCAGATGGGCTGAGCCAGGCCCGGCGAGCCCGACACCAGCATCCAGGTGGCGGTTGCGGTGGCCACGAGCAGCACGAACAGGCCCAGGCTCTTGATGATGACGTCGTCGAGGGTGACCCGGCCGGTGTCGGTCGGGCCGGCCGCGTCACGTGCGTAGAGCTCGTTGAGGCTCTGCGCCGACGCGGCGTCCTGGGCGGCGTAGCCGGCCGTCGTCGCCTGCGACATGCCCTGCGGCATCCCCTGTGACATGCCCTGCTGCCCCCCACCCTTCTGCTGGGGCGAGTTGAAGCCGGCGTACCGCTCCTGCTCGATCTGCTTGTTGAGCCGGTCGAAGACCGGGTTTCCACCTGCCATGTGTGCGTGCCTCCCCGACACTGGT
>JAKDLG010000037.1 GCA_030452985.1 Humibacillus sp.
GGTGGGCGGTTTCTGGGGCGGCGTCGGTGGTTACTGGGGTGGCGTGGGCGGCTACTGGGGTGGCGTCGGCGGTTCGGCGCTGCAGGAGTACTCGGTTCCCGGTCGCGGTGGCCGGATGCCGGTGAGCCTGGCCCTGCCCGACCCGGGCCTGCGCGCAGAAGTGCTCGACCGCAACCCGGTCATCGTCGTTCCCGACACAGAGATCGCCAAGCACCCGTGGTTCAAGGACAGTGCCAAGGTGGTGCGGCTGCGCATGAAGAACGGCCGGCTAGTACCGGCCGAGTCATTGGCCGACTCACGCAGTGAGGCCGTCGCGCCGGCCACGTTCCCGCCCGGCGACTCCTCCGCGCAGGCCGACCCGCCCGGCCTGCTCCAGGGCCACGCCACCTTCATCGCGGGCCTGATCCGGCAGGGCTGCCCCGAGGCGACCATCGTGTCGATCCCGGTCATGGGAGACGACGGCATCGTCGACGAGGGCGTCATGCTCGACGTGCTTCAGGCCCTGCTCGACCGGCACATCCACGGTCAGGAGCACGGCCCGGTCAGCGATGTCGTCGACGTGCTCTCCCTCTCGCTCGGTTACTACGCCGAAGACTCCACCTACACCTCGGGGCCGGTGGCCGACATGCTCGACCGCTTCGCCGAGAGCGGGGTCGCGGTCGTCGCCGGCGTGGGCAACGACGGAACGAGCTCGCCGTTCGTGCCGGCCGCCCTCGCGGCCGAGCCGCCCAAGCGCATCCTGCCCAAGTCGAACCCACCCGTGGCCAGCGTCGGGGCCTGCAACCCCGACGGCACCACCGTGGCACTGTTCTCGAACAACCTCGCGGTCGTCAGTGCCGTGCGGCTCGGGGTCTCGGTCGTCAGTACCCTGCCCCTCACGAACGGGATGGGGCAGCCCAGCACGAAGATCGCGGTCGACGGCACCGTGCGCTGCACCGTCGACCCCGACGACTACACCGGCGGGTTCGGGGTGTGGAGCGGCACCTCGTTCGCTACTCCCGTGTTCGCAGCCGAGCTCGCCGTCGCTCTCATCGACCAGGGTGACCTCACCGACGTCACCGCCCGGGCGATGCGCGGGCGCGCGATCCGGGCCCTGCGCACCTGTATCGGAAAGGTCATGTCATGACGCCCACCCCGACGGCATCCGATGGTCTCGGCACCCTGGCGGGGGAGGCGTTCGCCGCCTACCTGCGCGGCGACCGCGAGCGGCTCTCCGAGCTGGTCGACCTCGTCACCCCGGTGCTCTGGAACGCCGCCCGCGCGCAAGGCGTCAGCCCGGCCACGTGCGAGGACGCCATGCAGACCGCCTTCCTGCAGCTCGTCGCGAGGGCCGACTCGATCAACGAACCGGCGGCCGTGCTCGGTTGGCTCGTCGTCGTCGTCAAGCGCGAGGCCTGGCGACTGTCTCGCGGGTCACGGCGCGAGATCGGAGTGGAGGAGGTGCCCGAGGCGCCGGCGCAGCAGCTCGACCCGGAGGCACAGTCGATCCTCACCGAGCGGCAGCGCCTGCTGTGGCAGCACATCTCCCAGCTTTCCCCGCGATGCCAGGAACTGGTCCGGGTCATCGCGTTCGCCGACCGGCCCGACTACGCGGCGCTCGCCGCGTCGCTCGGGATGCCGGTCGGCAGCATCGGCCCGACCCGCGGCCGGTGCCTTCAGAAGCTGAGGACCACCCTCGGCGCCGATACCGGATGGGCGGTCTGACATGTCATCGCACAGCGAAGCCATCGACGAACGTGACGTCGTCAACCTGCGATCGGTGCGCGACCTGTTCGCCCACGCCGATCCCGTGCCCTCCGACCTCACCGAGCGGATGAAGTTCGCCATCTCGGTGCAGGCCCTGCACGCGGAGGTTGCCGAGCTGATCGACTCCGCCCTGCTCGTCACACGGGGGCCGGAGACGGCGGTGGAGCCGACGCCCACCGACTCGGTCACGTTCACAGCGGCATCCGTGAGTGTCATGGTGTCCTGGGGCGCCAGCGACACGAGCGGTACCGGTGAACGGGTCCGGGTCGACGGCTGGGTGACCACGCCGGGTGCTCAGGTCGAGGCGGTGACCGCTGACGGCAGCCGGTCGGCGACCTCCGACACCAACGGTCGTTTCGTGTTGGATGACCTGCCGCACGGGCCGATACACTTCCTCGTGACGAACCCGGCAAACCTCGACAACCGGCCGGTCATCACTCCGACGATCCAGATCTGAGCCGCGGCCCGGCGCAGGGAGAGGCCGGGCGAGAACCATCGATCTGCTCGAGAGGGCACGCACGCTGCGTGAGCGCGGCTCGGCCGAGAACGTGGCCGGGCGGCCGATGGCGGCCGCCCACTCGTTGGTTGCGGCCCTCGATGAGATCGACCGGCTCTCCGATCAGGCGCCCCGGCGCGAGCGTCTCGAACTACGGTGCAAGACGCTCATCACGCTGGCCCTGACCGAGCTCCTGCTGTCGGGGGTCGAGGCCGCCCTGACCCGGCTGTCGGAGGCCGAGGTGATCGTCGACGAGCTCGCTGACGGTGCACTGCGGGCGCGGTTGAACTACCAGCGTGCCAACATTCACGGTCGGGTGGGTGACCTCGCGTCGGCCTGGGACGGGCTCGAGGCCGCGGCCGGTCAGCTCGACGCCTTCACCCCACACGAGCAGTGTTCGGTGCACCTCAGCCGGGGAATGCTGGCCTTCGAGCTGTTCCGGCCACAGGCCGCACTCGAGTCGTTCGCCGAGGCGGCGCGCCTGGCCCACGCCCTCGGGGGCCTGGAACAGGAGTTCATGGCGCGGCACAACGAAGGCTACGCGGCGTACCTCCTCGGCGACCTGCCTCGGTCGCTCGCGGGAATGGCCGCCGCCGAGCGGCTCGACGCCGACGTCTTCCGGGCGCCGTCCCGCCTCGACCGGGGTCGGGTGCTGCTCGAGGCGGGGCTGGTCCGGGAGGCGATCGATACCCTGGAGGTGGGCGTCGCAGAGCTGAGTGGCGAAGGCCACGAGCAGGCCAGGGCCGAGTTCGACCTCGAGCTCGCCCGCGCTCAGCGCCTGCTCGGTCACCTCGACCGTTCGGCCGAGGCGGCGGAGGCCTCGCGGGTGACCTACGAGCGCATCGGAGCCACGGCCTGGGCGGCCAAGGCCACCCTCGTTGGTCTTATGGTCGATCTGGCGAAGCAGCGCGCCAGTGCCCAGAGCCCAGCACCAGCAGCAGCACCAGCAGCAGCGCCAGCAGCAGTTCCAGCAGCGAGGGCAACAGGGACGTCACCCGGGGCGGCAGCACGGACAGAGGCGGCCGCGACGCCTACGGTGGCTGCTGCGCCGTCGGTGGTGGCTCTGCAGGCCACACCGGCTCGGCAGGCCAGGGCGGCCGCCGATCGGGCCGACGCCCTCATCGAGACGGCCACCGAGAACGGTGACGCCGAGCTGGCCGACGCTGCCCGGGTCGTGTCGGGCGAGGCGCTGCTGCTCGGCGGTGATGTCGACGGGGCCCGCACCCGGCTGCTCGGGCTCGAACGGGTCTCGACCGGTTCGCTGTCCGACGAGCTCGACTCGGCGGCCGTCACGGCCGAGGTGTTCGTAGCGGCGGGTGAGGTCACGGCCGCCAGGCGACTGCTGTCGCGGGCTGCCAAACGCCTCGCCGCCGGTCAGGAGGGGAGTGCGAGCCTCGACCTACGCACCGCCCGGGCCGTGCACGGTGTGCGGCTGGCCGCCATCGACCTCGATCTGGCCGTGCCCCGCGGCAGCCCTTCTGTGATCGAGACGCTCGAGCGGTGGCGCAGCGCCACCGACCGACTTCCCTCGCTGGGGCGACCCACCGACGACGAGCTGGCTTCGTTGACCGAGACGCTGCGGTCGGTGCGGGCCCAGATGCGGGGGGCTCCCGAGCCGGAGCAGCTACGCGAGCTACAGGCCCGGGCGGCCCGTCTCGAGCGGCAGATTCGTGACCGTGACTGGGCCCTGAGCAGCCAGACCCGGTCTGGTTCGGCCATGCCCATGCGAGTGCGCGAGGCGAGAGCGGCCCTCGACGCTGCCGATCGCGATCTGGTGTGGTTCTTCGCCCACCGGCAGCGGTTGTGCGGGGTTGGTGTCATCGGCGGACGCGCGGCGGTGCGCGACCTCATGCCGCTGGCCGAGGCCTCCGAGCTGTCCCGCCGGGTGCGGGTCGACCTGCGGGCAGCCGCGACCCACCACCTGGGGCCGTTGGCCGGCGCCGTCTGGGGATCGCTCCGGTCATCGGTCGACCGGCTCGACGCCGCCATCGTGCGGCCGTGGCGTTCGTCGCGCGGCGGGCTCGTGCTGGTCACCTGCGAAGAGCTGTCGGCGCTGCCCTGGGCCTTGCTGCCGTCGATGCACGCCCGACCCCTGACGATCGCCGCCTCGCTCACCTCGTTCTCGCGGAGGGAGCAACCCGCCGCGGCCGCATCCGGCGCCCGTCATCGTGCGGGCAGTGCTGCCGCCGGGCCTCGCAGTGTCCACGTCAGCGTCGGCCCCCACCTGACGAGGGCGGTCGAAGAGGCCGGAGCAGTGGCCGCCACGTGGGAGCGCGTGGGGCACCAGGTCGACGTCGCCACGCCCTCGCGCACGCGGGAGCTGGTCGAGGCGCTGGCTCACGAGGGCGTCGTGCACGTGGCCGCCCACGGCACACATCAGGTGGAGTCGCCGCTCTTCTCGTCGTTGTCCTTGCACGACGGGCCGCTCTTCGCTCACGAGCTGCAACCGTCCGGGGTCAGGGCCGATCACGTCGTGCTCTCGGCCTGCGACGTCGGCTCGGCGACCTTCCGGCCGGGCGACGAACAGCTCGGCCTGGCCGCCGCCGTGCTCTCCCTCGGGGCCCGTTCAGTGGTGGCCGCCGTGTCGCCGGTACCCGACGACGTGGCCGCCGCCGCGATGACCGCCCACCACGAGGCCCTGGCGGCGGGTGCCCCCAGCGACGAGGCTCTCGCGCAGGCGATCAGCGTGACCGATCCGGTGGCGGCCTCCTTCCTCAACCTCGGCGGCCGCTTCACCCCCTGACCGGGTTCGGACGGCAGGTCAGACGGCATCCGCTGTCGTCAGGGCCGCACGGGGCGCCGACTGATCCGCCGATTGATGGCCCGCCTGAACGAGCGCGGCCCGGTCAGAGGCGTTTACCGGTCAGCTCGGTGATCCGATCGTTCTTGGCCAGGGCCATCGACAGGGCGATCTTGCGGGCATCGATGGCGATCTCGCGCAGCATGCCGGAGATCGGGTTGGAGAACCCGATGTACCAGAGCCCGCGAGCGCTCCGGGCCGTGGCGCCCCCAGACCGAACCGGGTGACCCTTGGGGTCGAGCACTCCGAGGTGCCCGAGCAACGGTTCGAGCCCCTGAGTGAACCCCGTGGCGAACACAATGACATCGGGCTCGATGCGAGTGCCATCGGCGAGTACCGCTGCGCCCTCAGGCGACCCGAACGACTCGAGCGCAGCCACGGGCTCGACCGCTCCCGAGCGGATGGCGTCGATGATGCCGACGTCCTGCACGGGGATCGCGTTGTCGTCGACGACGCGGCTCAGCAACCCGGTGTCAGGGCGTCCCAGGCCGTAGGCCCGCAGATCTGGCGTCGTCACTCGTTCGACCACCGACGCGGCCCGGTCGACGAGCCCGCGCGGGAGTCGTCGCACGAGGATGCCGGTGTACTGCGCGGCATAGGGACCGGCCGAACGGCGCAGGATGTGCGGCACCGTGCGGATGGCGATTCGCACTCGGGCAGCGCCGCGTTCGGCGGCGTCGACCGCGATCTCGGTGCCCGTGTTGCCGCTGCCCACGACGAGCACGTCGAGGCCGGCAAGGTCGGCGCCGGAGCGGTAGTCGCGCGCCAGCACCACCCGACCCGGGTACTGCCGGATGCCGGGCACCTCGACCTCGCGCGGGGTGTGGTTGAAGCCGGTGGCGACGACGGCGTACGGGGCGGTGAGCACCGAACCGTCGTCGAGGGTGAACGACCAGCCCTGCCCGTCGAGCGAGCGATCGAGCCGGGTCACGGTGGTGCCCAGCCGCACCTCGAGCCGGTGATGGGCGGCATAGAGCTCGAGGTAGCGCACGACGTCGTCACGCGCGACCCACCGGCCCATCTCCTTGGGGATCGGGAAGCCCGGCAGCCCCGACAGCTCGCGGGGGGTGTGCAGGTGGAGCCGGTCGTAGTGCCGGCGCCACGAGCTGCCGACCTCCGATGCCTGCTCGAGCACCACGGCGTGCAGCCCGCGCTGCTTCATCGTGGCGGCCACCGCGAGCCCCGCCGGGCCGGCGCCGATGACGTAGGCATCGACCGCAACAGGAACAGGGACGACGGGGGCGGCGGGCGCACTGGTCTGGGTCACCGGCCCAACCTACCGATCGCCACTGCTCGCGAACCGCGAATCCCGGTTCGATGGGCCGGTTGCCTGGGCTGCTGCATCATGAACACAAACTTGTTAGGTTAGGCACACCTGTGGTTCCCTGAGTTCTTACAGGTCGGTGTGCAGCATCAGGATCACCACCCGTCGCAACAGCAGTTCCGGCCCCTCTGACCCCGTCGTGAAAGCAGGACACCATGCTCGTGAGCAACGCGCTCATCGGCCTGCGTGAGGGCCTGGAAGCCGCCCTGGTCGTGGTGATCCTCGTGGCTTTCCTCGTCAAGACCGACCGTCGCTGGGCCCTGCGCTACGTGTGGCTCGGGGTCGGGGTCGCGGTAGCCCTTTCGGTGGCCCTCGGCGCCTTGCTGACCTTCGGCACGAAGCAGCTGACCTTCGAGGCGCAGGAGCTCATCGGAGGCACGGCCTCGATCATCGCTGTCGTCTTCGTGACCTTCATGGTGTTCTGGATGCGCGGCGCCGCCCGCACCATCTCTGGAGAGCTCAAGGGCAAGCTCGACCACGCCCTCGAGCTGGGGCCGATGGCCATCGCCCTGGTGGCCTTCCTCGGGGTCGGCCGCGAGGGGCTCGAGACGGCCATCTTCTTCTACGCCACGACCGAGGCGGCCGGGCAGGGCAACAGCCTGCCGATGTTCGGTTGGGTGATCGGTCTCGGCGGAGCCGCCGTTCTCGGCTGGCTGATCTACCGAGGCGCCGTGCAGATCAACCTCTCGAAGTTCTTCCGCTACACGGGCATCCTGCTCATCCTCGTGGCGGCCGGCATCCTCTCGTACGGTCTTCACGACCTGCAGGAGGCGCAGTTCCTGCCCGGCCTGAACTCCCTCGCCTTCGACGTCAGCGCCGTCGTCGCCCCCGATAGCTGGTACGGCGTGCTGCTCAAGGGCATCTTCAACTTCACCCCGGCCACGACGTGGCTCCAGGCCATCGCCTGGGTGAGCTACGTCGCCGTCGTCATGACCCTCTTCCTGCGCCCCGTGCGACCGGCCGCCGCCGCGCGGGTGAGGGCCGAGGGCACCCAACCCGCACCCATCTCCTGACCTCACAGGCGAGCCCGCGTCGTCGCCCGCCAGAGGCAACCCGACACCCCAACCCATCACGACCACCCGCCACGCATCGCTCGCGTTCGACCCACCAGGAGCACCATGTCCCGCACTGCCCTTCGCGCCAGCACCCCTCTCGCGCTGGCCGCGATCGCTGCCCTCACCCTGGCCGGGTGCACCGACAAGCCCGACGCCTCGTCGGCGTCGACCGGGGCCGTTGGCTCCGGCCCGATCACCGTCAACGCGTCCGACACCGCGTGCGAGCTCAGCGCCTCGACGGCCCAGGCCGGAACGGTCACCTTCGACATCTCCAACGCGGGCACGAAGGTGAACGAGTTCTACGTGTACGCCGCTGGTGATCGCATCGTCTCCGAGGTCGAGAACATCACGCCGGGCCTCAAACGCCAGCTCAAGGTCGAGATCACCGAGCCGGGCACGTTTACGACCGCGTGCAAGCCCGGGATGGTCGGCGACGGCATCCGCAGCGACTTCACCGTCACCGGCACGGCGGTCAAGGGCAGCGCCGACCAGAAGGTCGCCAAGGCCATCACCGACTACAAGGCTTTTGTCGCCACCGAGTCCGACAAGCTGCTGGCCGGCACGCAGGAGTTCGTGACGGCGGTCAAGGCCGGCGACGTCGCCAAGGCCAAGTCGCTCTACCCGACGGCCCGCCTGCCCTGGGAGACCATCGAGCCGGTCGCCGAGAGCTTCGGTGACCTCGACCCGAAGATCGACGGCCGTGAGGACGTCATCGAGGACGGCATGAAGTTCACCGGCTACCACCGCCTCGAGAAGGACCTCTGGGTCACGGGCCTCCAGGCCGACTCGAACGCCATCGCCGACCAGCTGCTCACCGACGTCAAGGAGATCGTCACCAAGAGCAAGACCGTCGAGCCCACTGCGCTGACGATCGCCAACGGGGCCAAGGCGCTGCTCGACGAGGTGGCCACCGGCAAGATCACCGGTGAGGAGGAGCGCTACTCCCACACCGACCTCTGGGACTTCCGCGGCAACCTGCAGGGCTCGCAGTCGGCGTTGGAGACGTTGCGGCCCGTTGTCACCGAACGCAACCCCGCCCTGCAGAAGAGCCTCGACGCCCGCTTCGGCGAGTTGAACAAGCTTCTCGAGTCGCACCGCGTGAACGGCTCGTTCGTGTCGTACACCAAGCTCACCGACGCCGATATCAAGGCGCTCACTGTGTCGCTCGACGCCCTCGGCGAGGAGGTCTCCAAGGTGCCTGCAGTGGTGGAGACCAAGTGACTGAGACCCCTCCGGCACCGCAACGGTCGGGCAACGCGCCCTCTCCGGTCTCTCCCGCGACCGGATCGAGGGGTGTCAGCCGCCGTCGGCTGCTCGGCACGACCGGAACCGCAGCGGCCGTAGGGCTCGTCGCGGGCGCCGGGGCCACCTACGCCGCTGGGCGGGCGTCGGCGAGCGACACCTCGGTGGATGCCGGTTCCTCCGGTTCAGCGTCGACGGCGCCCTCGTTGGACGCTGCGATCGATTTTCACGGTGAGCACCAGGCCGGCATCGTGACTCCCGCTCAGGACCGGCTGCACTTCGTCGCCCTCGATGTCGTGACGAAGGACCGGTCTGAGCTGGAAGCCCTCCTGAAGACGTGGACCCGTGCGGCCGAGCGAATGGCAGCCGGTGCGGAGGCCGCCCCGGGCGGGCTGGTCGGAGGCGGACCCTTCGCAGCGCCCGAGGACACCGGCGAGGCCTACGGGCTCCCGGCATCCGGCCTCACGATCACGATCGGTTTCGGTGCGTCGCTCTTCGACGGTCGGTTCGGCCTGGCCGGTCGCAAGCCGGCCGCGCTCGAGAACCTGCCGGCGTTCGTCGGTGACCAGCTCGAAGCGAACCGTTCGGGTGGTGACCTCTGCATCCAGGCCTGTGCCAACGACCCCCAGGTCGCCGTGCACGCCGTGCGCAACCTCGTGCGGCTCGGCTTCGGTGTCGTGTCGGTGCGGTGGAGCCAGCTCGGTTTCGGGCGCACCTCCTCCACCTCGACCGCCCAGGCGACGCCGCGCAACATGTTCGGGTTCAAGGACGGCACGAACAACCTCAAGCTCGAGGACCCGGCCGGTCTCGCCGAACACGTGTGGGTGGCGAAGACCGACGACAAGGCCTCCGCCGCCTGGATGGCCGGAGGTTCCTACCTCGTCGCGCGACGCATCCGGATGCACATCGAGATCTGGGACCGCACCTCCCTGCAGGAGCAGGAGGACATCATCGGTCGCGACAAGAAGGTCGGCGCGCCGCTCGGACAGGCCCAGGAGTTCGACGAGCTCGACTTCGCCAAGAAGGGCCCCGACGGAGCGCCCGCCATTCCCGAGGTGGCGCACGTTCGCCTGGCCCATTCGAGCAGCCTGGGCGGCGTGCAGATTCTGCGGCGCGGCTACAACTTCACCGATGGCACCGACGGGGTCGGGCATCTGGATGCCGGCCTTTTCTTTCTCGCGTTCATGCGCAACCCCGGAAAGCAGTTCGTGCCCATGCAACGGGCGCTGGCCAGCAAGGACGGGCTGAACGAGTACATCGAGCACAACGGCTCGGCCGTGTTCGCCTGCCCGCCCGGCACCGCCCCCGGCCAGTTCTGGGGCCAGTCCCTCTTCACCACCTGACCGCTCGCTCACGTCGAGTGGCCAGTATGAAACTGGCCACTCGACTGGGTTGGGGCCGGCCCACTCAAGTCGAGTGGCCACTTTCGTACACCCGGTCAGGCCGGATGCCGGGATGGTGTCGCCACGGTCAGGGGTGGGCGTGGTCGGCGATCCATCTCGCGGGGTCGGCGACGACACCGTCGAGCACCCGCCACCCGGCGCCGGTCGCGGCCGAGTCGGGCCCGGCCACGGCGGGTACGACATCGACGGGGGCCCAGCGGGCCGCGAGCACTCGCGACCGCACCTCCCTCTCTATCCCGGGCGCAAGATGATCGAACAGCCGGGCGTAGACCCCGCCGAGCACGACCCGCTCGACGTCGACGAGGTTCAAGGTGGTGGCCACGGCCACGCCGATCGCTGACGAAGCCCACTGCAACGACCGTCGAACCCGGATGCTGCGTCGCTCACGGTCGAGCAGCTGGTCGACCGTGGTGTCGACCGAGAGGCCGGAGCGGCGACGGATCACGTCGAGGCCGGCGTACTGCTCGAGACAACCGGTCGCACCACACGCACAGCGCGGGCCGGAGCGGTCGATGACCACGTGACCGATCTCGCCCGACCAGCCGTGCTGGCCGCGCGCCGGCTCGCCGTCGATGATGATCGCCCCGCCGATGCCGACCTCGCCGGCGATGTAGAGGAAGCTCTGCGCCTCGCGAACCGACTGCCCCGCGACCGCCCGGGCGCGGGTCTCCGCGCGGGCGGAGAGGTCGGCGTCGTTGCCGAGCTCGATGGCGAGCGTTCTCAGCGCTGGATGTTCGCAGAGCAGCTCGACGAGGTTGACGCCGCTCCAGCCGAGGTTCGGAGCCAGCTGCACGACGCCACTGCCCGACCGCAGCAGCGCAGGCACGGAGACACAGGCCCCGACCAGCTCGACCTGGGTCGGTAGCTGCGCGGTCACCTGCCCGGCGAGGTGCCCCAGGCTGCGGGCCACGGCGGCAGGGTCGCTCGCCCGGTGGTCGCCGGCCAGACGCGCCTCACCCAGCGATGAGCCGTCGAGCGCGGTCACCCGCACCGCGAGGTGGTCGACCTGAACCTCGAGCCCCAGCCCGGCGACACCACCGCGATGGGGGGCCAGCAGCATCCCGGGCCGACCGGCGCGACCCACGAGCTCGGGCTCGAGCTCGTCGACCAAGCGCGCGGCGACGAGCCGGTCGACGAGGTCGGAGGCCGTCGACCGGGTCAGCCCGAGCGCGGCGGCGATCCGTGCTCGCGTCAGCGGGGCGGGTGCCTCGACAACGGCGCGCAGCACGAGCGCCAGGTTGTGGGTGCGAAGAGACTGCTGGCGTGCGCCACCTGCCGGAGACAGGCTCTGAACGGGGCTCGATCGGCCGTCCCGAGATTTGTTCACCCATTGACCTTATCCGAAAATCTTAATATGTTGGATGGACAAACAAATTCGTTTCACCGCCTCAGGAGGAGTCATGACCCGCAAGCCCACCCCCGAAGACCGGTTCTCGTTCGGGCTCTGGACCGTCGGCTGGGAAGCCCGTGACCAGTTCGGTGACGCCTCTCGGCCGGCTCTGGACCCGGTCGAGTCGGTGCACCGGCTGGCCGAGCTCGGGGCCTGGGGTGTGACGTTCCACGACGACGACGTCATTCCGTTCGGCAGCACAGACGCAGAGCGCGACCGGATTCTCGGTCGGTTCCGCAAGGCCCTCGACGAGACGGGCATCGTCGTCGAGATGGTCACGACGAACACGTTCAGCCACCCCATCTTCAAGGACGGCGCGTTCACGTCGAACAACCGGGAGGTGCGCCGCTACGGTCTGCGCAAGGTGATTCGCAACGTCGACCTCGCCGCCGACCTCGGAGCGGAGACGTTCGTGATGTGGGGCGGCCGGGAGGGCGCCGAGTACGACGGAGCCAAGGACGTCAACGCGGCCCTGAACCGCTACCGCGAGGGCATCGACACCGTGGCCGCCTACATCAAGAGCCAGGGCTACGACCTGCGCATCGCGATCGAGCCGAAGCCCAACGAGCCTCGCGGCGACATTCTGCTGCCGACGGTCGGGCACGCTCTGGCCTTCATCGCCGAGCTCGAGCACGGCGACATCGTCGGCGTGAACCCCGAGGTGGGGCACGAGCAGATGGCCGCCCTCAACTACACGACCGGCATCGCCCAGGCCCTCTGGGCGGGCAAGCTCTTCCACATCGACCTCAACGGTCAGCGGTCGATCAAGTACGACCAGGACCTCGTCTTCGGCCACGGTGACCTGCTCTCTGCGTTCTTCACCGTCGACCTCGTCGAGAACGGCTTCGTGGGTGGCGGTCCGCGCTACGAGGGTCCACGGCACTTCGACTACAAGCCCTCTCGCACCGAGGACATGGAGGGGGTGTGGGCCTCGGCTGCCGCGAACATGAGCACCTATCTGTTGCTCAAGGAGCGTGCCCTCGCCTACCGGGCCGACCCGGAGGTGCAGGCCGCCTTCGAGGCGAGCAAGGTGCTCGAGCTGTCGCAGCCAACCCTCTCCGAAGGGGAGACGTTGGCTGATCTGCTCGCCAACCCTGCGGCCTACGAGGACTTCGACGTCGACGGGGTGGCCGAGGCCGGCTACGCCTTCGTCGCCCTGAACCAGCTGGGCGTCGAACACGCCCTCGGCGGCCGCTGACCTCGCGAGAGGGGGAAGGGGGGTCGTCACCCGAGACGGGTGATGACCCCTCTTTCGTGGGAAGGGGAGGATCGAGCGAGCCAGCCCGACGACGAGACGGAGAGCACCGTGCGCAACTCGAGGGCCTTCGGGTCCCTGACTGAACGACAGGCCGACCTCATGCGAGAGGCGGAGCCGGAGCGCATGAACACCCTCGATGAGGACGAGCTGCTCGACCTGCACACCCGCATCAGACGAGCGCGCAACAAGTACGTCGGCATCCACCGTCGCCAGGGCAGCGCGCGGGTCGGCGCCAAGGGCGCCCGGGGGAAGGCGAACCGCGGCAACCAGCTGAACGCCGAGAAGGTCGAGGTGTTCGAGTACGCCCTGGCGTCGGTCAGCGACCGAGTGGCGGTGGTCGCCAGGCAGGCGGCTGACGACCTCAAGGCCGAACGACTGGCTGCGGTCGCCGCCGTCAAGTCAGGCACCGGCCCCGACAGCGTGGGCGCCGGAACCCGATCCTCATCGGTCGAGAGCGGCAAGCGAAAGGCGACCAAGACCAGCGGTGGACGCAAGCGTGACGCGTCGTCGCTCGCCGCGGGAGCCCGACGACAGGCAAAGCGCGACAGCCGCTGAGACCAGCCCTCGAGAGGGGCCGATCCTGCCGTTGGCCCGCTCGTCGTGGTGCGGCTCGTGGGCCGACTTCTCGGTGCCCCGCCGTCCCGACCTTCCGGCATCCGGCATCCTGGCGTGCGGTTCCGGGATGCCGCCTGCTCCCCGACCGTTGCCCCAGGTCGCGGGGGTCGCCGAGGGACCCGCTGCCGGGTGATCCGGTTGTAGCGTGGCACCTACGGCAGGAGGTCTTCCGATGATCGGCGAGACGACCACGGTGGCCCCACTGGGCCCCGTCTCACGGATGGTGGCGGTCCACCCCGCATTGCGGGAGCACTTCGCCCGGCCTCACATCGGGTTCGCCGACGGCTCGACAGGACGGGACAGCTGGGTCGAGTACCCGAACGGGATGGTCACGATCATCGTGAACGTGGGTGAGGCGTTCGGCGGCCACCCCTCGGTCTTCGTCGCAGGCCTGACCGACACCCCGGATGTCGTCGAGCGAGACGGGCCGATCGAGTGCCTGGACCTCAAGCTGACCCCTCCGGGAGCACGTCGTCTGCTCGGCGTGCCCTTGGCCGAGCTCACGGGAACGGTGGTTGCACTGTGTGACGTGCTCGGCCCGGGCGTCAACGAGGTCGCCGACCGGTTCGCGACACGAAGCACGTGGGACGCGCGCGCACGAATCCTGGAGACCGCCCTGTTGCGGCGCGCCCATGACCGGGCCGGTGTCGATCGCAGGGTCGAATGGGCGTGGCGTCGCATCATGTCTCGACACGGGACGGTGAGCACCCACCAGCTCGCAGATGAGGTCGGATGGAGTCAACGTCACCTGATCAGCTCGTTTCGTCGTCAGCTCGGGCTGACCCCCCGCAAGCTCGCCCGCATCACCAGGTTCAACGCGGTGTTGCCTGACCTGCGCGACGGCACCATCGACGGGGCGAGTCTCGCGGCCCGGCACGGGTACGCCGACCAGTCCCACCTGATTCGCGAGGTTCACGAGTTCACCGGAGTCACTCCCGCCAAGCTGGCGGGGTCGCGCGGCCCGTGAGGTGACGGCAGAGGTCACTTTCGTCCAATCGTCAGGCCCCGAGGAGCCGTACCGTCGAGATGACAGACGTCGGCCAGCCCGGCCGACCGAAGGGAGACGAAGGATGCCCGCCATGCCACGGATCACGCCCGTTCTCGTCTATGCCGACATCGAGGCCGCGCACGCCTTTCTCGTCGATGCCTTCGGCTTCGACGCCGGCTCCCTGGAGCGCGGCGACGACGGTCGTGTCGTCCACGGAGAGGTCTCCGTCGACGGCGAGAGCGTCTGGCTCCACCAGGCCGCGCCGGAGCACGGCTTGTCATCGCAGGCCTCCCATCACAGCGCCTCCGGCGGCCTCGCCGTGCTCGTCGACGACGTGGACGCGCACTGTGAGCGGGCCCGCTCAGCAGGGGCGGTGATCGACGATGAACCCCAGGAGCAGCCCTACGGTCGCCGCGAGTATGGGGCCCGAGACCCGGAGGGCCACCGCTGGTGGTTCGGGTCAGCGGTCGGGTAGGTGCTTCGGTGCCGTGTCATGGCGACCTCGAGGCCGGTGGACTAGGCCGAACCGGCTCCTGAGTCGACGGGGGTGAAGGAGATCGCGAGCTGGGCGATCAGCCGGGTCCCGAAGCCGGTGGCACCCTCGTTGCGCCACCCTTGGGCAGCGGGTCGCTGACCGGTGCCGGCGATGTCGATGTGGGCCCACGGCAGGCCGCCGACGAACTCCTCGAGGAACAGGGCCGCGGTGATCGAACCGGCGTTCGGCCCACCGAGGTTGGTCATGTCGGCCACCGGCGAGTCGAGCTGCTTGCGGTAGGGCCGGTGCAGGGGAAGCTCCCAGACGGGCTCGTCGACCACCGCACCGGCGGCCTTGACCTGGGCGACCATCTCGGGGTGGTTGCCCATCAGGCCGGCACCGTCGACGCCGAAGGTGCGCAGACAGGCGCCGGTGAGGGTGGCGATGTCGACGATGGCATCGACGCCGTCCTCGACCGCCAGCGACAGCCCGTCGGCCATCACGAGACGGCCCTCGGCGTCAGTGTTCTTCACCTCGACGGTCTTGCCGTTACGCATCGTCAGGATGTCGCCCAGGCGCATCGCGCCACCCGAGGGCATGTTGTCGGTGCAGCAGAGGTAGCCGATGACCTCACTGGTGCACCCGAGGTCACGCAGCGTCAGCATCGCGGCGAGAATCGTCGCGGCGCCGGTCATGTCGTTCTTCATCTGCGCGTGCGACTCGTCGCTCGGCTTGAGGCTGATCCCGCCCGAGTCGTACATGATCCCCTTGCCGATGAGGGCAAGGCGCCCGGTGGGGCTGTCGGGCCGGTAGTGCAGCCGGATCATCCGGGGTGGCTCGACGCTGCCGAGGTTGACCCCGAGCAGCCCACCACAGCCCATCTCGAGCAGCTGGTCCTTGTCGAAGAGCTGCACCTCGAGACCGGCATCCGGGCCGAGCTCTTCGGCGATCTCGCCCATGCGCGTGGCGGTGAGGGTGGCGGCCGGGCAGTTGGACATGTCACGGCCCATGTTGGCGGCGCGCGCGAGCAGCTGCCCCCGGCGGATCCCCTCGGTCACCGCGTCGGCGTCGGCGGTGGGGGCCACGATCACGAGCGAGTCGAGCAGCGAGTCCTCGTGGTTCCTTCCGACGTAGAAACGCCACCGAGCCAGCAGCACGCCCTCCGTGGCGGCCTCGGCGAACTGAGCCGGCGACAGGGCCGTGCCCTCAGCGGGTAGCTCGATGGCGAGCCCCAGCTGGTGAGGGACCGCCCGGGCGAACTCGGCGGCGAGATCGCGAACGAGAGCGGCATCCACCTCGTCGGCGTCGCCGATGCCGACGGCCACCATCACGCGCCCATCAGCAGTGGGTACGACGAGCGTCTGCCCCCGGTTGGCCTTGAAGCCGGCGGCGGCGAGGGCAGCGCGGTCGAAGCCGAGCTCGGCGGGGGGCTCGGCACCGGGGGCAAGCGGCACGGCGACGGCGCCGGCGTCACCCGCGGCGGGCAGCTCGCTCGAGACCGTGACCGACACGGATCGCCGGAACGAAGGGATCGGGTCGAGGTTCCAGCTGGCGGGCGTGCTCATGGTTTCTCCTTGGGTCGGTAGTGCCCACGATGTCGTGCGCGAGTGGGGCCGCCCTCACCCGCCCGGGGTGAATGGCCCTCTGGCCTACCGAGTCACGGGCCTCGCGAGTCGGTGGCGGCGACCGTCCAGCGATGGTGCAGGTGGTCGAGCGCCACGGTCGCGTACACGCCGACCACCGACGCCACGAGCACGCACCCGATACTCGTCGTCATCGCGAGGGCCGGCCCGCCGATACCGATGACCATGACCACGGCGGTGACCGGCAGCCGGTAGCCGCCCGCGATACCCGATGCTGCCCCGGAAGCCCCCGCCAGATCGCCCGAGATCCCCAGGTGGGGGGCGAACGACCGGCCGGCGAGGTCGCCGATCGCAAGGAACGGCACGAAGATTCCCCCGCACCCGCCCGCGGCGACTGCGGCCGTCGTGGCGGTGGCGCGCAGGGCCGCGACGAGCAGCAGCAACCACGCTGGAGAGTCGATCCCCGGGCCCTCGGCCCAGAGGATCGACCCCCCGCCGGGCCCGACCGCCGAGCGCCGGTCGGCGACGAAGAGCACCGTCAGGGTCGCGACGAGCATGACGGCGGCGCCGACCACGAGGCGAACGACAGGGGATGCCGTCCAGCCCTTGACGCGGTAGATCGCCACGCCGCTGACGGTGGTGAGCAGACCGGAGAAGATGCCGACATAGAGGCAGGTCTCGATGATCTGGAACAGGCTGTCAGGCGCTACCTTCGGGGTGATCAGCCGAATCAGGTTGAGGCCGAGGCCGATGTTGACCAGCCAGCCGACCACGCCGCCGACCAGTGCCGCGGCCACGCGAGCGGGTCGCAGTGGCACCTGTCGGCGACGGCCGAGCTCGAGGATGAACGCCGTGCCGATGAGGGAGACCCCCATGAGCACCGAGACCCCGGCTGCACCTCCGGCGATGGCCGCACCTCGCAGCATCCGACGCAGTCGAGGGCGGCTCTGACCCAGCCACGATCCGCCGGCGGTGCCGAGGTGGGCCGCCGGCGACTCGGTTCCCATCGGGGCGCCCAGCCCGACGGTGATGACGATCGCAAGCGCCCTCAGCGGTGCCTGCCGCCAGGGAAACCGCTCCTCGACGCCGGCCGACGCCACGACGTCGCCGGTGAGGTCGGCTCGGGCGACATCAGAGGGAAACGTGCGCCAGGCCAGTGGGATGCGGGGTACGTACCAGAGCCTCCGGCCGCCCTGGCGTCCCTGACGACTGGGTGCAGGGGGCTGTGGCGCGCGACGCACGGCTGACTCGTCACACCCGATCACGTGCAGCACGAACGTGGCCGCTGCGAGGGCGAGAACGGGCAGCGTGATGATGACCCAGGTGTCCTGCCGGGACACCACGGCGAGCACCTCCTTGATGACCGTGGTGATGGCCGCGATCGCCACGGCCCCGAGGGTGCCGCCGAGCAGGGCCCCGACCACGTAGCGGGGCACGTCGGACCAGCCCTCGTCGCCCTGCCCATCCTGCCCACCCTGCCCGCCCTGGTGGGTGTCACTCGCGGCATCGCCCGCGGGCGGCTCGGACGGCTCGGACGGCTCGGACGGCTCGGGGGTGCCGGCTATCCCGCTGAACTCGTCAGCCATGGTCGTCTCCCTTCACAGCCCGATGAACCACTTGCCGGTAGCCAGGGCCAGGGCGGCGCCGATCGCGCCGAGCCCCCAACCCAGGGACCGGGGCCAGCTCGACCCGCCGGTGCGTACCTCTGCTCCGACGAGCAGCCCGAGAAAGACCGCCGCGCTCATCCGGGCGCCGAGCCGGTCGAACTCACTCGAGGTGAGCAGCACCACGGCGCTCGTGACCACGGCCACGACGGTGGCCATGGCGAGCTGCATCAGCAGCAGCAGCCCGGGGTGGATGACGAACGCGGGGTCCTTGACCAGGCGCACCGACAGGGCGAGCGCGAAGGAGTGGGTCAGCACGAGGCCGACGGTTGTCGCCCAGACAATCACGATGAGGTCGAACTTGGAGTGCGCCTCGTGGTCGTTGCCCGCCACCAGTGACACGAGCAGCGCCAGGCACACCGTCAACCCCATCATGTCGACCTCGCGGCGCATGGCCGGCTGACCGGTCGCGACGGCGAACAGCGTCGGCATCCGTCGTTGCATCGCCTCTCCCGACTCCGTGACCCCTCGGTTCCTCGGCTGCGCCCGGTCGATCGCGCGGGCGTGTCCTCGACGAAACGATAGGACACCACCTCGCGCACAACTTCACCCTGACAAGGTGAGGGGAAGCTCCTGGCCGGCTAGAACAATGATGCGATGAGACGTTCTGGTGTGCTGTCGGTCGGGGCCATCGCTGCGATGCTCGTGCTGGGCGGCTGTGACGGCAGCGGATCGATCACACTGCCGACGTCGCTACCCACCATCAGTGTGCCGAGCGTCACCGTCCCGAGCGTCACCGTCCCGAGCGTGACCGTGCCCAGCATCACCCTGCCGACGCGGACCGCAGGGGAGTCCGCGACGGTCACCCAGACCCAGACAGCCACCCAGACCGTCACTGCCTCACCGACCGCCACTCCCGCGCCGAGCGAGAGCACCACCGAGCCGGCGACCCTTCCCGCCACGGATGCTGGCACGGATGCCGGCACGACCTGGTGGCCGTGGCTGCTCCTGCTGCTGGTCGCCCTCGGGGCCGTCGGCTGGCTCTGGTGGTCCCGCCGCGGCAAAGCGAAGGTGGTGGCCGAGTGGGACGGCCGGCTCGAGAAGGCTCGGGCGGATGCCGCCTGGGTGGAGGGGTCGCTCGTCGAGCAGATGCTTTCGCGCCCGACGACGAGGGAGGCCGAAGCCGTGTGGTCGGCGGCCCGGGCGCGTCTGCTCGAGATCGACGAACAGCTGCACGCGCTCACCCTCGAGCCTCCCGACGAGCAGCGGGCAGCAGCCGCCGGCGCTCTGCGTGACCGCTTCGGCAGCCTGGTCGAGGCCGTCGGGGCCGACGTCGCTGCCGACCCCCAGTCGACACCCGACGACTTCCGGGCCCGACGGGCAGCCATCGACACGGCTCGCCGCGACCTGCGCGCCGAGCTGCGGCCGTCAGATGTGGCTGACGCGGACCGTTAGCACGCCGGGCCGCACGGTAGCCGTGACCGATCTCGCCTCGCCGACGACATCACCGTCGATCTGAACCGGCACCGCGCGGTCGGTGCGCACGGAGATCGTCTTGCAGGTGCGATGGTCGAGGGTGGGGTGGCCCTTGCGCTGACGGGTGGCGATACGGGTCGCCACCGGCACCCAGCCGACGACGCCGCGCGGCGACGCGATCACGGCATCCAGCTGACCGTCGTCGACTCGGGCGTTCGGCATCAGCACGAGACCGCCGAGCAGGCGGCCGCAGTTGCCGATGATGACCATTCGGGCCCGGCGTCGGAAGGGGGCCTCGTCGTCGATCTGCACGGTCGTGCGGAACTCGGGCGAGACCAGGTGCTTCACTCCAGAGAGCATGTAGGCCGGCCAGCCCACCTTGTTCTTGAGGTTCTCGTTGGTGCCGGCCATGATCGCCGCATCCATCCCCAGACCGCCCATGACGAGGAAGTGGTAGGTCGTCGTTCCGGGGTGCTCGGGATCGGCGGGGTCGCCCGGCTCGTTCTCGTCTCGGGTGTCGCCGTCGAGATCGTGCTCAGGGTCGCCGATGACGAGCTCGCCCACGTCGATGCGACGGTTGCGCCCGGTGATCGCCACCGTCACGGCGGTGTCGATGCTGTCGAACGGAAGGTCGAGGTTACGGGCCAGCAGGTTGCCGGTGCCCGCGGGCAGGATGCCGAGAGGGGTGTCGGTGCCGATGAGTCCGGCAGCGACCGAGCGCACCGTGCCGTCACCGCCCAGGCTGCACACCAGGTCGACGCCGTCGCGCACCGCCTGCCCGGCCTGACCGCGGCCGGGGTCGGCGACCGTGGTCTCGTAGAACACCGGTTCCCCCCAGCCTGCGGCTCGACAGCCGGCGGTGATCCGTGCCCGGATGGCCCCGAGATCGGAGAACTTGGTGGGGTTGATGATCACGGCCGCGCGCTTGAGCGCCACCGGTGACGGCTCGTCGTCGGGGCGGAAGTGCTCTCGAGGCGGTCGGGCCTTCCCGCGGCGCAGCAGGCCGTGGTAGACCTCGCCGGAGTTCCGGGAGAGCAGCACCCCTACGGCGACCACGACCAGTACGACTACCCCGACGATGATCCACGGGAGGTGTTCCTTGAGCACCCGTGCACGCTATCCGAGTCAGGGCATCCGCCTGTAGTCGGCGGTCGTAGGGTGATCTCATGCCACCGGCCTCGCCCGTCGACCCTGGGCCCTCAACTCCTGACGAGTCGGACTGGACCTGGGTGCTCACCCGGCCCTGCCCCGACTGTGGCTTCGACCCTGATGACTTCCGTGCCGACGGCGTGCCGGCGATCCTGCGGGATGCGGCCGGTCGCTTCGTGGCGATGCTGGCGCGGACCGACGCGGCCACCCGGCCGGCCACCGGCGTGTGGTCGCCGCTCGAGTACGCGTGTCACGTGGGTGACGTCTGTGACGTGATGCGCGGCCGGCTCGAGCTGATCGTCGCCGGCGAAGGACAGCTGGTGCGGTTCGCCGACTGGGACCAGGACAACGCTGCCACCGCCTACTGGCGGGCCGAGCCCGCGCAGGTCCGTGATCGCATCGCCACCGCCTTCGAGTCGGCGGCGCAGGCCTATGCGGTGCCGACCGGTGACCAGTGGTCGTGGCCCGCCGAGCGCAGCAACGGCTCACCCTTCACGGCTGCCACCCTGGCCACCTACTTCGTGCACGACATCCACCACCACCTCTGGGACGTGAGCGCGTGAAGCTACCCGAACCGACCACCCCCGACCCACGCGAGGCACCCGGCATCCGCTGGGGTGTGCTCGGGCCCGGCGGTATCGCCCACACCTTCGCGGATGCCGTCTCCGCCGGCACGGCGTCGACCGTGGTCGCCGTCGGCTCCCGCAGCATCGACCGGGCCCGGGCCTTCGCCACCGAGTTCGGGATCGACCGGGCCCACGGCAGCTACGAGGCCCTGGTGGCCGACGAGGGCGTCGACGCGATCTACGTGGCCTCGCCCCACTCCGAGCACGGTGCCCACGCTCTGCTCGCGATCGCGGCGGGTAAGCCCGTGCTGGTCGAGAAGGCGTTCACGCGGAGCGCGGCGCAGGCCCGGGAGGTGTTCGCGGCCGCTGACGAGCAGGGTCTGCTCGCGGCCGAGGCGATGTGGAGCCGGCATCTGCCGCACTACGACGTCGTGAGACAGGTTGCCGAGTCGGGCCTGATCGGCGAGGTCGTCACGGTGTTCGCCGACCACGGCCAGTACCTCTACCCGAACGGACCGGCCAGGCTGTCGCAGCCCGAGCTGGCTGGTGGCGCCCTGCTCGATCTCGGTGTCTACCCCGTGTCGTTCGCCGATCACGTGCTGGGCCCGGCCACCAGCGTGCAGGCGGCTGGCACGCTCACCGACCTCGGGGTCGACGCGAGCACGAGCATCATCGTGACGAATGCGTCCGGCGCGCACGGGGTGCTGTCGTGCACGATGGCCGCTGCGACTCCCTGCACCGCCATCGTCAGCGGCACGGCCGGCCGGGTCGAGCTGAGCGGCCCGTTCTACGGGGCGGCGTCGGTGCGGCTCTTCGACCGGAAGCACCACCTCGTCGACGAGCGGCCGGGCGGCCTTGCCGACGACGTGCGGGGGTTCAGCTTCGAGGCGGCCGATTTCGCCCGCGCTCTCGTGGCCGGGCGGCACGAGAGCCCGACGATGCCGCGGGCCGCGACGCTGCGGGTGCTGGAGACCATGGACGAGACGCGGCGACAGATCGGGCTGCGCTACCCCGGGGAATGACACCCCTCACCCGGTGCGGGTGAATCAGCGGTGCCCAGGGGCGACTAGCGTTCCACTGCTCGCAGGGGAACCGAACGGAAGGCTCGACCACTGCCGTGAGCTCCTCCACCACCAGCCTCATCATTCTCGCGGTCACGATCGCGCTGTTCGTCTGGAACCGGCTCCCGGTGGGGGTCGTCGCCATCCTGACCGCCCTCAGCCTCTTTGCGACCGGCCTGGTCGACTCGGCGACCGCCCTGTCCGGCTTCGGCGACCCCGTGGTCGTCTTCATCGCCTCCCTCTTCGTGGTCAGCGAGGCGGTCGATGCGACGGGCGTGACGGCCTGGGCCGGTCAGAAGATGATCGAGGTGGTCGGCGACGGCGCCACCCGGCTGCTCGTGGCCGTCATGGCCCTCTGCGCCCTGCTCACCGCCCTCATCACGCTCAACGGCTCAGTGGCCGCGCTGCTTCCCATGGTCGTGGTGCTCGCCATGCGCATCGGCCAGCCGTCGTCACGCATGCTCATGCCGATGGTGTTCGCGGGCAGCGCCGGCGGGCTGCTCATGCTCACCGGCGGTCCGATCAACGTCATCGTCTCCGAGGCCGCGCAGGACGCCGGCGCCGGTGGCTTCTCGTTCTTCGAGTTCGCGCTCGTGGGTCTGCCGCTCGTCGTGGTCACCATGCTCGTGTGTCTCGTCGTCGGGCCCCGGGTGCTGCCCGACCGGGAGCACGCTGCCGGATCGGCCGACCTCAGCCAGCACGCGAGCCGGCTGGCGCGCTACTACGAGCTGCACACCGGGTTTCTACCGCCTGCGGGTGCGTCGTGAGTCGCCGCTCATCGGCCTGACGCTCGGCGAGGTCGGCCTGCGCCCGGATGTCGACCTGACCCTGATCGCCCTGCAGCGTCACGAAGGTCAGCCCCTCCCCTCCGCACACCCCATCCAGCGCGACGACGTGCTCGTCGTCACCGGGTCGGGCGACCAGGTGAGCCGGCTCGTCGTCGACCAGGGTCTGGCCGTGACCATGAAGCCGATCACGACCGCATCCGGTGAGCTGATGACCCGCGAGATGGGCGTCACCGAGGTGGTGGTCCCGCCGCGGTCGCCGTTGGTGGGGGAGCGGTTCTTTCCGGGTCAGCTGCGCGGGCAGGAGCTCGTCGTGCTCGGCATCCGCCGCATGGGCAAGGACCTCGGGGCCAAGCCGGTCGAGCTGCTCGGTGGCGACAGCCTGCTGCTCCACGGAACCTGGTCGGCCATCGACACCCTGGTCGACGACCGCGACGTGCTGCTCGTCGACACCCCTGATCTGGTTCGGCGGCAGGCGGTTCCCCTCGGCCGACGCTCGGGCGTGGCCATCGCGGTGCTGGTGGCCATGGTCGTCCTGCTCGCGGTGGGTGTGGCCACGCCGGCCATCGTCGGTCTCGGCGCCGCGACGGCGATGGTGCTGTTTCGGGTCGTGTCGGTGACCCAGGCCTACCGAGCGGTGTCATGGCAGACGGTCGTGCTCATCGGAGGCCTGATCCCGCTCTCCACCGCGATCAAGACCAGCGGGGCCGCCGACCTCATCGCCGGCGGCCTGATCGACATGGTCGCGTCGGGCCGGCCCTACCTGTTGCTGCTGGCGCTGTTCGTGCTCACCGCGGTGATCGGGCAGGTGATCAGCAACACGGCCACCGTGCTCATCGTGCTGCCGATCGCGGTCGCGGCCGCCGCCGAGACAGGGGTGTCACCGAAGCCGGTGCTCATGCTGATCGCCGTCGCCGGCGCCGCGGCTCTGCTCACCCCGATCTCCACCCCCGGGAACATGATGGTGTTGGGGCCGGCCGGCTACCGCTTCGGCGACTACTGGAAGCTGGGTCTCCCGCTGCTGCTCACGTGGCTCGCGGTGGCGCTCGCGGTGATCCCGGTCGTCTGGAGGTTCTGAGGCCCTCTCCGTCGCAGGCTCGGCGTCGGGACCTATGACGGCCACCGCGGACCCGCGGTAAGAAAGTGGCCACTCGACCGGACGGGCGGCCTCCAGCCAGTCGAGTGGCCACTTTCGTACACCGCGAGACCGGCCTCAGACTCGTGACGGGCCGATCAGTCGGGGAGCATTCGCATCTCGACGACGGTGAGGCCGAAGTCCTGAAAACGGTCGAGCAGGCCGTGCAGGTTCGGTTCATCGATCACCGGGCCGAACATGACCGTGCCACTTCGCCCCGGCAGCAGCGTGGACTCCGCAAGCTCGGGGAAGGCATCGCGTGTGGTCGCGGAGACCTTCTCGGCCAGAATGAACTCGTAGCGCATGTGCCCTCCCATCGACGAGACCGCAAGACAAGGATCGCCCCCTGTGCCTCGCCCGGCCTCACCCTCAGAAGGTGACGGGGCTCAGATCAGACCCTCGTGGCGGCCGGTGGCGACCGCGTCGCGGCGGGTGCTGACCTCGAGCTTGTCGAACAGCGACCGCAGCTGGGTCTTGATCGTGTTGGGGCTCACCGAACGGGCCCGGGCGATCTCGGACACGGTCAGAAGCGACGGGAGGTCGCGCAGCAGTGAGATCTCTCGGGGGCTGAGCAGGGGTGCTGGTCCGAGGCCGGCGTTCTGACGCCATCGGCGAGGGCCGGAGTCGGCGGCCTGCCCCTCGGCGGTCTCGAGCAACCGGTCGACGAGCGGCTCGTGACGGCCGAACCGGCCCCTCCCTGACCGCAGCGAGCCCATCACCTCGGCCGAGACGTCGAGCATCATCCGAAGTCCGTCCTGGGAGTGGGTCAGCTCGAGAGCGACCAGCAGCGCCTCGTGCGCCACCGCGGCCTGCTGGTTGCGCCGGGCGGTGGTGACCTCGACGAGCGCAGCCGCGACGGCCGACGCAGCGAAGGAGACCTCGGCCTCACCGCTCACCACGGAGGCGACGTGGGCCCGGGCCTCACGGTCATGCCCGAGCCGCAGCGCGCGCAACCCCCGCATGGCAAGCACATCAGCGGCGAGTGCCGGGACCGCGGCCGAGATCTCCTCGACGGCTTCCGCGACGGTCAGCTGGGCGGTGAGCAGCGCCATCCGGTGCAGGGTGACCATCTCGTACCCGACGAGCGAGGCGGCATAGGGCGCCGGCGGCAGTCGTCGCACTTTCTCGAGGCGCCGGCTGACGATCTCACGCTGGCGCGCCGGATCGGTATCGGACCGGGCGAAGTCGATGCAGGTCGCCACCGATGCGAGGGAGCGAACAACCGCCTGAACGGCATCCTGCTCGTCGATCCCTCCGGACGTCGCGTCCGGGCTGCCACCCTGCGTGGTGCCGAGGATGGCGAAGGCTGACCCGATGAGCTGTTCCGCCAGGTCGAGGTCGCAGTGCTCGTGGGCCTCCTCGGCCGCGCAGACGTAGGGCAGCAGCAAGTTCGGCGACCGGCCCAGACCGCGCGGTGTCGCGTGGGCGATCGCCTCATGGGCCCACCGCCGCGTCTCAACCACGTCACCAACCACGCCGCTGGCGGCGGTGAGACCTGTCAGGCACGAGACCACGGTGAAGGCCCGGTCGGCCTGCCGCGCTCCACGGAGCGACCGCTCGAACATCGGGAGGCTCTCGGCGGCCCGTCCGCTGCTGACGAGCGCAAACGCTTGCTGCAGATCTTCCAGCACGTCGAGGTCGCGCAGGTTGGGCGTTGCGGCGTCGGGACGGGGTCGGGGACTAACGGTGAGCAGTGGAGGGTCGTCCCCGGTGTTGACGAACTGCCGTGCGGTCCAGCTGGCGATGGTGAGCACCCGGTCGGGCGGCAGCGGCACGAACGTGAGCACGGGCGAACCGGCATCCTCGGATGACGTGAGCCCGCGGTCAACGTCATCCTGCCCCTGCTCCACCCTGGGCTCCCCCATGACGGCGGCCGCTGCGAGATGGAGCCGAGCGCTGGCCAGGTCGACCGACTGGAGGTTGGCGATCGCGACGACCGCGAGCAGCGCGGGGTCGGAGTGCAGCACAGCCGGCACCGCCGCCACGGCGTGCTCGATCCTCGAGGGGTCGCCGTCGAGCAACAGGACGACGGCGTACCGGTGCAGGGTTGCCCGAACGAGCGCCGCGTCGCCGGAGTACACCGCATGATCGACCGCCTCCGTCGCCCGACCCTGCTCGGCGAACCACACTGCAGTCTGGGCCTGCCTGAGGGCGAAACGCTCGACGCTCTCGGCCCGGAGTCGCGCTCGCAGATAGCTGCGCAGCAGCGCGTGGTAGCGATAGGTGACCGGGTGTGCGTCGGGAGTGATCGCGAGCAGCGAGTTGGCGGCGGTGAGCTCTGCGAGCACCTGGCCGGCATCGTCGCACCCCGAGAGCCGAACCGCGAGGGCCTCGGGCAGGACGTCGGGAACACAGGTGTCGAGCATGAACTCGCGACGGTCGTCGTCGATCGAGTCGAGCACCTCGTCGACGAGGTAGGCCGCGACCGCCCCGTCGTTCTGGGCGAAGGAAGCCAGGAACGGCTCCGGGTCGCGGCCTGATGCGAGCGAGAGGGCCGCGAGCCCGACCCCGGCCGCCCAGCCCTCCGTGAGGCGATGCAGTCTGGTGACCTGACCCTCGTCAAGGCTGATGCCGTTCAGCGCGACGACCGCAGCGGTCTCGTCTCGCGACAGGCGCAGGTCGTGGTCGCGGACCTCGCGGAGGCGCTGCTGCAGGCGCAGCTTCGACAGGTGCACGGCAGGGTCGGCCCGGGCGCCGAGCACGACGTGCAGGTTGGGCGGCGCCCGGTGCAGGAGGGTCTCGAGGATCTCGAGCGTTCGGTGATCACGCAGAAGGTGGACGTCGTCGAGCAGCAACCACAGGTCGGCCCCGAACGTGACGACCTCGGACGCGACCTGAGACGTGACGCCGGCGTCAGGGGGAAGGCGGATCTCGGTGTCGCGCTCCCGGCGCAACATCGCTGCTGGCGCCCCAGCGCCCGACCGTGGCGCCGGTCCTCCGTCGGGCCGACCGGCCCAGTCGATGGCGGTGCGGACCGCGTCGAGCAAGCACATCGCCAGGCCGGCCGGGTCGTTGTCGTCCCTGCCGAGCGTCACCCAGCCCACGCCGTCACCTCGCGCGCTCATGGTCTGGGCCCACGAGACCATCAGCATCGTCTTGCCGGCTCCGGCGCTGCCCGTGACGAGCGTGACGCTGCCGTGGGTGGCGCGCAGCTCGGGGCAGGGCGCGACCGGTGCCGGCAGCGTCTCGCGCGTCAGCATGCGGTCGCGCGTCCAGGGGGCCCGCTCCCGCAGCGAGGCACTGGCGCGTCGACCGGGCGGCGAGGGGTCGAACGCGGCCGTGTTCATGCCGGACCTCCATTCTCGTGCCGTGGCCGCAGGGGCAACGAGGATTCTCCCTCAATCCACTCTAGGCGGAGCGCGGGAGGAGCGCATTGAGGACCACCGTACAAGGACCATGCGCCATCCGACGTTGGGCGGTCAACACTCGGAACGAGGTCAGGAGCCCGTCACGTTGGGGTCGCGCCAACGGCGCTCGAAGGGCAACCGCCAGGTGAACGGGGCGACCAGCTGGTGGATCTGGTTCGGCCCCCAGGTGCCGGGGTCGTAGGGCCGCACGATCGGGGGCTGCTCGATCAGCGGTGTCGAGATCTCCCAGAGCCGTTCGATACCTTCGGCCGAGGTGAACAGGGTGCGGTCGCCACGGGCCGCGTCGTAGATCAGCCGCTCGTAGGCCTCGAGAACGGAACCGGCCCAGTCGGTCTCCTGCATCGAGAACTGCATCGACAACTTGTCGAGCTTCATGCCGGGCCCCGGTCGCTTGCCGTAGAACGACAACGACATCCGTGACTTGTCGGCGAGGTCGAAGGTGAGGTGGTCGGGGCCGTTGTCACCGACACCCGACTCGGGCGGGAACATCGAGCGGGGCGGCTCCTTGAACGCGATCGAGATGATGCGCGACCCCTGGGCCAGCCGCTTGCCGGTGCGCAGGTAGAAGGGCACACCGGCCCAGCGCCAGTTGTCGACGAAGCACTTGAGCGCGACGAAGGTCTCGGTCTGGGAGTCGGACTTCACCCCCGGCTCGTCGCGGTAGCCGACGTACTGGCCGCGCACGACGTTGTGCGGCTCGATCGGGGTCATCGAGCGGAAGACCTTGTTCTTCTCCTCGCTGATCGCCCTCGGCTCCAGGGCGGTCGGCGGTTCCATCGCCGTGAACGCGAGCACCTGGAACAGGTGCGTCACGACCATGTCGCGGTAGGCGCCGGTGCCCTCGTAGAAGTCGGCGCGCTGGCTCAGGCCCAGCGTCTCGGGCACGTCGATCTGCACGTGGTCGATGTGGTTGCGGTGCCAGATCGGCTCGAAGAGGCCGTTGGCGAAGCGGAAGGCGAGGATGTTCTGCGCTGCCTCCTTGCCGAGGAAGTGGTCGATGCGGAAGATCTGCTCCTCGTTGAACACCTGGTGCAGCTCGGCGTTGAGGCTACGGGCGCTGGCGAGGTCGGTGCCGAAGGGCTTCTCCATGATGATGCGGCTGCGCTCGACGAGGCCGGCCTCGTCGAGCTGCTTGACCACCGCGAGCGCGGCCTTGGGCGGCACGCTGAGGTAGTGCAGCCGCCAGGCCTCGGGGCCCAGGATCGCCTCCGAATCGGCCACGGCGTCGCGCAGGCCCTTCGGGCCCGCACCCCCGGGCACCCAGTGGATGCGTTCGGCGAACTCCGCGAGGTCGGCCTCGGTCGGGTGGTGCGGGCTGTGCTCACGCACCGAGGCGAAGACGATCTCGAGGAACTCGTCACGGGTCAGCTCGTCGAGCGAGGTGGCGACGATGCGTAGGCCGTCGATGAGCTGCGACTCGTGCAGGTGCAGCATCCCGGGCAGCAGCTTGCGCCGCGCGAGGTCACCGGTGGCTCCGAACAGAACGACGGTTGTGGCTGGCATGAGTTCACCCTGTCGCACTTCGGGGCCCGGTGCGAGCGCTGGCACTCGGCGATCTCGGCCGGCGACCGACGCCGGGCGACGACGGATGCCGCTCACGCGCGTCGTCAGCGGCATCCGACGACGTGCCGGCGACGTGCCTGCGACGACCGCCTGCGGTCGATGGGCTACTTGGCGAGCACCGCCGAGGCCGCCTTGACACCCGGCGCCGTGCAGACCGTGCTGGGCTGTCCACCGTTCTGGGCGCAGATCTGCGCCGTCATGACGTTGATCGCGGGCCCCACGCTCTTGCCGATCGCCGGGGTGGGGTCGAGGATGCCGGCCATGATCTGGTCGTAGGTCTTGCCCTCGAAGGCGTTCGAGTCGACGGTGGGCCCGGTGGTGGCGCGGGTGCCGCCGTAGTTGATCCAGGGGATGCTGCCCTTGGGGTTGTACTTCTGCATGAGGGCGGCATCGTCACCCTCGAGCTTCTGCAGGGGCTTGCCCTCGCGGTCCTGGGTCTCGACGGCCTTGAAGACGACGTGGTCGCTGGTGAAGCTCGACTTCAGGAACGAGAAGGTCGGGGTGTCGGGCAGCGCGTCGGTGCTGCTGCTCGTGGTCTCGGTGAGACCGCTGAAGGTGCCGAACCGCGCCAGGGCACCGATGAGGGCCCAGCGTTCCACGGCGCAGTAGGGGCAGAACTCGGCGCCGACGTAGAGCACGACGGGCTTGCCGTCGGTCGTGCGGGCGGTGGCTCCGTCGAGCTTGGTCGGGGCCTGCTGGGCCGTTGGTGCGGGGGCCTTGTCGAGGGTCGCGGCCGGGATCGCCGTCAGCTTCGTCAGCGCCGCGGCCCCGCTCCCTCCCACCGGAGCGGGAACGGGGCGGTTCGCGATGACGACGCCGATCGCGACGGCGATCACGATGACGATGACCCCGACCCCTGCCGCAACCATCTGGGTGCGCTGACGCTCCTTGCGGGCCCGTGCCTCACGCACCTCCTTGGCTCGTTGCTTCGCCGCCGTTCTCGTGCTCTTGGCCATGGCTCAGGACAGTAGCGCCTGCCCGAGCGTTTCCCCTGACCCCGCCCCGGGCAGCACCGCGTAGACGCTGCTGCCGATCGGCGTGGTCCAGATGTTCATCAGGTCAGCCTCGGCCAGCCGTCTCTGGATCGGCACGAACTGGCGAACCGGGTCGGCCTGGAAGGCCACGAAAACCAGACCGGTGTTCGTGCGGGCCGTACCGGCCGGCGGGTCGTCGTAGGAGTACGGGGCCCGAAGGATGTGTTCGTGGGGCGCGGCGGGCATCGCCCGCCGCAGGTGCGAGGCGTCGTCGATGACCGGGAACCCGAGCGCGTCCTTGGCCTGGAGGTCGGGGTGGTCGGTGGGCTTCGTGCCGGTGAGCGGGGCGCCGTTGTCGAGTCGGCGACCGATGGCGTTCTCGCGGGCGATGCGGTCGGCCCGGTCCCAGGTGTCCATGTTCATCGCGATCCGCCGGATGACCATCGAGCTGCCCCCGGCAAGGCCCTTCGGCGGTGCCTGCTGGTCGGCCCCGATCCACAGCAGCGGGTCGTGGGTGCCGTCCGTGGCCGGTTGCACCGTTCCGTCGATCTGCCCGAACTGGTTGCGGAAGGGCAGCCCGGCGTCGGTCTCGGTCAGCGGCTCGCGAAAGCCGCGCTGCACCCAGACCTGGCTCGCGAGGGTGTCGGCGCCGACGACGAGTCGCCGGGTCGCGTGCGCCACCGCCACGGGGGAGTCGGCCCGCACCTGCAGCACGACATCGGTCTGCCGCCAGGTCGGGTCGAGCCGGTCGATGCCGAACCGGGGCAGCGGGGCCAGCCAGTTCGGGCGGTGCGCGACCAGCCCGGCCGCAGCGTAGAACCCGGACCCGACCCCGACCGTCACCGTGAGCCGCGAGGGCACCTGAGCCAGCTCCGGTTCGAGGTCGGTCAGCGGGCCCCGGGCCGCCATCAGCCGTTCGATGTCGTCGGTCCACACGCCCATCAGGCGCTGGCACGTGTCGCGGTCGGCTCCCTTCGGCAGGTCGAGACCGACGAACGCAGCGAACGGCTGCGGCTCTGTGACCACCCCGGCCTGGCGGGCGCCACGAAAGGTGATCGTGCTCGCCCGGGTGACCGGCCCCGCCGCGGCCGGTCGCGACGATGCGTCGGCCGATGAGCCGGTCGAACCCGCCTGGCAGCCCGCGACCGCCCCGGTCGTGGCGATGCCGGCCGCCGCGACGAGACCGCCGCGCAGCACCGCCCGCCGGCCGGGGCCGTGACCGGACCCGGCCGACGGGATCACGCGCTGCTCGTCACCGTCGGGTCGCTTCGGTGGGTGGGGAACCATCACTTGGTGGGCGTGGCCGGCGCGGTGCTGGTCATGCCGGTCATGGCCGGCATCGACGGCGCGTACGTCTCCTGCGCCCCGGCGAACGAGCGCACCGGAACCGACCAGGCGAACGTCGTGCCATCGGTGGTGACCATGTCGAGGGCCACCTTCTGGCCGTTGGCCAGCGGGCCCGACACGTCCATCAGCATGATGTGGTCGCCGCCCGGGTTCAGCGTCAGGGTGCCCCCCGCCGGGATGACGAACCCGCCCTTCTTCTCGGTCATCTTCATCGTGCCGTCGGGCTGCTTCACCATCGTGTGCAGCTGGACCATGCCGGCCCGGTCGCTGCTGCCCTTGACGATGGTGGCCGGCGTAGACGAGTGGTTGGTGATGGTGCCGAAGGCGGCCGTCATGCCCGAGCCGGCCTTGACCCAGCCGGAGTCGAGGGTCAGCTCGGCCTTTTGGCCCGCAGCAGCAGGCGCGGTGGTTGACCCGCCGGAGCCGGCTAGGGCCGTGTCGGCGGCACTCGTCGAGGTGCCGCAGCCCGAAAGGGCGAACGCGCAACCGATGACCGCGACGGTGGCGGTCAGGCGCGCCTTGGTGGAGATGGCGGGCCGGGTGTTGACGGTGGACCGGGCGGTGGTGGCGGCGGACTGAGGGTGGACGGTGGACAGGGTGGAGCGAGACATGGGTGTTCCTTCACGGGTCGACTGGACGTTCCGGGGTTTGCGCACCACGCCACCGACCCGGTCGGTAGCTGCCGCCCTGGGCGGCGGCTTACGAACGGGGGTGGCGGCTGACTCGGGCGGCGATGGCCGCTCGGTCAGCGGGCAGCCCCCGGTGGGCCCCGTCGGGAAACGACGAGCAGCAGGTGTGGATGCGGTCGCGCCGAGACGGTGACGACCAGGCCCGGGCGCGGCCGGGCGAACCGCACCGGTTCGAGCAGGCGGGGCAGCACGGCATCCAGCACGCGCCACAGCACGGCCTCGCCGCGACCGAGCAGGTAGGCCAGCACGGTGACGGCCACCACGTGCGCGAGCACCATCGAGACCGAGAGACTGTTCATCCCCGGCATGCTGTTCATCGCCGCGCCGGGTGCAGTGGCCGGCGCACACATCGCGGCGCCTGCGTGCGCGTGCCCGAGGTGGGCGCTGTTCGACAGACACCCGGCGACCGACGTCATCGACGCGGGCACCGCATGGCCGAGGGCCGACAGGAGCAGGTGGCCGACGACCTGGGCGGCGCCCAACCCGAGGAAGAGGGCCTGCGCGGTCACGCGCTTGGCCGACGAGAGCAGGGCCACGGGCCAGCAGGCCACGGCGAGCAGAGCCAGGGCCGGCAGCGACACCTCGCCCCCGCCGAGCGCATGCGCCCCGGTGGTGATCATCACGCAGGCGGTGACGAAGACGAGCGCGCGCAACAGTCGCGCCGCGCCCGCTCCCGCTTCGATCACCGTTCCATCGTATTGGAGTCTGGGTCGGCATCTCGAGGGTGACCCGGGCCCGTTCGCAGTCGCCGGCCCGCGGGCCCTCGGCTCGGCGGCTCGATGGCCTCAGCGGCATCCGGGTCGGGGCGGATCAGAGGGTGTCGAGGCCCACGTGACCGCCGTGAACGTGCCAGCGATGGGTGAGCCGGATGCCGCGCAGCAGGCTCGCGTCGTGGCTGACCACGAGCACGGTGCCGGTGAAGGCGGCGACGGCCGCCTCGAGCTGCTCGATGGCATCGACGTCGAGGTGGTTGGTCGGCTCGTCGAGCACGAGCAGGTTGACCTCTCGGCCCTGGAAGATCGCCATCATCGCCCGGGTGCGTTCGCCCATCGAGAGACTGCTCGCCGGTCGCCCGACGTGCTCGGCGCCGAGGCCGAACTTGGCCAGCAGGGTGCGCACCGCGGCCGGGGCCCACCCCGCTGAGGTCGTCGGGTCGGTACCGAGCGCGACCCTCGCGACCTCCGACAGCGGATCGTCCCCGTCGGCCAGCTCACGTCGCTGGTCGATGACTCCGGCGAAGACCCGGGTGCCGAGCGACTGGCGCCCGCTCGTCAGCGCCAGCTCACCGAGCAGGGCCCCGATGAGGGTGCTCTTGCCGCTGCCGTTGTCACCGGTGACGGCGATGCGGTCGCCCCGGCCGAGGGCGAGACTCACCGGCCCGAGAATGAAGTCCCCGCGGGTGACCACGGCGTCACTGAGCGTGGCCACCACGTCGGCCGAGGGTCGGCCCTCGGCGATGGTATAGCGCAGCCGCCACTCCTTACGGGGCTGTTCGACGGTGACGAGCCGGTCGGCCGCCCGCTCGATCCGGGCCCCCTTGGCGTCCTGACGGTCGGCTCGCGCCCGGTGCTTCTCGCGGATGTGCTTGTCGGGTTCGCCGCCCTGGGCCACGTTGCGTCGGCCCCGGTCGGCCCAGCCATGGTGTTGCCGACCCTGGGCCTGAAGCCCGTCGCGCTCGGCCGCGTAGTCACCGTAGGCCTCCCAGGCCTGGGCCCGGGCGAGGGTGCGTTGGGCCACGAAGTCGCTGTAGCTGCCGGTGTAGTGGCCGATCCGGTGCTGGGGCAGGTCGAGCTCGACGACGCTCGTGGTGACCTCGTCGAGCCAGTCACGGTCGTGGCTCGCGACGAGCACCGGGCCGGGATGGCCGTGCACGAAGTCGGCGACCAGGCGCAGGCCCCGGGCGTCGAGGCTGTTCGTCGGCTCGTCGAGCAGCAGCACGTCGAACTGGCTGAGCAGCACCGCGACCAGCGTGGCCCGAGCCGACTGCCCGCCCGAGAGCGAGCCGAGAGCGCGGCCCGCGTCGACGGTCAGACCCACGGCGGCGGCAACCTCGGGCAAGCGTTCGTCGAGGTCGGCCGCGCCCAGCGACAGCCAGCGGTGCAGCGCGAGGGAGTAGCGGTCCTCGGCGTGCGGCTCACCGGCCGCGATGGCGGCCGAGGCGAGCTCGAGCTCTCGGTCAGCGGCCGCCACCCCGGTGCGGGCACGGCAGTAGCCGAGCAGGGTCTCGTGCTCGTCGGGCGGCACCTGGGGCAGCCAGGCCATGGTCGCACCCGGGGGCGCGAGCCGGATCGACCCCGACTCGATCGGCAGCTCACCGACGATGGTGCGCATCAGGGTCGACTTGCCCGAGCCGTTGGGCCCGACGACCGCGGTCACGTCGCCATCGGCGAGGGTCAGGTCGAGCCCCGAGAAGAGGGAGCGCGCCCCGAAGCCGACATCGAGGTCAGAGATGGTGAGGGTGGCAGACATGAGGTTCCTGGCAGGCGAGAGTGAGCGAGACAGCGGGTGGTCGCGAAGTCGTCAGGAGATGTCCACGCAGCGAACGTAGCCGCCCGACCGCCCCCCGGTCCAC
>JAKDLG010000189.1 GCA_030452985.1 Humibacillus sp.
GCTCGCCAGCGAACGACACGTCATCACCTGTCGCAGTCAAAGCCCAACAGCCTCTGTGCCACGAAAGGTTTCCGGTTACTCGGTGTGTTGCGGGTCTGGTCGGCTCAGGCAGGACATCAACACACCCCTGCTGATCGGCGGCTTCACGACCGTCACCCTCTCGACGGTCGTCGTCGCCTCGATCTGGGTGTCCACCCTGAAGGAGCCAGTCGAACTACACGTGAGACGCATTGACAACCATCGATGCCTTCGTCACGCTCTTCGTATTGATTTTCATCGATACAAGGAGGGCCGATGGGCACCGACCGTCAGGTGCAGAACGAGGTTCGCGACCGCTACGCGCAGGCCGCGAGAGCCGTCACGAACCGAACGGGCAACCCGCTCGAGCTCGTCGACGCGGCCGGTGGCTGCGCCCCGACCTCAGCGAGCGCGGCGCCCCTCCCGCTGGCCGAGCAGAACGCGTCGTGCTGCGGCGCCACCGGCACCCAGGTCGGCGAGGCGTTCGGCGCCTCGCTCTACGGCGAGCAGGAACAGGGAGAGCTTCCCGAGGAGGCGCTGCTGGCCAGCCTGGGTTGCGGCAACCCCATTGCGGTGGCCGACCTGCTTGCGGGTGAGGTCGTGCTCGACCTCGGTTCCGGCGGCGGCATCGACGTGTTGCTGTCGGCTCGCCGGGTCGGGCCCACCGGCCGTGCCTACGGCGTCGACATGACCGACGAGATGCTGGCGCTGGCCGAGTCCAACCGTTGCGCCGCCGGCGTCACCAACGCACTGTTCCTCAAGGGCACGATCGAGTCGGTGCCGCTGTCGGAGGCCACCGTCGACGTCGTGATCTCGAACTGCGTCATCAACCTCTCGACCGACAAGCCGGCCGTGCTCGCCGAGATGTTCCGGGTACTCAAGCCGGGCGGGCGCATCGGCGTCACCGACGTCGTCGCCGAAGACCACCTGACTCCCGCCGACCGGGCCGAGCGCGGCAGCCATGTCGGGTGCATCGCCGGTGCGCTCTCCCGCGAGGAGTACCTGACCGGGCTCGAGCAGGCCGGCTTCACCGGTGCCAGCGTGGAGTTCACCCATGAGGCCGCACCAGGGATGCACTCCGCGATCGTGCGCGCGGTCAAGCCCGCCGGATGACCGGCCGCCCTGGCGAACGGTGCGGTGGCGCCCCCCACCCGCAACACACCGAGTAACCGACAACAGCTGGTAGTTGTGCCACGAAGGTTTGACGATTACTCGGTGTGTTGCCCGGAGATGGGGCGGGAAGGCCCGGTGGACGGTTCGGCACCAAACACCTGACGACACCCCGGATGCCGGGTGCCGGATGCCGGGTGCCGGATGCCGGGTGCCGACGCTGTCGTCAGGTGCCCGGTTCGCTCGCCCCGGGTCGCAGGCCGACCGCCGTGACCACCGCACCGGCTGCGACGAGGCCGGCGCTGATCCACATCGCCCCCCGGTACCCGGACGCCATCGCCACTGGGTCGGAGTAGGCGGCGCCCGACAGGCCGACCAGCGGCGGCAGCGCGGCCACGGCCAGCAGCCCCGCCGTGCGCGAGACAGCGTTGTTGACCCCGCTCGCGGTGCCCGACAGCTCGTCGGGGGCAGCGGCCAGCACGGTTCCGGTCAGGGGGGCCACGAGCATCGCCAGGCCGAGGCCGACCAGGCTGATGCCGGGAAGGATCTGGGCCACGTACGAGGGGTCGCTCGGAGCGAAACCCAGCAGCGCGAACCCGGCTGCGGCCACCAGGGTTCCGGCGATCATATAGCGGCGTGGGCCGTGGGCGGTGGCCATTGCGCCGAACCGGCTCGCCAGCAGGAGCATCATCAGGCTGAGTGGCAGCGTTGCCGCGCCGGCGGCGAGCGCCGACCAGCCCGCCGCCACCTGCAGGAAGAGCACGAGAAAGAGCAGCGCCGCGGCGAGCCCGGCGTACACGAGCAGCGTGACGATGTTGATGGCGGTGAAGGTCCGGTTCGCGAAGAGACGGGGCGGCACCATCGGGTGGTGCGAGCGACGCTCGGTCACGACGAAGCCGGCCAACGCCAGCAGCCCCACGGCCCCGATCAGCCACGGCACCAGACCCGGCCGGTCGGGCCCGATGGTGAGGGCGTAGGTGACGGCGCCGAGCCCGAGCACCGCGAGCAGCACCCCCACAACGTCGAACCGGTGGCTCGCGGCCGCGTTGCGCGACTCGGGCACGACGCGCAGGGTCAGCACGACCACGACGGCCGTCAGCGGAACGTTGAGCCAGAAGGCCCAGCGCCAGTTGAAGTCGACGAGCCAGCCACCGACGACCGGCCCGGACGCTGAGGCGACGCCGAGCAGCCCGGTCCAGGCGCCGATGGCCGCCATCCGGTCGTCGCGGCGGAACGAGGCCTGCAGGATGGCGAGGCTGCCGGGGACGAGCATGGCGGCGGCGACCCCCTGCACCGCGCGGGCGCCGATCAGCACCCCGATCGTCGGGGCGAGACCGCAGGCCAGGGAGGCCACGCCGAAACCACCGACGCCGATGGCGTAGACCCGCGCGCGGCCGAACCGGTCACCGAGCGACCCGCCGAGCAGGATCAGCGCCGCCAGCGTCAGGGCGTACGCGTTGATGACCCACTGCAGCCCGGCCAGGTCGGCGTCGAGGTCGGCCCCGATGCGCGGCAGGGCCACGTTCACGATGCTCCCGTCGAGCATGGCCACGCCGCTGCCGAGGATCGTCGTGGTGAGTACCAGCCGCGCCCGGCGGGAGCCCATCGTCAGCAGCTGGTCGGGTGCGCACGCCCCGAGCGTCTCGGGGCGGCATTGGCCCCACGGGCCCTCGGCGGTCGTGGTCATGCCCCATGCTGCACCCGCGCGCCCCCAACACACCACTGTCAGATGACTGCCGCCGGGTCGACCGGGACGCCAGGCAAGCGCCCCGGCGGGGTTCTCAACCCGGCATCCAGCAGCCATCATGTGGGGATGACCGACACCGACACGACCGCTGCTCCGCCCTTCACCCTCGAGTCGCCCGACGGGCGGTCAGTGGTGCTCCGTGGCGAACGATCGGGAACACCCCGGGTCGGAGACTTCCTCGAGGTCGCCACCGACCAGGTGCGATGGGTGGTCTTCGTCGATGACGTCACGACGAACCCGAACGGCACCTTCGCCGCCGCCGGGTCGCTGACGCACTTCAAGCACGAGGCGCCCGGCCCCGCCGCCCTGTCGGTCACGGTGCGGCCGGCCGCGACCGACGACATCGCTCCGCTGCTCACCAACGACGACGAACGTCTGCACGTCGGGGTGCTCGCCCGGCGCCCCGACATCCAGGTCAGCATCGTGCCGAAACGCCTCAACCGGCACACCTTCTGGTGCGGGCAGAGCGGGTCGGGCAAGACCTACGCCCTCGGCGTGACTCTCGAACGGATTCTCTCGGGTACCGGCCTGCCCGTCGTCATCTTCGACCCGAACAGCGACTTCGTCAGCCTCAACACCAGCCGTGACGACGCCGACCCCGACGAGAGCGGGCTGCTGCAGGGCCGTGACATCACCATCCTGCGGCCCGACGACCCCGACTCTCCGCTGCGCGTCCGGTTCACCGACTTCTCGGCCCGGGCCAAGGCGGCCGTGCTGCGGCTCGACCCCGTAATCGACCGGGCGGAGTACAACGCGCTGCTCCACCTGACACCCGAGCTCGACGGCATCGACGCCGACGAGATCGTCAAGCACCTGCAGGATCTCGGCAGCCCTGAGGCCGCTGCCCTGCTGCAGCGGATCGAGAACCTCGGGCTGCTCGACTGGACCCGCACCTGGGCGCAGAGTTCCGTCTCTGCCACCGAGGTCATCGCACAGCGACCGGCGGCGACGGTGCTCGACCTCGGCGGCTACGAACGCCACGAGGAGCAGCTCACCGTGGCCCTGGGGGTTCTCGACGACCTGTGGGCCCGCCGCACCGAGCGACGGCCGGTGCTCCTCGTGCTCGACGAGGCCCACAACCTCTGCCCGCCCGACCCGGACACCCCGCTCGGCGTCGCGGTGCGCGACCGACTCATCCAGATCGCGGCGGAGGGCCGCAAGTTCGGCCTCTGGTTGCTGATCTCGACCCAGCGCCCGTCGAAGGTGCACCCGGGCATCGTCTCCCAGTGCGACAACCTCACCCTGATGCGGATGAACTCCCGTGCCGACCTCGACGTGCTGGCCCAGACGTTCGGCTTCGTGCCGGAAGGGCTGCTGCGCCAGGCCGCTCGCTTCGGCATGGGCGAGGCCCTCCTGGCCGGTGGGTTCGTCGCCCTCCCCAGTGTGGTCAAGGTGCGGGCTCGGGTGACGGCCGAGGGAGGCACCGACGTGCCGGTGCCTCTGTTGTGAACCACCCGGCTCCGGCCGGGCTCCTACGGGCGCCCGCCCGCCTCCATCCGGCGTGCTGGTAACTCCCACAGGGCGGCCGGGTCGGGCGTAGGTTGGGTGTCCTTATCGACCGCTACGTACGGAGACCGATGTCGACGGCCCGCCACCTCCAGCCGAACGGCCTCCCCGAGCAGTCGCTGACGACGCGGGTGGTGTCGTTGGTCGTGTCGGTGGGGATGGCGGCGCTCGGGTTGTGGGTCGGCTTCGCGGTCGTCGGGCAGGCCTCCGACGCCACGGTCGCCCAGCTGCTGCTGACCGCAGTGGCTCTGCTCATCGCCGAACTGGCCGCTCGACCGTTCCTGCGCCGACTGGCCGGCCGCGGCAGCGCGCTGCTGGCCATGGTCGTCGGGCTGGTGGGCCAGCTCGTCATCGCGGCCCTCGTGGTGTGGGCGGTGTTCGACGTGCGCATCGAGGACTGGTACACGATCGCGATCGTGCTCGTCGTCATGGCGCTGTTCACCGCTGTCGGGCGGTGGCTCGTGGGGGCCAGCGACACCGCCTACATCATCGGTCACGCGATGCGCCGTCGGCCCTCCCGGGGGACCTCCTCGCGTGACGTCCCGGCCAAAGGGCTGGTCGTGCTGCAGTTCGACGGAGTCTCGGCCGCGGTCATGCGCCGCGCGATGGCCTCCGGTCAGGCCCCGACGGTGATGCGGTGGCTGAGCCGGGAAACGCACGTGATGCGCGACTGGTGGGTGCCGGTGCCGTCGACCACCCCCGCGAGCCAGGCCGGCATCCTGCACGGAGACGACACGCAGGTGCCGGGGTTCCGGTGGTGGGACCGCCGACTCGGGCGCCTCATGGTGTCGAACCGCTCGGCCGACGCTGCCATCGTCGAGACCCGGTTTCCCGCCGGGCACGGCCTGCTGCGCGACGGAGGTGTCGCGATCAGTACCGCGTTCACGGGCGAGGCCGACGACGCGTTCCTCGTCTTCAGCCGGGCCGGAAAACGTGGCGGCCTCGGCTCGGGGGCGTCGTACATCCCGCTGTTCGCCAGCCCGTTCCTGCTGCCGCGCACGCTGCTGCTCACCTTCGGCGAGATGGTCAAGGAGCTCTATCAGGCGCGCCGCCAGCGGGTGCGCCGCGTCGAGCCCCGCATTCCGCGGGAGCTGTCGTACGTGGCGTTGCGGGGCATCACCAACGTCTTTCTGCGCACTCTCAACCTCGTGCTCGTCGCCGACTCGATGTGCCGCGGGGCGCCCATCATCTTCGTCGACTTCGTCGACTACGACGAGATCGCCCACCACGCCGGCCCCGAGCGACCCGAGGCGATGCGCGCCCTCGAAGGGATGGATGCCGTGCTCGGCGAGCTGGCGCAGGCCGAGGGTCGGGTTGCGACCGACTACGACTTCGTCATCTGGTCAGACCACGGCCAGAGCCTCGGGGCGACCTTCGAGCAGGTGGTCGGCGCCACCCTGACCGAGCGGGTCAAGGCCCTGATGGCGGGCGATGCCGTCAGCACGCTGGAGAGCGCGGACGGCGACGACTGGGGCCCGCTCAACGCGCTGCTGACCTCCACGTTCACGCGCAGCGACGGCTCCTCCCGCCCCGTCGAGCTCGGCCCCGACCGCGCGCCGGACGGGGCTGACGACAAGCTGCCCGACGTGGTGGTCGTCGGGGGCGGCAACCTCGGCATGGTGTGGTTCCCGGGCCTGTCGACCCGACCCACCCTCGAGCAGGTCACCGAGCGGTGGCCGGGGCTGGTGCCGGGTCTCGCCCTCACGGAAGGGGTCGGCGCCGTCATGGTGGCCGATGACACCGGCGGCGTGGCGGGGGCCATGGTCGTCGGGCCGAGCGGCGTGCATCGGCTCGAGAGCGGCGAGGTCGACGGGTTGGATCCCCTGCTGCCGTACGGGCCACGGGCGGCTGACGACCTGCGGCGCCTCAGCACCATGGAGCACTGTGGCGACCTCGTGCTGCTCTCCACGGTCGGGGCCGACGGGTCGGTCCACGCCTTCGAAGGGCTGGTGGGCTCCCACGGCGGCCTGGGTGGCTGGCAGAACAACGGGTTGCTGATCCATCCCGCGCACCTCGAGGTCGACGCCGACCTCATGACTGCCGATGGTGAGGACCGCATCTTTACCAGCCCGGTTGCCGTCCACGACCAGATCGAGAGGTGGCGGCGGGCCCAGGGCACGCTGGGCGACGACTCGTGACGGTCGCGCCCGAGGACGACGCTGACGGAGACCGTCGTGAGAGAACCCCTGCCGCTGACGACGGCGGTGTGCGGCTGACCTGGCTCGGGCACTCCAGCGTGGTGATCGAGCTCGCCGGGGTGCGCCTGCTCACCGACCCGCTCCTACGCCGTCGAACCGGCCCGCTCGTCCGGTCCGACCCAGCCCCTGACCGGCGGCACTGGCACGACCCCGACGCCGTGCTGCTGTCGCACCTGCACCACGACCATGCCGACCTCGCCTCGCTGCGTCGGCTGGGGGGCGCTCCCGTGCTCAGCGGGCTCGGCAACCGTGACTGGCTCGCGAACCGCGGTCTGACCGTGGCCGGCCAGGTCGACCGGCCCGACCCGTCAGATGCGGGAGGCGGGAGCATGGCCGACGACGATGCCTGGTGGACGGTTCCGGACCCGCGACCGGCCCAGCCCGAGGGCCGGCCTGGTCTCTCTCGCGGCGCCGTCAGCGTGCGCCTGGTGAAGGCGGTGCACGAGAGCCGTCGGATGCCGCACCGCCCCAACGACACTCACGGGTTTCTCGTGCGCAGCACCGAGCTCGTCGTCTACTTCGCCGGCGACACCGCTCTCTATGACGAGATGGCCGACCTCGCCGAACTGGCCGGCCGGGCCATCGACGTTGCCGTGCTGCCGATCGGCGGCTGGGGCCCGGTGCTGTCGAACGGGCATCTGGGGCCGGCGACCGCCGCCGAGGCCGCCGCCCGCATCGGCGCCCGGGCGGTGCTACCCGTGCACTACGGCACGCTGCACCTCTGGGGCTGGCCGCGCCCGTTCCTCGGCTGGAAGCACGCACCGCTGGCGAGCTTCATCCGAGACGTGCGCGAGGCGGCGCCCGGTGCGCGTCTCTGCGCGACTGCCCTCGGCGAGACGACGACGGTGTTCCCGCAGTCGTAGCCCAGGGGGCCCTCGTCGCCCGATGGTGCTGCTCAGGGGGAGCGCGAGCCTGCGGCGGTCGCCTACGCTCGGTGGCATGTGCCGCAACATCAGACAGCTTCACAACTTCGAGCCGCCCGCGACGAGCGACGAGGTGCACGCCGCAGCACTGCAGTACGTCCGCAAGGTAAGCGGTGCAGCGAAGCCGAGCCAGGCCAACCAGCAGGCCTTCGACGACGCCGTCGAGGCAGTCGCGCACGCCACGGCTCATCTGCTCGAGCACCTCACCACGAACGCACCGCCCAAGGACCGCGAGGCAGAGCGCCAGAAGGCCTTGGCGCGCAACGCGGTTCGCTTCGGCACGCCCGCCTGATCGGATCACCTTGTCGTTCTTCGTCATCGGGGTGGCGGTCGTCCTCGCCCTGTTCAGCCTGCTGATCTATCGACGTCTCGCCGTCGCTCCCGGGTGGCCGGCCGCCGTTCGCCGGGTGATCGCCGCCTCCCTCGGGCTGGCCGCGGTGGCCACCATGGTTGCCTTCGCCATGCAGTCAGGTGTGATCGACCCGCACCGGGCCAGGTGGGCGGCCTGGGCCGGGATGACCTGGCTCGCCGTGGGCTGGTACCTGCTGCTGGGGGCGCTCGTCCTCGGCCTGCTCAGCCTGGTGGCCCGGGCCGTCGGCGGTCGCGCCGCCCGCCGACGGGCGCTGCGCATCGGTACCCCGCTCGTGGTCGTGGCCGCCCTGGCCACGACGGCCTACGGGCTCCACGAGGCCGCCGACCCGCAGATCACGACGGCGACGTTCTCGAGCCGTCAGCTGCCGGCGCAGTTCGACGGGCTGCGGGTGGCCCTCATCTCCGACCTGCACGTCGGGCCGGTGCGGGAGGAGAGCTTCACCCGCCGGGTCGTCGACGAGGTCAACGCGCAACGCCCCGACCTCGTCGTGCTCGCCGGTGATCTCATCGACGGCCGGGTGGAGCAGGTCGCCGGGGCGACGGATCCGCTTCGTGACCTCCGCGCCCCGCTGGGGGTGATGGCGGTGAGCGGCAACCACGAGGTGCTCTCGCAGGAGGCTGACGCGTGGCTCGACCACTATCGCTCCCTGGGCATCACCGTGCTGCGCAACTCGAGCGTCGAGCTGACCCGCGCCGGTGCGAGCATCGCGGTGGCCGGCCTCAACGACGAGACCAGCGCCGGCGACGACGCGCCCAACGTCGGCACGAGCCTGGCCGGGATCACGCCCGACGCGTTCACCCTGCTCGTGACCCACCAGCCCAAGGCGGCCGAGTCGGCCGCCGGCCGCGGCGTCGACCTGCAGCTGTCGGGGCACACCCACGGCGGCCAGCTGTGGCCGTTCCGCTACGCCGTCACCCTCCAGCAGCCGGCCCTCGACGGGTTGACGACGGTCGGCGACGTGCCGGTCTTCACCACGCGCGGCGCCGGCGCCTGGGGGCCCCCCGTGCGGGTGCTCGCCCCACCGCAGGTACCGATCATCACCCTGCGGCGCGGCTGAACGGGGCCTACCCTCTGGGGATGGGCTGGTGGGCACGGCAGGTGACCCCGCGGCTCGTCGAGCTCGGAGCCGACGAGCCCGCGATGCTCGCCCTACGCCGTCGAGCCTGTGCGGGACTGCGCGGCCGGGTGGTCGAGCTCGGCTTCGGCAGCGGCGTCAACGCCGCTGTGTACCCCCCGGAGGTCACCGAGGTGATCGCGATCGAGCCCTCCGAGGTCGCGTGGAAGCACTCGGAGCGACGTCGAGCGATCAGTGCGGCACCCGTGCGTCGTGGCGGCCTCGACGGGCAACGGCTCGACCTGCCCGCCAACCACGTCGACGCCGTGCTGAGCTCACTCACCCTGTGCACCATCCCCGACCCGGTCCAGGCTCTGAGCGAAGCGCACCGGGTGCTGCGCCCCGGGGGCACCCTGCACTTTCTCGAACACGGCATCGCCCCGGATGCCGGGGTGCGCCGTTGGCAGCGCCGACTCGAACCGCTGCAGAAGCAGGTCTTCGACGGCTGCCACCTGATGCGGCCCATCGACGAGCTCATCGAGGCCTCGGGTCTGGCCATCGAGTCGATCGACCGCGCCTACGGGCCGGTGCCGGCTCCGATGCGGCCCTGGGCCTTCGTCTACCTCGGTCGGGCCCGCAAGACCTGATCCCAGCTCTGCCTATGACCACCTCTGTCATCTCGCCTCGTGCGGTTGGCACCTCCGGGGTGGGAAGGGTGCCGACCGCACAGCCTGAGGTGCGGTTGGCACCCGCCGACCAGCACGGGTGCCAGACGCGCAGCGGGA
>JAKDLG010000190.1 GCA_030452985.1 Humibacillus sp.
CGCTGGGACACCAGACCCAAACGCCGACCATGACCTATCCGCGCAATCTCTAAGACGATCTACGTGTCCGACGCAGACCTGCCGCTCTACACCCGGGCGCAGGAACTGACCGATGGCAACCTCAGCCAGGCCATCACCCGTGGCCTTCAGCGCCTCGTCGACGTCGAGGAGGGAAAGCTCGAGGGCTATGACGAGATCACGGTGCGGGTGGGGCCGGGCAAGGGTCGACGTCAGCGTTTTCTCGGTGTGTTGCTCGCCGACTGGGGCCGATCGACCAAGAACACCACCGAGCACTTCCGGGCCTACCGCACCCGCACCGGCAAGATCGCGGTGCACACCCAGAGGTCACCCGAGTACATCCACCAGGGCGGCGCCGACGGCCAGGCCACGGGGTGGCGCAAGCACCTGAGCCAGGACCAGGTTTGGGGCACCACCGCCGCGACCTCAACCCTGGAGGTCTACGACAGCGTCGCCCAGCTCAGGGGCCAGGTTCCCGACGAGCTGTTCGACGTCATCTCTGCCGCCGCCGAGCAACCCCTCGTCGAAGACCTCGACATCTGAGCAGGCCATCACCCTGACCTGACCCTCTCTGGCCCTGTCGCCTGAGCCACCGGATCGCCGCCCGGCGATGCCTCACACCCTCGAGACGGCCACCGGCCGCGCGGCGGCTTCAGCTTGCCCAGGCGGTGTCTCCACGACCGTGCTTCCACCACCGTGCTGCCACGGCAGGAATCCCCAACCACCGAAAGGAAACCCATGACCGCCACCGCCGCTCCCCCTGCCATCGCGGTGTCAGGACTACGCAAGGCCTACGGCGACCACATCGTGCTCGACGGCATTGACCTCGAACTCCCCCGCGGCAGCGTGCTCGCACTGCTCGGCCCGAACGGGGCGGGCAAGACGACCACCGTCAACATCCTGTCGACGCTGGTGCGCGCCGAAGCCGGTTCTGCGCGAGTCGCCGGGTTCGATGTCGCGACGAACGGTTTCGCCGTCCGTGGAGTCATTGGCGTCACTGGCCAGTTCTCGGCCGTCGACGGTCTGCTCACACCCCGCGAGAACCTCCTGCTGATGGGCCGGCTGCACCACCTCGACCGCGCTGACCGCGGGAAACGCGCTGCCGTGCTGCTTGACCGATTCGAGCTGACCGAAGCCGCCGACCAGCCTGCTGCCGCGCTGTCCGGAGGCATGCGTCGCAAGCTCGACCTCGCGATGACTCTGGTCGGCAGGCCTAGCGTCGTCTTCCTCGACGAGCCGACCACCGGGCTGGACCCGCGCAGCCGACGCGTTCTCTGGGACATCGTGCGGTCGCTCGTCGCCGATGGCGTGAGCGTGCTGCTCACGACCCAGTATCTCGAGGAGGCCGACCAGCTAGCCGACACCGTGGCGGTGCTCGACGGAGGTCGCATCGTCGCCCACGGCACCCCAGCCGAGCTGAAGCGGGCCGCACCCGGCAGTGAGGTGCGGCTCACGTTCGCCGACGTGGCGGCCCTGGGGCGTGCCGCCGACGCCTTCGTCAGCGGCGTCCGCGACGACGCGACCCTCACGCTCGCGGTGCCGTCACCGTCAGACCCGCCGTCGGTCAGAGCGGTCATCGACCGCCTCGAACGCTCCGGCGCCGTCGCCGAGCACCTCGAGGTCGCAACACCCGGCCTCGACGACGTCTTCCTCGCCCTCACCGGGCCCGACGCCAGAAAGGTCGCCTCATGAGCTCCGTCACTCTTGCCCTGACCGACTCCACCACGATGCTGCGTCGTCAGCTGGTCCATCTGCGGCGCTACCCCAGCCTCACCCTGATGCTCATCGGGATGCCCATCTTCTTCCTGCTCCTGTTCGTCTACGTGTTCGGGGGGACGCTCGGCGCGGGGCTCCCGGGTGGAGCCCAGCCCGGCGCCGCCGGCCGCTCGGCCTACCTGACCTACGTCACTCCGGCCCTCGTGCTGATGGCCGCGGCGGCCGCCTCGCAGGGCACGGCCATCTCGATGGCCATGGACATGACCGAGGGCATCGTGGCGCGGTTTCGCACCATGGCCATCTCGCCCGGTTCGGTCCTCGCGGGTCACGTGCTCGGCAGCGTCGTGCAGGCGCTCGTCGCCATGGCGGCCCTGCTGCTCGCAGCGTTCGGCATCGGCTTTCGGCCGTCAGCGGGCCTCGTCGACTGGCTCCTGCTGGGCGTCCTGCTCGTGCTCATCGCCCTCGCCCTGACCTGGCTCACGGTCGCCCTGGGCCTGGTGTCCAAGAGCGTCGAGACGGCGAGCAACCTGCCGATGTTCCTCATGCTGCTGCCGTTCCTGGGCAGCGGCTTCGTGCCGGTCGACTCGATGCCCACGGCGGTTCGCTGGTTCGCGCAGTACCAGCCCTTCACCCCGATGATCGAGGGCGTTCGTGGCCTGCTCACCGGAAACGCCTCCACGGCAACGCTGGTCGTGGCCGGCGCGTGGTGCGTCGGTATCGCTCTGGCCGGCTACGCGTGGGCCCGGGCCCTGTACCGTCGCGAGCGCTGACGAGACCCCGGGCACCCGCACAGGCGAGACTGAGGGCATGGCCCGGATCTCACGACGTCTCCGACTGACCTGCGCAGCAGTGCTCGCCGGGCTGACGCTGACCGCCTGCACGGGAGCCGGCGGCACCACGGCGGTCACACCGCCCTCTGCCTTGGGCGCAGCGTCGGCAAGCCCTACCCCGTCGCCGTCCGCGGGCGCTCCGTCGACGCCCGTACCGGCATCCTCACGCCCTCGGGCCACAGCGACGAGCCCGGCAGCAGCACCAAACCCCGTGTCGATCGCGGCGCTCATCCAAAAGACCTATGACGGACGTGGCCTGACGCTCGGCGCCGAGCGAGGGAGCACCGCCGCGTACCGGCAGTACTACGCGACCTTCCGCGGAGACGGGCTGACGATCTCGGGTCGCATCAACATCCCGCGGGGCGCGGGGCCCTTTCCGGCCGTGGTGCTCGCGCACGGCTACGTCGACCCACGCGAGTACACCAACGGGCAGACGATGCTGCGTGAGCGCGACTATCTTGCCCGCCAGGGTTACGTCACCCTGCACGTCGACTACCGGAACCACGCGCAGTCGAGCAAGGACCCGAAGGCGGAGTCCAGGCTGCGCCTCGGCTACACCGTCGACACCATCAACGCGGCCCTCGCCCTGCAGAAGGACCCCCGTGTCGACCCCGACCGCATCGCGCTGGTCGGCCGCTCGATGGGGGGCGGGGTCGTTTACAACGCCGTGGTCGTGCGGCCGGGGCTCTTCAAGGCCGCAGTGGCCTACGCGCCCGTGAGCTCGGATGCCGTCGACAACTTCGAGAAGTGGGTGCGGCCCGACCCGTCGGGGTCGGGGGTGGCCGAGAAGGTGATCGCCCGGCTCGGCACCCCTGAGAAACAGCCCGCCAACTGGGCAGCGGTCAGCCCACGCACCTTCTTCGGCCGTATCCAGGACCCGATCATGATCCACCACGGCACTGCCGATGCGGAGTGCCCCATCGCCTGGAGCGAACAGACGGTCGACGCCCTGAAGGCAGCCGGCAGGCCGGTGACCTTCTACGTGTATCCGGGTCAGCAGCACACGATGACCTCGCAGTGGCCGCTGTCGATCCGGCGGTCGGAGGCGTTCATCGCCGCGCACCTCGCCTGAGGCCACCAACAGAACGGGACCACGGCCGGATGCCGTCGGGTGGCCACCGCGCGTGCGGCTGGGGAGCCCGCATTTCCCCCCAGACCGACTCGGTCACGTATCGGACGCATAAACATTGCCCCCGAAGGGCGACATGGGGGCCGCACTTCACTATGTTGCCAGCATCCCTTCGCGGCCCATTCGTCCGCGACGTCGCGTCGGTCGCTCCTGACCGGGGAGCGATCCTGGCACCAGAACGAGGTAACTCATGAGGCAGTTCCGCAAGGCAGCACCCGTCGCGCTTCTCGCGGTGGCGTCACTGGCGCTCGGCGCGTGCGCCCAGTCCGATCGCACCGACGGCGGCGGCTCCGGCTCGTCCGGGGCGGCGGCATCGGGAGGCACCATGACCTTCGGAGCAGCCGGCGCGCCCAAGCTCTTCGACCCCTACTACGCCACCGACGGTGAGACCTTCCGGATCACCCGGCAGATGTTCGAGGGCCTGCTCACCGACAAGCCGGGTACCGCCGAGGTCGTGCCCGGCCTCGCGGCGGAGATGCCCACGTCTGACGACGGCAAGGTGTGGACCTTCAAGCTGCGAACGGGGGTGAAGTTCACCGACGGCACCGACTTCAACGCCGATGCGGTCTGCAAGAACTTCACGCGCATGTTCGACCAGAACAAGGCGGGTGAGTCGGCAGCCCAGTACTGGACCTACACGATGGGCACGTTCAAGTCCGACGCCGCCACCTCGCTCTACAAGGGATGCGAGGCGGTCGACCCGGCCACCGTGAAGATCTCGGTCAACACAACCACGTCGAAGTTCCCCGTCATGCTCAGCCTCGCCTCGTTCGGCATGCAGAGCCCGACCGCCATGGACAAGGGCGACGCCAACAACGTCAAGGCCCAGGGCGACGGTTTCATCTTCCCGCCCTACGCGCAGGCTCCGGTCGGCACCGGGCCGTTCAAACTCGAGAAGTACGACGAGGCCAACAAGACGGTCACCCTGGTGCGCAACGACACCTACTGGGGTGAGAAGGCCAAGCTCGATAAGCTGATCTTCAAGATCATCCCCGACGAGAGCACGCGTCGTCAGGAGCTGCAGGCCGGCAGCATCGACGGCTACGACCTGCCCAACCCGGTCGACTGGAAAGGCCTGAAGGACGACGGCGACCAGCTGCTCATTCGACCTGCCTTCAACATCCTCTACATGGGCCTCAACCCCGAGAAGAACCCGAAGCTGAAGGACCTGCGGGTGCGTCAGGCCCTCGACATGGCGATCAACCGCGAACAGATGGTCAAGACCCAGCTGCCCGAGGGCGCCACGGCGGCTTCGCAGTTCATGCCCGACACGGTCAAGGGGTACAACACCAACATCAAGGTCACGGCCTATGATCCGACCAAGGCCAAGTCGCTGTTGAAAGCGGCCGGGGCGAGCAACATGACGCTGAACTTCGCCTACCCGACCGAGGTCACGCGGCCCTACATGCCCAACCCGCAGAAGATCTTCGAGGCGCTGCGCGCCAACCTCGAAGCGGTGGGTATCAAGGTCAACGTCATCGCGAAGCCGTGGAACGGTGGGTACCTCGACGGCATCAGCCCGAACGGTGCGTTCGACGCCTGGATCATCGGCTGGACCGGTGACTACGACGCGGCCGACAACTTCCTCGGCACCTTCTTCACCTCGCCCAAGAACGACTTCCACACCTTCTCGATGCCCTGGGGCAAGACCCTCTCAGCCTCCCTCACCGCGGCCGACGCGATCGTCGACCAAGACCAGCGGGATGCCGCGTACGAGAAGATCGCGACGCAGATCAACGACGAGTACATCCCCGGCCTGCCGCTGTCGTCGTCACCGCCGGCGCTCGTGGTCGGCCCGAACGTCAAGGGTCTGGTCGCGTCACCGCTGACGGCCGAGGACTTCAGCACGGTCACCATCAGCAAGTAGTCGTTCGAGACCTTCACGACCGGGGGGTCGCTCCAGCATCGGCTGGGCCGACCCCCCGCTCGCGAGAAACTGAGGTGATGGGCTGTGCTGAGATTCGTCCTTCGTCGACTGCTCCAGATGGTCGGTGTGGTCATCGTGCTGTCGTTCCTGCTGTTCGTCTGGCTTCGTTCGCTGCCCGGCGGTACGGTCTCGGCCATTCTTGGCGAGCGGGCCACGCCCCAGACCCGGGCCGCGCTGACGAAGGCGCTCGGGCTCGACCAGCCGATCTGGGTGCAGTACGGCAGCTACGCCAAACGCCTCCTCTCCGGCGACTTCGGCGTCTCCACCGGTGTGCTGCCCGGCACCGACGCGCTCGACATCTTTCTCACCCGGTTTCCGGCCACCCTCGAGCTGAGCATCCTGGCCATCCTGCTCGCCGTGAGTGCGGCCATCCCGCTCGGCTACCTCGCCGCCCGGCGCCGGGCCACCTGGTTCGACAACACCTCGATCCTCGTCTCGCTCGTCGGTGTCGCCGTGCCGGTGTTCTTCCTCGCCTTCCTGCTCAAGTACTACTTCGCCATCGAGCACAACTGGCTCCCGGTGTCGGGCCGCCAGAGCTCGGGTGTCGACGCCACCCGGGTGACCGGCTTCTTCGTGCTCGACGGCATCATCACGCAGGAGTGGGACGCCGCGTGGGACGCCTTCAAACACCTCATCCTGCCGGCCATCGCCTTGGCCACCATCCCCTTCGCCGTCATCTTCCGGATCACCCGGGCCTCGGTGCTCGACGTGATGGAGGAGGACTTCGTACGCACGGCCCGCAGCAAGGGCCTGACCCAGCGGGTCATCCGTGGGCGGCACATCCTGCGCAACGCGTTGCTGCCGGTCGTGACCATCATCGGCCTGCAGGTCGGTGGCCTCTTCGCGGGCGCGGTGCTCACCGAGACGGTGTTCAACTTCGGCGGCGTCGGCGAGACGCTGGCGACGGCCTTCACCCTGCGTGACTACTCGGTGCTGCAGGTGATCATCCTGGCCGCCGCCATCACCTACGTCATCGTCAACCTGCTCGTCGACATCGCCTACGCCATCATCGACCCCCGGATCCGGACGAGGTGACCCCGATGCCCACCAACCCCTTCTCCTCCTTCGGTGACCGCAAGAAGCGACGCATCGACGACCTGGCCGCGACCGCGGGCGATGCTGAGCGACAACCGGCCGACGACGCCAAGGTGGGAGCAGCGGCCACCGGCTCAGCCCAACACGCGGGCAACGGCGGCACTCAGGGCCCCACGGTCGAGGATGCCGGTGCGATCGCCGGCGGCGCCGGGCAGTCGTTGCTCGCCAGCGCGTGGGAACGGCTGCGGCGCGACAAGGTGTTTCTCGTGGGCGCCGGCATCACCCTCGTGTTCGTGCTGCTTGCGCTCTTCGCCCCCCTCATCGCGCCGCACGATCCGACGAAGGGGCTGCTGCTGAACCAGGTTCGCCAGATGACCAACCCGGTGCCCGGCGCCCAGCCCGGGTTCCCGCTCGGGGGTGACACGGTCGGGCGTGACCTGCTCTCACGCCTCATCGTCGGCAGCCGACAAACCCTCATCGTCGGAGTGTTCGCCACGTTGGGTGGGCTGGCCGGTGGCCTCACCCTCGGCACCCTCGCGGGCGCCCTCGGCGGCTGGGTCGACTCGTTCGTCATGCGGGCTGTCGATGTCATGCTCTCGATCCCCTCGCTGCTGCTGGCCATCTCGATCGCCGCGCTCGCCCCCGAGCCGAGCCAGATCACGCTGATCATCGCCATCGCGGTGGTGCAGGTGCCGATCTTCGCCCGGCTGCTGCGCGGCTCGCTGCTCGCGCAACGCTCGAGCGACCACGTGCTCGCGGCACGGGCCCTCGGGGTGCGACCGGTCTCGATCATCTTCCGGCACATGCTGCCCAACGCGTTGGGGCCGGTCATCGTGCAGGCCACCCTCGTGCTGGCGACCTCCATCATCGACGCCGCCGCTCTATCGTTCCTCGGCCTCGGCAACCCCGACGACCGGCAGCCGGAGTGGGGGGCCATGCTCGGTACGGCCCAGCAGTACCTTGGCGACTACCCCCACCTCGCCGTGTTCCCCGCCCTGTGCATCATCGTGGTCGCCCTCGGGTTCACCCTGATGGGCGAATCGCTGCGTGAGGCCCTCGATCCCAAGAGCAGGAGGTGACCGCGATGACCCAGATCGTCGACGCCACCAGTGAGAGCAAGCGCGGACGGCGCAGCGACGGCCCGTTGCTCGAGGTGCGTGACCTCAGCGTCACCTTCACGCGCCGCGGCGAGCAGCCGTTCACCGCGGTCGACGGGGTGAGCTTCGACGTGAGCCCCGGCCAGACGGTGGGCCTCGTCGGCGAGTCGGGGTGCGGCAAGTCGGTCACCTCGCTCGCCATCATGGGGCTGCTCCCCCACCGCGGCAACCGCATCGAGGGCGAGGTGCTCTTCGAGGGCACCGACCTGTTGAAGCTGGGCGACCGCGAGATGAACGACCGTCGCGGCCGCGAGGTCGGCATGATCTTCCAAGACCCGCTCAGCTCGCTCAACCCGGTGATCCCGTTGGGCGTCCAGGTGGCCGAGGTGCTCGAGCGGCACAAGGGGATGTCGCGCAAGAGCGCCCTGGTCGTGGGTCAGGAGATGATCGAGAAGGTCGGGATCCCCGACCCCACCCGTCGCCTCAAGGACTACCCCCACCAGCTCTCGGGCGGCATGCGCCAGCGGGTGCTGATCGCGATCGCCCTGGCCTGCGAACCGCGCCTGCTCATCGCCGACGAGCCGACCACCGCCCTCGACGTCACCATCCAGGCCCAGATCCTCGCCCTGCTCAGTGAGCTGGTCGAGGGCAGCGGCACCGCCCTCATCATGATCACCCACGACCTCGGAGTGGTGGCCGGGCTGTGCGACGAGGTCAACGTGCTCTACGGCGGGCGCATCGTCGAGCGGGCCGAGCGGCATGCCCTGTTCGCGCGCCCGCACCACCCCTACACCAATGGCCTGCTCGCGTCGATCCCCAGCCTGGAGAGCGCCCGTGGCGACCGGCTGACCCCGATTCCGGGCTCGGTGGCCGACAACCTGCCGTGGACGGGCAGCTGCGCCTTCGCACCTCGGTGCTTCAACGCGATCCCGATCTGCCGGCAGACCACTCCCGAGCTCGTCGAAGACCGAGGCCGATCACTGCGCTGCCACAACCCGGTGGGGATGGACGAATGAGCACCGCGGCGAACCCGAGCACGACGGCGAAGGCCAGCACGGTGGCCGGTGCGGCCGCCGGGGAGGTGCTCGTCGACGTCGTCGGCCTCGAGGTGCACTTCCCGATCAAGAAGGGCGTCATCTTCGACAAGGTGATCGGCTACGTCAAGGCCGTCGACGGCGTCGACCTGCAGATCCGGCGGGGTGAGACCTACGGCCTGGTCGGCGAGTCGGGTTGCGGCAAGTCGACGCTCGGGCGGGCGATCCTCAACCTCGAGCCCCCGACGGCCGGCTCGGTCAGCTTCGACGGCGTCGACATCGCCGCCTTGAAGGGCAAGGCCCTGCGGGCCAAGCGCCAAGACATCCAGATGGTGTTCCAAGACCCGATGAGCAGCCTCGACCCCCGCCAGTCGGTGGAGTCGATTCTCATCGAGGGGATGAAGGCGCACGGGCTGGTCACCGACTCCGATGCCGCCGGCAAGCGCCTTCGCGAGCTGCTGAGCGCCGTCGGTCTTCCCTCGCAGGCGTTGAAGAAGTACCCCCACGAGTTCTCCGGAGGCCAGCGTCAGCGCATCGGTATCGCCCGGGCTCTCTCGGTCAACCCGAGCCTCATCGTGGCCGACGAGCCCGTTTCGGCCCTCGACGTGTCGGTGCAGGCCCAGGTCATCAACCTGCTCGGTGACCTGCAGGAGGAGTTCGGCCTGACCTACCTCGTCATCGCCCACGACCTCGCCGTCGTGCGTCACATCAGCGACCGCGTGGTGGTCATGTACCTCGGGGCCCTCGCCGAGGAGGCCGACGCGAGCGACCTCTACGAGCGGCCGCTGCACCCCTACACCAAGGCCCTGATGTCGGCCGTGCCCGTGCCCGACCCCGTGGTCGAGGACACCCGCGAGCGCATCCTGCTCGTGGGTGACCTGCCTTCACCCTCCTCGCCTATCG
>JAKDLG010000191.1 GCA_030452985.1 Humibacillus sp.
GGTTGCCGATCACCTTGTGGTCGGTCGTGGTGACCCACTTGACGAAGGTCTGCCCCTTCGACAGCCGCCGGGTGTGCGCCGGGGCGCTCTCCTTGACGTCAGCCTGACGGCCCATCGTCGAGCTGGGGTTGGCGGTGGCGGTGCTCATCAGTTACCCCCGGTTCGGACCTGCGCAGGAATCTTGGCGGCGTCCGCAGGCACCATCTTCTCGCGGCTCGCGTCGACCGGGATGAACCCGGTCTGCCCGATGGCGGCCAGACGCTTCATCTCGGCGTCGTAGTCGGCCTGGGAGACGATGTGCACCATGAAGAGCATCTGCGAGTGGTAGGCGCCACACAGCTCGGCGCACTTGCCCTGGAAGACGCCGGTCTGGTTCGGCACTATCTGCAGGATGTTGGTCTTGCCCGGCAGCATGTCGAGCTTGGTCATGAACGACGGCACCCAGAAGCTGTGGATGACGTCGCGGGAGTTCAGCACGAACTCGACCCGCTTGTTCACAGGAACGTAGAGCGTCGGCATCTTGGCGATGGCACCAGGTTCACTCGGGTTGACGTGGATCCCGGACTCGTGCACGTTCGAGTCGACGTAGTTGAAGTCCCAGCTCCACTGCTTGGCCACCACACTGATGGTCACGTCGGGCTTCTTGCTCGTGTCGGTGAGAGCGGCCTCGTCACGGGCCGTGTAGTAGAAGAAGACCGCGACCATCATGACGGGGACGACCGTGTAGAGCATCTCGACCGGCACGTTGTAGCGCAGCTGCACCGGGAGTCCCTCATCGCCCTTGCGCTTACGGAAGCGGATGGCGGCGTACAGGATGAGCCCCAGCGTGATGAAACCCACGGCCAACACGGCAATCCAGCTGCCGACCCAGAGGTCGGTGACACGATCACCGCTGTCAGAGACCGCGTTGGGCAGGAATCCGTCGGACAGCTTGCCCTGGCAACCGCTCAGGGCAAGCGTGACCCCGGCGACCAGTACCGCGAAGAGCAGCCCTCGTCGTCGTCGTGGAGGCAGGTGACCACTGGCCTTCGCCGCGGTCGCGCGATTCACCACGGGCGTGGCCGCTGCGGTGTCGTCGTGCTCAGGCACCAGGTGCACCTTTCGTTCCGTTCACGGGCTGTCGACGAGCCCACCAGGAGGGTCAACACGTCCGTCTCTATGACTGTCTCTATGACTGTCTCTATGACTCTTGACAGGCACATCGTGCCCACGGCACAGACACTACCGTCCCGGGCCCCGTCCTGTCGTTGCGGGTGGGGCTAGCGTGGCGGCGTGGCGAGTCACGATCAGGGCACGAAGCCTGTACCGGTGCGCAGAATGCTCGACGCGGCGTCTGGACCGCTGCATCCCCGGGCTCGAGAGACCCTGCTCGCCGCGCTCGAAGCCGGATGGGCCGATCCGGTAAGGCTCTACGCCGAGGGAAGGCAGGCGCGAGCCCTGCTCGATCGCTCCCGGGAGGTGATCGCCGACGGGCTGGGGGTGCGCCCTGGCGAGGTGAGCCTCCTGCCCAGCGGGGCCACGGCCTTGGCCCGCGGCATCGACGGCGTGCTGCACGCCGCCCGGCGTCGCGGTGCGGGCACCGTCGCGTCTGCGGTCGAACACTCAGCGGTGCTCGTCGCGGGCCGAGCCCGGGCCTTGACAAGCACCGCCGGAGCGTCCCCCCTCGCCGAGGTTCCTGTCGATGCCGTCGGCCGCGTCGATCTCGACGCCTGGGGCCGGGCCGTCGAGCGACCCGGCATGGTCGTGGCCGCCCTGCAGAGCGCCAACGGTGAGGTCGGCACCCGCCAACCACTGGGCGCGGCCCGAGAGCTCTGCCGGCTCCACGGCATCCCGCTCGTGGTCGACGCGATGGCCTCCCTCGGGCGCGACGAGGCGCCCGCCGACTTCGATGTCCTCGTCGGCGACGGCCGATCGTGGGGCGGCCCCCCTCTCGGGGTTCTCGTGGTGCGCGAAGGGGTGCGCTGGCACTGGTCCGGCGCGATAGCCGACGTCGAGCAGGGACGTCACGACGTGACGCCGTGGGTGCCGCTGGCCCTGGCGGCCGCGGAGGCCTGGCAGCAGACCCTGGCCACCCGTGCGCAGGATGCCGTTGACGCCCGAGCACTGGTGGCGCGGGTCAGGGCGGCCGCCGCCCTCGTGCCCGACACCGAGGTCGTGGGCGACGCCGACGACCGACTCCCCCACGTCGTGACCTTCTCCAGCCTCTACGTCGACGGCGAGGCCGTGGTCGACGCCTTCGACCGGGCCGGCTTCGCGGTGGCCAGCGGCTCCGCCTGCACATCGAGCACTCTGGAGCCGAGCCATGTGCTCGCGGCCATGGGGGTGCTGACGCACGGCAACGTCCGGCTCGTTCTGCCGCTGGAAGCCGTGCGACCGGGGCGAGCCGATGACGTGACGGCCTTCGTCGAGGCCCTGGCCCCTACTGTTCGCGCCGTCAGGTCGAGGGCGGGGGTGACCGGGTTGTGAGCCGACCCACCCGACCCGACGACTCCGGGAACGCCGACAGCAACGACAGCAACGACAGCAACGACAGCAACACGGATGCCGTCGTCGAGGCGGTCCTTGATGCTCGTGGCCTGCGTTGCCCCCTTCCGGTCATCCGCCTCGCCCGCCTGGTCGGTGACAACCCCGGCGTCCGCGAGGTGACCGTGCTGGCGACCGACCCGGCTGCCACGCACGACATCCCGGCCTGGTGCCGCATGCGCGGACACCTCTACCTCGGCGCGCAGGACTGCGGCGGCCATACGGCGCACCGGGTGGGAGTCAGGCCCACTCGGCCGGCAACGGGGCCGTGAGCGCCACGCGAAGCAGCTCGAGGTAGTCGCCTCTCGGCACCTCCTGCACGCCCAGGGTGGCGAGATGGTCGGTGCGCCACTGCACGTCGATCACCCGTCGGGCGTCACCGTCGGCGGCCAGCAGCTCGTGCAGCCCGAGCAGGGCGACCTTGGAGGCGTCCCGCTCCCGGTGGAACATCGACTCGCCGGCGAAGAGGCCACCGATGGCCACCCCGTAGAGCCCGCCCACCAGACGGTCCGCGCGCCACACCTCGACGGAGTGGGCCCAGCCCGCTCGATGCAGGGCCGCGTAGGCGTCCTGGATGGCTGGGGTGATCCAGCGGCCCTCTCGGCCAGGGTCGGCGCATGCCCTGACCACCTCGACGAAAGCGGTGTCGACCCGCACCTGCAGGTGGGCCGCCGACTTGCGCAGGGAGCGGCTGACCTTGAGCTCACCCAGGCGCAGGATGCCGCGTGGGTCGGGTGACCACCAGCCGATCGGCTCGCTGCCGTGGTCGCCGATCCCCATGGGGAAGACGCCGGTGGAGTAGGCCTCGTACAGCGTGGCGACCGACAGGTCGGCGCCGACCCCGATGAGGTCCTCACCGCCCGGCACCTGCTCGAGCGCGAAGTCCCACGGGGTGGGGCCGGGCGGAGTCGGCACGGGCACTCGCCTCGGGCTGGTCGCGGTCGGTGTGGTGTCGGCGCTCAGGGCCGCTGGCAGGTGATGTGGCGACCGATCTCGTCTGCCGACTCCTGGCCGTAGGCCTCGGCCAGGCGTTCGAGGAACCGCGCCTTGCCGAGGAGGTACTCCTGGGTTCCGACCGTCTCGATGACATAGGTGGCCAGCATCGACCCGAGCTCGGCACAGTGCCGCATAGAGAGATCAGCGGCCAGGCCGGTGAGAAAGCCGGCGCGGAACGCGTCGCCGACGCCCGTCGGGTCGGCGCGGCGGACCTCACGCGCGACGGGTACCGAGATCGGCTCCTCGCCGCGCCGCTCGATGGTCGCGCCGTCGGCTCCCCGGGTGATGACACGGGTGCCGACGCGACTGAGGATCTCGTCGTGGGTCCAGCCGGTCTTCTGTTCGGTGAGGTGGGCCTCGTACTCGTTCGTGAAGAGGAACTCGGCGCCGTCGACCAGGCCCCGAATGGTCGGCCCGTCGGCGAAGGCGAGCTGCTGCGACGGGTCGGCGATGAACCGGATGCCGCGCGCCCGGCACTCCTGCGTGTGACGGAGCATCGCCTCCGGGTCGTCGGCACCCACGAGCACGAGGTCGAGGCCCCCCACCCGGGCTGCCACGGGGGCAAGCTCGATGTCCCGTGCTTCCGTCATGGCGCCGGCGTAGAAGGTGGCGATCTGGGCCATGTCGCTGTCGGTCGTGCAGATGAAGCGGGCCGTGTGCCGCGACTCCGAGTAGTGCACCGACTCGCAGTCGACCCCGTGCCGCTCCAGCCACGACCGGTAGTCGGCGAAGTCGTCACCCACGGCTCCGACGAGAATGGGGCGCTGACCGAGGCCGGCCATGCCGAAGGCGATGTTCGCGGCGACGCCCCCGCGGCGGACCTGGAGGTCGCCGGCCAGGAACGAGAGCGAGATCTTGTCGAGCTGCTCGACGACCAGCGAGTCGCGGAAGCGCCCGTCGAAGGTCATCAGGTGGTCGGTGGCAATGGATCCAGCAATGGCGATCTGCACACCCGAAACCTAGCGCGTCGAGGCCCGGGTACGCCGAAGGGCCCGACCAAAGAACGGTCGGGCCCTTCGTGCTCGTCGGGGCGGGATGGGCCGCCGACGATTCTCAAGACAGCTCAGCCGAACGAGTCCCCACACGCACAGCTGCTGCCGGCGTTCGGGTTGTCGATGGTGAAGCCCTGCTTCTCTATGGTGTCGGCGAAGTCGATCGTCGCACCCTCGAGGTAAGGCGAGCTCATCCGGTCGACGACGACCCCGACACCGTCGTAGTCACGCACGAGGTCACCGTCGAGCGTGCGCTCGTCGAAGTAGAGCTGGTAGATCAGGCCCGAACAGCCGCCGGGCTGAACGCCTACCCGAAGCCGAAGGTCGTCGCGACCCTCCTGTTCGAGCAGACTCTTGACCTTGCCGGCGGCGACGTCGGTCAGCACGACGCCGTGCGCGGGGGCTTCGGTGCCCGTCTCTGCGGTGCCAACGGTTTCGGCCGCTGAAACGTTCGTCTCGACAGTCATGTGGTGGTCCTTCGCGTCGTTGACGGCGTGATGCTGTGGTGCCTTGGTCACAAGGGGGAACTCACGTCGTGCCGGATCTGTTCCCGACAGCTCCTAGAGTACGTCGCCCGCGCGGCAGTTCCCACACCCCGCTCGCGTGGCGGTCGAACAAGCGCGACCGGTCGAGTGGGCCACGCTGCGCGAGCATGCCCTGAGGTGGGGTGGGCGGGCCGTTCAGGAGCGGGCCGGTGACCACGTACGCGCCACCCGCGCGGTTCGAGCCGTCAGCGTTCCGGCCGGGTCGGCCAGTGCCGCATCGACCTGGTTGCGTCGCTCGGCCACGGCGTACACCCCCGAGAGGCCCGAGGCCATCGCCTCGCGTCGGCCCACGACGGCCTCCCCGGCGACGACCACGGCCGGCACCCCGACCTTCCCGGCAGCCGCGGCCACCTGCGCCACTGGTCCGTGCAGCGACTCCCAGTCGAAGCGCCCCTCCCCGGTGACCACGAGGTCGGCGGCCGCGAGCAGCGCATCGAACCCGACGGCATCCAGCACGCCCTGCACGCCGCCCATCCGTCGGGCGCCGAGCAGCCCCAGGGAGTAGCCGAGACCTCCCGCGGCACCGGCGCCGGGCTCCCGCTCGGGTCGGAGCAGTGCCCCGCTCAGCAGCTCCTTGGCCGGAGGTCGAACCCGGGAGACCACGCTGACGAAGTGCCCGATGGCGTTCTCGAGGTCTTGCGCCTGCTGCTCCGAGGCGCCCTTGCCGACGGCGAACAGGGCGCTGGTGCCCTTGAGCCCGAGCAGTGGGCCCTCTGTGTCGGTGGCCACCACAAGGTCGATCCCGATGAAGCGGTCGCGAGCGGCCTCCAGCCCGTGCAGGTCGTCGTCACGCGTTTCGAGCAGGGCCAGCCCACCGCACCCGAGCCGTGCGCGGGAGCCGACACCCACGGCGCTCAGCAGGCCGGCGCCGGCGTCGTTGGTGCCGGAGCCGCCGAGGCCGATGACGATGCGCGTGGCTCCGAGGTCGAGGGCCGCCGACAGCAGCGCGCCCACCCCGAAGCTGGTCGTGCGGGTGGGGTCGCGCTCGTCGGCGGCGAGCAGGTGGACGCCGATGGCCTGGGCCGACTCGACGTACGCGGTCGGGCGGCCGGCCACCTCCGCAAGCAGGATCGTGGCCGGTACCGACCGGCCGAGCGGGTCGGTCGTGACGCAGGCGTGCAACCGGCCGCCAGCCGTGGCGGCCACGGCCTCGACGAAGCCGGGCCCGCCGTCGCAGATCGGCACGGCGGCCAGCACGTCGTGAGGGGCTGCCTGCGACCAGCCCTGTGCCATCGCCGTGGCGGCCTGCCCTGCGCTCAGCGCACCGGAGAAGGCGCAGGGGGCGATGAGCACGTGCACGACGGCATCCTCCCACTTCCCGGTGCTCGGAGCGCGAGCGGCCGGCTCCCGAGACCTGGGGTTCGGGAACCGGCCGGCGGCCATCAGCTGGCGATCAGCTGGCGAGGCAGGGGTAGTCGGTGTACCCCTGCGCGCCGCCGCCGTAGAAGGTCTGCTCGTTCGGCGCGTTGAGCGGGGCGTCCTCACGCCAGCGGCGGACGAGGTCGGGGTTGGCGAGGAACTCCCTGCCGACCGCGACGAGGTCGCCGAGACCTCGACCCAGAATGTCTTCGACATCGCCCAGCTGCGTGACGGCCGAGAAGCCCGTGTTGAGCACAACCGGACCCCCGAACCGGCGGCGCAGGTCGCCGACGAGCTCGGACTCGGGGTCGCCGAGGATGCTGAGGTAGGCCAAGCCGAGCGGCGCGATACCGTCGACGAGAGCCTCGTACGTGGCGGCCGTCTCGGCGTCGTCGGTTTCGAGCACGCCCTGGATGTTGTGCGAGGGCGAGATGCGGATACCGACCCGGTCGGCGCCGATCGCGTCGGCCACGGCCTGGGTGATCTCGACGGTCAGCCGGGCCCGGTTCTCGGGCGAGCCCCCGTAGCCGTCCGACCGCTCGTTGCTCGACGGAGCGAGGAACTGGTGGGGCAGGTACCCGTTCGCCGCGTGCACCTCGACCCCGTCGAGGCCGGCCTCGACGGCGCGGCGAGCGGCCTCGACGAACTCCTCGACAATGCCGGCGATCTCGTCACTGTCGAGGGCGCGCGGCACCGGGTAGGGCTGCTGCCCGGCGGCGGTCACGATCTCGCCCGGTGCGGCGATGGCGCTCGGGGCCACGGTCTCGAGGCCGTTCTTGTTGTCGGGGTGCGCGATGCGACCGGCGTGCATCAGCTGCACGACGATGTGTCCCCCGCCCTCGTGCACGGCTTCGGACACCTCGCGCCAGCCGGCGACCTGGGCGTCGGAGTGCATGCCGGGTGTGTCGAGGTAGCCCTGGCCCACGGCGCTGGGCTGGGTGCCCTCGGTGATGATGAGCCCGGCCGTGGCGCGCTGGCCGTAGTAGGTGGCGTTGAGGCTGGTCGGGGCCTGGTGCTCACCGGCCCGGTTACGCGTGAGGGGGGCCATGACAAACCGCTGCGGGAGGTCCCAGCGGCCCACGCGGATGGGCTCGAAGGCCTGACTCATGGGTGTACTCCTTGATATCGGTGGAGGATTCAACTACCCCGGGTCCAAGTCGCCCGACCCCGGTCGTCATTCCCGGTCGCGGTCGACAACGTCGTGTCTTGGCCCACACCGCTCACGCCTTCGTTGCCACCGCCTGCGCAACCCGAAACACACCGAGTAATCCGGAACACAGCGGGTACCTACTCGGTGAGTTCCGGATTACTCGGCGTGGTGCCGGGGGGGTCGAGAGGGATTCGGCCCAGGGACGAGAAAGGTGCGGGATGCCGGTGGGCGGGGGGCGAGTGAGCCGGAGAGGCCCGCTCACGGGGGTCAGCGGCATACGATCTGGGCATGACGACCCACACGACCTCGGCACCCGCCCCGCTCCCCCTGCTCGTGCTCGGGCAGGGCACCGACCTGCACACGGAGCGCGGCGTCGAATGCCCGGGCGATCTCCCGGCACCGTCTGACCCCGGCCTCGTCGCCCGGGCCCGCGCGGCCAAGGCGGCGCTCGGCGACTCGGTCTTCGTGCTCGGCCACCACTACCAGCGCGACGAGGTCATCGAGTTTGCCGACGTGACCGGTGACTCCTTCAAGCTGGCGCGAGAGGCTGCGGCTCGCCCCGACGCGCCCTACATCTTGTTCTGCGGCGTGCACTTCATGGCCGAGTCGGCTGACATCCTCACCAGCGACGAGCAGACCGTGATCCTGCCCGACCTCGCCGCCGGCTGCTCGATGGCCGACATGGCCGCCATCGCGCAGGTCGAGGACTGTTGGGAGCAGCTCGAGGCCGCCGGGGTGGCCGATGAGACGGTGCCGGTAACCTACATGAACTCCTCGGCCGCCATCAAGGCGTTCACCGGCCGGCACCACGGCACCATCTGCACCAGCTCGAACGCGCGGACTGCGCTCGACTGGGCCTACGAGCAGGTCGGCGGTGTGTCGGGCACCGGCAAGGTGCTCTTCCTTCCCGACCAGCACCTGGGGCGCAACACGGCGGTGCGCGAGCTCGGTCTCTCCCTCGATGACTGCGTGGTCTGGGACCCGCACCGCCCCAACGGAGGGCTCACGGCATCCGAGCTGGCGAACGCCCGGATGATCCTCTGGCGCGGCCACTGCTCGGTGCACGGGCGGTTCTCGGTGGAGGCCGTCGAGGCGGCGCGGCGTGAGATCCCCGGCGTCAAGGTGATCGTGCACCCGGAGTGTCGTCACGAGGTCGTCGAGCTGGCCGACGAGGTGGGCTCGACCGAGAAGATCATCCAGACGATCGCGGCCGCCCCCGACGGCACGGCGTGGGTCGTCGGCACCGAGCTGAACCTCGTGCAGCGCCTCGGGCGGATGTTCCCGAACCAGCGGGTCTCGTTCCTGGAGAAGAACGTCTGCTACTGCTCCACGATGAACCGCATCGACCTCCCGCACCTCGTGTGGGCCCTCGAGTCGCTCGTCGAGGGTCGTATCGTCAACCCGATCCGCGTCGACCCGGTGGTGGCCGGCGAGGCCCGCGCCGCCCTCGACCGGATGCTGGCCCTGCCCGGCACGACCCACAGGGACTGACCGCTCCCCATGCCCGAACGCCTGGCCGTGATCTCCGACGTCCATGGCAACCTCACCGCCCTCGAGGCGGTGCTCGCCGACATCGACGCCCGGGGCATCACCCGGGTGTTCAACCTCGGCGACGTCATCGGGAAAGGCCCGCGCGGTTCCGAGTGCATCGACCTCTGCCGCCGCCGCTGCGAGCTGACCGTGCGCGGCAACTGGGACACGTTCATCTCGCGCGACGAGACCCAGCTGTGGGGTGGCGCCCAGTGGACCCGCGACCAGCTAGGGGAGGTCGACCTGGCCTGGCTCGCCGCGCTGCCGAACGGCCACGACCTCGTCATGAACGGCCGGCCGGTCCGCTTCTTCCACGCCTCGAACACCAGCGAGTTCCACCGGGTCCACTACCACCACACCGACGAGCAGTTCGCGGCGATGTTCACCAACACCGACTTCACCGGTGACGGGCCGGAACCGCTCGTCGTCGGCTACGGCGACATCCACGGCGTCTACCTCGAGGTCGACCTGGGTCACACACTGTTCAACGCGGGCTCGGTCGGCAACCCGCTCGATGCTCCTGACGCCCCCTACGTCATCCTCGAGGGCGACAC
>JAKDLG010000038.1 GCA_030452985.1 Humibacillus sp.
GTCGGCCGAGCTGACCCCCGCCCAGCAACTCGCCGCCGCCAAGGTCAACGTCGACCAGGCGACCTCGTTCCACCTCAAGCTGACCAGCGCCGACCTGCCCGCCGACGCCAGCGGGATCATCTCGGCCGATGGTGTGGGGCGCCACCCCCCGGCGTTCAAGGGCACCTTCAAGGTGCGGCTGCGGGGGGTCGAAGCCGACGCCGAGGTGATCTCGCTGAACGGTGAGGTCTACGCCAAGCTGCCGCTCATCCCCGGCATGAACAAGATCGACCCCAAGACGTTCGGGCTGCCCGACCCGGCCCTGCTGTTCTCGGCCGACAAGGGGCTCTCGAGCCTGCTGACCGCCACGTCGAACCCGACCGCGGGTGCACCGGTGCGTCTCGGCAGTGAGGTGCTCTCGACCATCAGTGGCACCGTGCCGGGGGCCAACGTGGTCGACCTGCTCGGCATCGGCGACCGGAACGGCACCTTTCAGGTCACCTACGGCCTGACCGATGAGCAGCAGCTGCGCCAGGTCGTGCTCCAGGGACCGTTCTTCGGGGCCGGCACGACGTCGACGTACACCCTGGTGCTCGACAAGTACAACGAGCCGGTCACCATCGAGAAGCCCTGACCATGAGCTCCTCCGGGCCGACCGTGTCGACCAGGGGCGACGGAACCGACCCGGCCGGTCGAAGCGACGGGCGAGACCGGATGCCGCTGCTGGCGGCGGCATCCGTGGCGGTGGCACTCGCGGCCGCCGACACGTACATCGTCGTGCTCGCCCTCACCGACATGATGGCCGGGGTCGGCATCGGTATCGACTCGTTGCAGGAGGCGACGCCGATCATCTCCGGCTTCTTGCTGGGCTACATCGCGGTGCTGCCCCTCATCGGCCGGCTCGCCGACGTCATCGAGCGACACCGGGTGCTGCTCGGCTGCCTCGTCGTGTTCGTCATCGGATCGGCCATCACGGCGCTCGCCGTCGAGATGCCGGTGCTGGTCACCGGCCGGGTGCTGCAGGGCATCGGTGGTGGTGGCCTGGTGCCGGCCACCCTGGCCCTCGTGGCCGACCGCTGGCCGCCGGAGCGACGGGGCACCCCCCTCGGGGTGGTCGGGGCGGTTCAAGAGCTCGGCTCCGTGCTGGGGCCGGTCATCGGCGCCGTCATCCTCGCCGTGTCGGGATGGCGGGCGATCTTCTGGGCCAACGTCGCTGCCGGTCTCGTGCTGTACGTCGTCATTCGCGCGCTCGGCAACCGCGCCGTCGCCGCCGCCACCCCCGGCACCCCGACGGCGCGCTCGCGATCGCGGTCGGTGACCGCCATCGCCTGGGTGCTGGCCGCTGCGGGCCTCGCTGTCGGCGGGCTGGCCCTGGCCGCCCCTCAACGGTTGGTCACCGACGTCACCCTGGGTGAGCCCTTCGTGCCCTTCGTCGGCGACTCCCGAGTGCTCACCCCGATCGGGGTGACCGCCCTGGCAGCCCTCGCGCTGCTGGCCGTCACCACGGCGCCGCGCTGGTGGGCCCTGCTGCGGCGCCTCGATCTCGTGGGCGCCGTGCTCATCGCCGTGGTGCTCGGCGCCCTCGTGCTGACGTTCGCGTCGTCCGACCCCGAGAAGGAGGTCGTCGGACCGCTCGGCTATGCCCTGCTGCCGTTGGGGCTGGTCGCCCTGGTGGCGGCGGTGTGGTGGCACGCGAGGGCAGCTGACCCGCTCATCCCCCGTGGCGTCGTGCACGCGCGCGGCATCCGCGCCCTGGCCGTGAGCCTCCTCGTCGGCGCCTCGCTCGTCGCGGTCATCGTCGACGTGCCGCTGCTCGCCCGCCTCACCGACGGTTACGACGAGACGGGGGCCGCCCTGGTGCTGGTGCGGTTCCTGGTCGCGGTTCCCGTCGGAGCGGTGGTGGGCGGCTGGTCCCTGCGGCGCCTGGGCGACGGCCTGGTCGCCGGTGGAGGGCTGTTGCTCGCCGGGGCCGGCATGGTCGCCATGTCGCGGTGGGAGTTGACCTCCCTCGCGGATGCCGGGCCGACGACGGTCGTGCTCGTCGCCGTCGGGCTCGGTGTCGGTCTGGCGCTGGCCCCGGTCAACAACGCGGTCCTCGCCGACTCGCCGTCGCATGCGCACGGGGTGGCCAGCTCTCTCGTCGTGGTGGCCCGGATGGTGGGCATGGTCGTCGGGCTCGCCCTGCTCACCTCCATCGGGCTGAACCGCTACTTCGACGCCGTGCGCCGACTGCCCAACCCCCTCGACACCGCGGCACTGCTCGGCGCGGGTGTCGTGCAGGTTCAGACGGTGTTCCTCGGCGGCGCCGTCGCGGCCCTGATCGGTGGCCTGGTCGCCTTCACGCTCGGAACCCGGCGCACCGCCGAGGTGTCAACGTCGGTCGTCGCCACCCTCTGACCCGAACCTGCCGTCCGCCCAGCCGCGGGGTGGTCGCGTCACGGCATCGCCTGCACCGGGGTCCCCGACAGGGTGCGCTCCATGATCCGGCGCCAGATCGGGGCGGCGAAGCAGGCGCCGGTCATCGACGCGCACGACTTGCCCTGCATCGAGACGTTGAACATCGGCCTTGTCGGATCGGTGGGGTTGCCGACCCAGACCGCGGTGGTCAGCCCCGGTGTGTACCCGACGAACCACGACTGCGAGTTGCCGTCGGACGTTCCCGTCTTTCCGGCGGAGACGCGGCCGGGCAGCTGGTTGAGAATCCCGGAACCGTGGGTCATGTTGTACTCGAGGTAGTGCGTGGCCTGGGACACGGCCGACGGGTCGGCCACCTGCTTGCAGGACGGCTTCGGGGCCCAGATGCTCTTGCCCCCGACACTGATGTCGGTCACGGGGTAGGTCTGGCACAGGGTGCCGTCTGCGGCCAGACCGGCGTACGCGTTCGCCATCGTCTGGGGTGAGACCTCCTGGGCGCCGAGGATGATCTGCGGCGGGTACTTCCCCAGGGGGTCTCCATTGGAGGCGTGGATGCCGAAGGCCACCATCGTGTCGCGGATGGCGCAGACCCCGATCTGCTTGGCCAACGCCACGAAGGCCGTGTTGGTCGACTTGGCGGTGGCCGTCTTCAACGAGATCGTCCCCCCACCCCAGGCCTCGTCGTTGAAGACGTTCCAGTCCCGGGACAGCCCGCACGGCTGCGGGAAGTCGCGTGGGGTGAAGGTGGCCGCGTGCTGCGGAGTCGCGCCCGGACCAGTCACGGTGGCGTCGGTTCCGAGCCCTTGGGCCATCGCGGTCACCAGCGAGAAGGCCTTTGCGGTCGAGCCGAACTGGAACCCGCCGGAGCCGCCGTACTGCTGGTCCAGGGCATAGTCGACGGCGGTTCGGCCCGAGCCGGCCGTCAGCCCGAAGGTCGTGTTCTGTCCGAAGGCGAGAACCTTGCCGGTGCCCGGCTGGGTCACGTAGGCCGCGGCCGCGACGCCGAGGTTGTTCTTCTCCGGGGCGACCTCGCGGATCGACCGGTCCACGGTCTGCTGTACCTGCGGGTCGAGGGTGGTGTGGATCGTGAGGCCGCCCGAGTAGATGCGGGCCCGCCGGGTCGCCACGGTGGCTCCGAGGGCTGGTTGCTGCTCGAGCCAGTTGATGACGAAACCGCAGAAGTAGGGGTACTTCGACGCGGCGCACGTGCTCGGGGGGTTTGTCACGTGCATGTCCGCGGCCATGGGGCGCGCCTTGGCGGCCTTCAGCTGGGCGTGGGTGATGATTCCCAGCTCGTGCATCCGGTCGAGCACCACGTTGCGTCGTGCGGTCGCAGCGGCGGGGTAGAGGGCGGGGTCGGTGAGGCTCGGGCTCTGGACGAGACCGGCGAGGGTGGCGGCCTCGGTGAGGGTGAGGGCGGCGGCGTGCACGTCGAAGTAGTGCAGTGACGCTGCCTCGACGCCGTAGGCCTGGTCTCCGTAGTAGGCCAGGTTGAGATAGCCCTGCAGGATCTGGTCCTTGCTCCACTTCTTACCGAGCGCCACGGCGTAGCGCAGCTCGACGATCTTGCGCAGCACCGACTTGGCGGTGGCCGCCTGGGCGGCGCTGGTGTTGCCGCTCGCCAGTGCCTGCGTCTGCAGGCTCATCTTGACGAACTGTTGGGTCAGCGTCGACCCGCCCTGTGTCGCGCCTCCGGTGCGAAGGTCCTCGAGCGCCGCCCGGACCAGACCTTTGGGGTCGATCGGGCCGTGCTCGTAGAAGCGGTCGTCCTCGATCGCCACCTGCGCCTGACGCATGATCGGTGCGACCTGGCTCAACGAGACGATCCGACGGTTCTCGTTCTGTGGCATGGCGATGAGTGACCCGTCGGCGGCCAGGATCCGAGATCCCTGCGAGAGCGGGTTGACCGTGAAGTTGCTGGGCAGCGACTCGAAGGCGTTGTCACCCGACTGGGTCAGGGCGCCCACGGCCGCCGCCCCAGGAAGGAAGAGGCCGGCTGCGAGGACGCCCAGAACGAGGGCTGCCGCCAGGAAGGCAGCGAGCAACGTGAAGGCATGGACGATGCTGGGCGAACGGGCTCTCACCCTGCGACGCTAGATCGCGAGGCTGGACCCGACCTGTGACTTCCCGGGTGTTCGCTGTGAGGTCACTGGAGAGGCTGTGGGGCAACGGGGAGTCGAGGGGCTCAGCCGACCTCGAACACGACGGGGGCATGGTCGGAGGCGCCCTTGCCCTTGCGCTCCTCGCGGTCGATGGCGGCGCCGACGACCCGGCTCGCGAGGGCGGGGGAGCAGAGCGCGAAGTCGATGCGCATGCCCTGCCGTTTCTGGAACCGTAGCTGCGTGTAGTCCCAGTAGGTGAAGGTGCCGGGCTCCGAGGTGTGCGGCCGCACGACGTCGGCGAAACCGGCATCCAGCACGGAATTGAAGGCAGCCCGCTCACCGGGCGAGACGTGCGTCCTACCCTCGAAGAACGGCACGCTCCAGACGTCGGCGTCGGTCGGCGCGACGTTCCAGTCGCCGAGCAGCGCAACCTGGGCGTCGGGGTCGGAGGCGAGCCAGCCACGGCCTGCGGTGGCGAGGGCGCCCAGCCACGACAGCTTGTACGCCAGGTGCGGGTCGTCGAGGGAGCGTCCGTTGGGCACGTAGAGCGACCAGACCCGGATGCCGCGACAGACCGCGCTGATGGCCCGGGCCTCCGGCGCGACCGGATCGCCCCAGCCGGGCATCCCCTCGAACCCGACCTGCACGTTTTCGAGGCCGACCCGGGAGATCACGGCGACGCCGTTCCACTGGTTGAGGCCGTGATGGGCCACCTCGTAGCCGAGGTCGTGGAACCGGTCGAAGGGAAACTGCGAGTCGCGGGCCTTCGTCTCCTGGATCGCGAGCACATCGACGTCGGTGCGTTGGAGCCAGGATGTCACCCGGTCGATCCGCGAGCGGATGCTGTTGACGTTCCACGAAGCGACGCGGAGGGGCTGGGCTGACTCACTCACGCTCGCCACCCTAGACGGGGCCGGCGACGGGCGGTGACCGGGCAATGAACCGCAGGCGAGGGCAGAGGCTGGCAATAGCGGGAGGTGGCGGGAGGTGGCGCTGCGGAGCCGGCATCCGCCACTGCCTAGGGTGGGCAGATGCCAACCGCCCTGATCACCGGTGCCACCTCGGGCATCGGGCACGAGTTCGCCGTCCAGCTCGCCTCCCGGGGCCACGACCTGGTGATCGTCGCTCGCGACGAGGCCCGCCTCGCGTCGGTGGCGCAGCAGCTGCGGGCCGACCACCGCGTCGAGGTCGAGGTGCTGCGGGCTGACCTGTCCGACCGGGCCCAGCTGCAGACCGTGGCTGACCGGGTCGCCGACTCGGCTCGCCCGATCGACACGCTCGTCAACAACGCCGGGTACGGGCTCAAGGGGCGATTCATCGACAACGACATGGCGACCGAGGAGGCCCTGTTCGACGTGCTGGCCCGGGCCGTGCTCGTGCTCTCGCACGCGGCGGCGCGGGCCATGCCGGACCGAGGCAGAGGCACGATCGTCAACGTCTCGTCGGTCGCCGGTTTCCTGGCCACGGGCACCTACTCAGCCGCGAAGTCGTACGTCACCGTGTTCAGCGAAGGTCTGTCGGCCGAGCTCGCGGGCACCGGCGTGCGGGTCACGGCGCTCTGCCCGGGCTACGTGACGACCGAGTTCCAGCAGCGTGCCGGTCTGTCGACTCCCGGCCCCAGCTTCCTCTGGCTCGACACCCAGCGTCTGGTCGCCGACTGTCTCGCCGACGTCCAGCGGGGCAGAGTCGTCTCGGTGCCGAGCCTGCAGTACAAGGCCGCGGTCGGGCTGCTGAGGGTCGTTCCCCGGCCGTTGCTGCGGCGACAGCTGCGCTCCGTGCGACTTCCGAGCCTGCGCCGTTCGCGCTAGATCGCCCGGGCCAGCAGCACCGCGAGCGCCAGGGAGGGCAGCAGCAGCACAGCGTGCAGCCTGGGATAGAAGGTCAGCACGGTGAGAAACTCGCGCAGCAGGGCGCGACGAACGGCGTAGCCGTCGGTGTGTGAGCCGAGCACATCGGCGTCCAGGCCCTCCCTCCGGGTCAGCAGTGAGGTGCGGGCCACGTGGTAGCTGCTCGTCACCACGGTCAGGTGACCCTGCCGGCCGCGAGCGATGACAACCTGCTGCGACAGGGCGAGGTTCTCCTGCGTCGTGCGCGCCTCGGTCTCGGCTACGATCTCGGTCGCCGGGATGCCGTGCTCCACGAGGTAGTCGGCCATGGCCGCTCCCTCCGAGCGGTGCCGGTCGGCGCCGGGGCCCCCCGTCGGCACGAGCAGCGGGCGGTGGCCCAGCGCGACCTGATGCTGCCACTCGCCGATGCCTCGCTCGAGCCGGCCCTCGAGCAGAGGGGGGACACGACCGTGCACGAGGTTGGAGCCGAGCACGACGACGGCGCTCGGGTCGGAGCGCGCCCTTGCGCGACCGTAGCTCAGGGCATACGCGAGGAAGGACAGGAAGGCGACGCCGAGGTAGAACGAGACCAGGAACGCGACCGCGGCGAGCCCGATCAGCAGGGTCTGAGCGGTCTGAGCGGTCTGGGCCGTCTCGGCCAGCAGCGTCCCGATCACGGGCAGGGCCAACAGGGCCAGGCCCAGTAGCAGCGTGCGCAGGTGGCGCAGGTTTCGGCCACCCGTGCGCAGCACGGTCAGGCTGTCGACGATGACGAGGCCGGCCAGCGCGAGCACCGACAGGGGCAGTGGCGCCAGCACGAGCATTGGCCAGTGGTTGTGCTGTGGCAGTGCCGCGGCGCCGAGGTTCGCCGCGGCGGCCAGGAGCAACCAGGGCACGGTCACGAGGTAGACCCCGAGACGCAGCCGGCGCGGCTCGCGGCGCACCGACCACCAGTAGAGCAACGCGACGGCGAGCGCCAGAACCAGGTTGCCCATGAATCGGAATATACGATCTGGAGCGTGACCGCACCCAACCTGACCCCTGAGGTCGCCGCCGCCCGTGCCCGCCTGCTCGAGATCATCCGGGAGAAGGCGATCGTGCACGGCCGCGTCACCCTGAGCTCGGGGCGTGAGGCCGACTACTACGTCGACCTGCGGCGCATCTCCCTCGACAGTGAGGCGGCCCCGCTGGTCGGAATCGTCATGCGGGAGCTCACCAAAGACCTCACGTACGCCGCTGTCGGTGGCCTGACGCTCGGCGCCGACCCGGTCGCGACCGCGATGCTGCACGCAGCGGCCGCCGTCGGCGAGCGGCTCGATGCTTTCGTGGTGCGCAAGGCGGGCAAGGCCCACGGCCTCCAGCAGCGCATCGAGGGTCCGTCGATCGCGGGGCGGCAGGTGCTCGTGGTCGAGGACACCACCACGACCGGCGCCTCGCCCCTGGACGCGGTGGCCGCCGTGCGCGACGACGGGGCGACCCCCGTGGCCGTGGCCACCATCGCCGACCGGGCCACCGGGGCCGGGGCCAGGATCGAGGCCGAGGGCATCGAGTACCGGTTCGTCTACTCGCTGGAGGAGCTGGGCCTGGCCTGACGCCCGACGCCGACGGTTCGGAACGCGTCGGAGCCTCAGCGCGTCGCAGCCGCGGTCGGTTGCCGACTTTCGCCCACGGTGCCTGGGTCTACGATCGAGGCACTTGACCGCTCGTACAGGGGAGAACCTGTGATCATCGTCTGGATCCTGCTTGGCCTCGTGGTGCTGCTCGGCATCGGCGGCGTCGTCATGTACAACGGCCTCATCGGCCTGAAGAACCGGGTCGAGGAGGGCTGGCGGCAGATCGACGTCGAGCTCAAGCGTCGCCACGACCTGATCCCGAACCTCGTCGAGACGGTTAAGGGCTACGCCTCCCACGAGCGCGGCACCCTCGAGGAGGTCATGCAGGCCCGCTCGGCCGCGATGAACGGTGGCGGCTCCCCGGCGGCGGCAGCGCAGTCCGAGGGCCAGCTGAGCCAGGCCCTCGGGCGCCTCATGGCCGTGGCCGAGGCCTACCCCGACCTGAAGGCGAACCAGAACTTCCTCGCCCTGCAGAACGAGCTGACCAGCACCGAAGACCGCATCGCCAGCTCACGGCGCTACTACAACGCACTCGTTCGCGAGCTCAACACCAAGGTCGAGTCGGTGCCCTCCAACCTCGTGGCCGGCATCGCCGGCGTGCACAAGGCCGAGTACTTCGAGACCTCGGCGGTCGAGGCCGTCGTGCCGAACATCTCGTTCGGTGAGAACGGCCCGGCCGGTGGGGCACCCCAGGTCGCTCCCTCCACTCAGCCCGGCGCCGTGGGCGGGCCCTCGACGGCCCCCGGCGGCTCTCCCGGCGCGTTGCCCCAGGCCCAGGCGCCCAGTGCTGGAGCGCCCGACCCCTCTACCGACCGCACGTCTCCCGACGCCTGACGATCTGGTCGGGGCGCCGTGTCAGTGCGGGTCAGTGCGAGGTGGTGTCGGCGCCGGTCGGGCGCTCGGTGATCTCGCTCGCTGCGTCGCCCAGCTCGGCGGCCACCTTCTGCGCGGCCCGACGGTGCTTGACGTACTCGTACAGCATCGGCACGACCGACACCGCGACGATGAGCAGGATGACGACCTCGAGCTTGTCCTGCAGGCCCGGGAACGACTTGCCGAGGAAGTAGCCGAGCAGCGTCACGCCGGCGGCCCACAGCACGGCACCCACGGCGCTCCAGGTGAAGAAGCGCCGACGTTCCATCCGGCCGACGCCGGCAACCACGGTGATGAAGGTGCGCACGATCGGCACGAAGCGCCCGATGACCAGGGCCTTGTTGCCGTGCTTGTCGAAGAAGGCGGTGGTCTCGTCGAAGTACTTCTTCTTGAGGATCCGCCCGTCACGTCGGTAGAGCGGGGTGCCCACGGCCCGCCCGATCTCGTAGCCGACGACGTTGCCGAGAAAGGCCGAGACACAGAGGGCGATGATGGCCACCCCGAGGTTGACGTGCACCTGACCGGTGGCGATGAACAGGCCGACGGCGAAGAGCAGCGAGTCTCCGGGCAGGATCGGGAAGAGCAGCCCGCACTCGATGAACACGATGACGATGGCGAGCCAGAAGAAGGCGTCGCCGTACTGGGCCAACAGGTAGGTGGGGTCCATCCAGTCCGGGCCGAGGCTGGCGACGGCCCCGAAGGCAGGCAGGGCTGCGAGTGCATGCATGCGCTCAAGGGTAGGCGCTCGCGTCGCGATCACCTGAATCCTTGCTGAGAGCTGCTGCGACTCGTGTTCGCGGGCGATCCTGTGCATCGGTTGTGTCTCGAAACGGCGTGGGGTCTAGGTTTTACGCCCGTTTCACCCCACTATGTCGATGGGAGTCGGGAAGGAGCGCGACGCGGAGCCGTGGCTTAGGGGTAGCAACGGTGACGTTGCGGCGGCCAGGCGTGGCCCTCCTCCCCGGCGCCCGCTAGCGCTGCTGCCCGGTTGTTGGGCAGCGCCGGCGCCACCGGCATCCCGGCCGGATGTCGAGGGGTTCGCATCGCGGACCCGTGTCGACGGCAGCCCGTTCGCTCGTAGACTCTGCTCGTCGTTCCGGTCACACGCTTGCCGCGGTGACGTACACGGGGACCTTCCGCCGGTACGTGGCTGTGGGCTGCAGACCGGTCACCCCGAACTGCAGGAGCCTGCCATGAACCGATCCCGTCTCGCGCTCGCGGCAGCGTCTGTCGCCGCGATCGCTGCCCTGGCCGCGTGTGGGTCTTCCACACCGGCCGGGCCGACCCTTGCCTCGACCGAGTCCGGCACCGGGGCGGCCGATGCGTGCGCCAAGGGCTCGCTCCCGCTGGTGACGCCCGGAAAGCTGACCGTGGGCACCGACAAGCCTGCCTACGAGCCGTGGTTCAGCAACGACGACCCCAGCAACGGCAAGGGCTACGAGTCGGCGGTCGCCTATGCGGCGGCCGAGAAGATGGGCTTCGCCAAGTCCGACGTGACCTGGGTGGTCGTGCCCTTCAACACCGCGATCTCACCGGCGGCCAAGAGCTTCGATCTCGACGTCAACCAGATCTCGATCAGCGACGAGCGCAAGAACGCCGTCGACTTCAGCTCGGGCTACTACGACGTGCGCCAGGCGGTCGTCACCTACAAGGGCAGCCCCATCGACGGCAAGACCACGGTCGCCGACCTCAAGGGGGCCAACCTGGCCGCCCAGGTCGGCACCACGTCGTACGACGCCATCAAGAACCAGATCCAGCCGAGCAACGACCCCAAGGTCTTCGACACCAACGACCTCGCCGTGCAGGCTCTGAAGAACAAGCAGATCGACGGCATCGTCGTCGACGTGCCGACGGCGTTCTACATGATCGGGGCCCAGCTCGACGACGGTGTCATCGTCGGCCAGCTGCCGGCGACCGGCACCCCCGAGCAGTTCGGTGCCGTGCTCGACAAGGGGTCGAAGCTCACCCCCTGCGTCAGCAAGGCGATCGACGCCCTGCGCAGCGACGGAACCCTCGAGAAGCTTCAGCAGGAGTACCTCGCCAACGCGGGTGCGCCCGAGCTGAAGTGAGCCACCGGTGACCACACCAGCCGGGATGCCGCTGGGCCCGGCACCGAGCGCGAGCCCTCCGGACCCGTCCGACGAGCCCTGGTCGCCGTCGCAGACCGAGCTCGAACGGCGCGCCTTCCGGCAGTCGCGCACCAAGCGGTCGGCCGTCATCTCGGCCGTCAGCACCATCGTGGTCGGTGGGCTCGTCATCTGGCTGGTGACCCGCTCGGCCGGGTGGCCCCGTGTGCAGACCACCTTCTTCAGCTGGGACAAGGCCGTCGAGTCGTTCCCGGCGGTGCTGAAGGGCCTGTGGCTCAACATCCGCATCATGCTGATCTGTGGTGTCGCCATCGTGGTGCTCGGACTGACGCTGGCGATCATGCGTACCCTGCGAGGGCCGATCTTCTTCCCCCTGCGGTTGTTCGCCACCGTCTACGTCGACCTCTTCCGCGGGCTGCCCCTGCTGCTGCTGCTCCTGCTGCTCGGTCTCGGAGTGCCGGCCCTGCGGCTTCCGGGGGTGACGATCAGCCTGGCCTTCTGGGGCGGGGTGGCGATCGTGCTGTCGTACTCGGCCTACGTGGCCGAGGTGTTCCGGGCCGGTATCGAGTCGGTGCATCCGTCGCAGCGGGCGGCCTCGCGGGCCTTGGGGCTCTCGCACGGGCAGACCCTGCGCCACGTCGTGCTGCCCCAAGCCGTGCGGCGCGTGATGCCGCCCCTGATGAACGACTTCGTCTCGCTGCAGAAGGACTCCGGCCTGATCGCGGTGCTCGGCGTCACCGACGCCATCCAGGCGGCCCGCATCGAGACGGCATCCGACTTCAACTACACGCCCTATGTCGTGGCGGGGGTGCTGTTCATCTGTCTCACCATCCCGACCGCCCGGTTGACCGACCACATCGCCAAGAAGCAGGGCTGGCACGGCGCGGGTGGCACCCTGTGAGCGAACCGAGCACTCCCACCGCGCTGCTGTCGGTGCGTGGGCTGCGCAAGTCGTTCGGCTCGAACGTCGTGCTCAACGACGTCAGCCTCGAGATCGAGCCGGGTCAGTGCGTCGCCCTCATCGGGGCCTCCGGTTCGGGCAAGTCGACCCTGCTGCGCTGCATCAACCTGCTCGAGCAGGTCGACGACGGTGTCATCGAGCTGGCGGGGCGCGACATCGCCGACCCGCGCGTCGATGCCGACCAGGTGCGGTCACGGATGGGGATCGTCTTCCAGGCCTACAACCTCTTCCCGCACCTCAGCGTGCTCGACAACGTGACGCTCGCCCCGCGGCGGGTACACAAGGTTGCCCGGGCCGAGGCCGAGAAGCGTTCTATGACGATGCTTGAGCGGGTCGGTCTGGCCGACAAGGCGAAAGCCCGACCCGACGACCTCTCGGGCGGGCAGCAGCAACGGGTCGCGATCGCGCGCGCCATGGTCAACTCGCCCGAGCTGCTGCTGCTCGACGAGGTGACCAGTGCCCTTGACCCCGAGCTCGTCGGCGAGGTGCTCGACCTGCTGCGCGATCTGCGCGCCGAGGGTATGACGATGATCCTCTCGACCCACGAGATGGGGTTCGCGCGCAACGTCGCCGACAGCGTGTGCTTTCTCGACGCGGGCCGCATCCTCGAGGCCGGCCCACCCGCCGAGGTGCTGGGCGACCCCCAGCAGGAGCGCACGAGGCAGTTCCTGTCGCGGCTCGCCTCGTGACCGAGCCGCCGGAGACGAGGACCCCTGTCGTCGGGATGGGGCCGTGGGAGGGGGAGTGGCCCGCAGACGACCGGCTCGACCCCGAGCTGCTGCGCGAGGGCGACCGGCGCAACGTCGTCGACGCCTACCGCTATTGGCGCCACGACGCGATCGTCGCCGACCTCGACACCCGGCGGCACGAGTTCCACGTAGCGGTCGAGAACTGGGGGCACGACTTCAACATCGGGTCTGTCATCCGAACGGCGAACGCCTTCAACGCCAAAGCGTTCCACATCGTCGGCAAGCGCCGGTGGAACCGGCGCGGCGCCATGGTGACCGACCGGTACCAGCACGAGCACCACCACGCGGATGCCGCTGCGCTGGCTACCTGGGCGAAGGCCGGGGGTCTGGCCGTCATCGGGGTCGACAACCTGCCTGGCTCGGTGGCGCTCGAGACGTTCGACCTGCCGCGCGCCTGTGTGCTCGTTTTCGGCCAGGAGGGCCCCGGCCTGTCGGAGCCGATGCGGGAGCAGTGCGAGGCGGTGCTGCACATCGAGCAGTTCGGTTCGACCCGCTCGATCAACGCCGGGGCCGCGGCGGCCATCGCCATGCACGCCTGGGTGCGCCGCCACGTCTTCGACCAGCAGCCCTGAACGTCGAACGGCCAACGCCGAAAGACCCAACGTCGAAAGGACAGTTCGTGCTGTCACGAGAGACCTGACGGGCCCGTGATCGGGCACGAACTGTCCTTTCGACGGTTCCGAACGAACCGTCCTTTCGACGGTTCCGCGGCTTGCTACGGTGCGGCCACGATGGTGGGCGCGCTGAGCACTCTCATCTCCCCGGGATAGACCGGCTGCAGCACGATCTCTGCCGCGATCTCGTCGAGCCCGTTCGGGTCCTCGTCGAGGGTCGAGGCCTGCACGGTCGCCTGCTTGGTGCGCCGGGTGCTGACGTTCCCGTTGGAGCTCACGAAGACAAAGAGCCCACCAGCGGAGTAGAGCACGTTGTAGGCGGCGCCGTCCATCCCCACGAGCTGCCAGATCTCGCGGTACGACAGATTGGTCAGCTGGTCGAACGACGACCAGTTGATGCGGTAGCTGAGCTCGATGTCGAACTGGTTGACCGCGGGGTCCGGATCCCGGGTGATGGTCAAGGTGATGTCGTCGATCGGCGCCTTGGTCACGACGATCCTGGGTGAAACGGTGGTGGTCATGTCGGGTCCCCTGTCGGATGGTGTGGACGCCGGTGGGTCGTGCTACCGACGGTAACTCCATTGTTGCGAGGTCGTCGGGCCGCCTGCGCCAGGGGAATCCCCAGTTGTCAGTGTCGCGCGAGGGTGGCGATGAGGCGACTGCGCGAGGCGACATCGAGCTTGCGGTAGACGCGGCTCAAGTGAAACTCGACGGTCTTGACCGAGATGAAGAGCTCGGTCGCCACCTCTCGGTTGCTGAGCCCGCGAGCCACGCACTCGGCAACCCTCCGTTCAGCCTCGGTCAGCCGGGCCGATGCTTCGTTCGCAGAGCGACGCCCACCGGCCAACCGCAGCTCGGCTAGGGCCTGCTCGTTCCACGGCGTGGCCTGCAGATGCCCGAAGTGCGCCACCGCGGCGTGTAGATGGACCCGGGCCTCTACCGCTCGCCCGTGCTGGCGCAGCTGCCGGCCGAAAGCGAGCAGCGTGCGGGCGCGCTCGAACGGCATCGGACGCAGGTCGTCATAGCGCAAGGCCTCCTCGAACGACGTCTCGTCGTCGTGGGTCATGGCCCAGCACCGAGCGTGCAGCGCTCGGGCCGGGGCCACCCCGCTCATCTCGGCCCGACGACCCATGACCGCCAGGGTCGCGAGCGCGTCCGATCGTTGCCCTGCCCGTAGATAGCACTCCACGAGATCGGCCTCCCAAGGGATCTGGGTGGGCTCTTCCATGCCGGACTCGGCGACGATCAGCGCCACCTGCTCGAGCTGCTGGGTGGCGGCCGTCACCTGCCCGACGCCCAGCTCCAGGAAGCCCAGCGCAGCTCGGGTGATCGCGATCCCGCTGCGAGCGCCGATGACCTCGGCGACGTGCAGCATGGAGGTGAGTGCCGCCCGACCGGATTCTTCATGACCGCGGGCAGCGTCAAGGCGGGCCGTGACCACCTGCGCGTAGGCGGCCAGGCCTGGCTGGCCCACCTCGTGCGCAGTTCGGATCGCCTCGGCGGCTGACTCGGCGGCGCGGTCCCACTCACCCAGGCGATAGCAACAGTCGGCCACCGTGAGGAGGTGGACCGGCAACGCACTGACAGCGCCATGAGTGCGGGCGAGCTCGATCTTGGTCAGCGCCTCGTCCAGGGCACGCTCCAACTCCCCTGACCACAGCCGAAGGTAGAGCGACTGGGCCACGATCTGGCCGTTCTCACCCAGCGGGTCGTCGGTGCTCGAGAGTTCGTCGACTTCTGCCAGGACCAGACGCGCTTGCTCTGCCCGGCCTCGCATCGACAGTGACGAACCGTAGGCGGCGAGCACCTGCGCTCGATCGGCTCCATCGGCATCAGCGTCGAGCAGCTGCGCGCCACGTTCCGCAAGGACGAGCGCACGCTCGCACTGCGCCGTGGAACCGGCGATGACGGCGGCCTCGGCCAGTATTCGCGCTGCCAGGTTCGGGTCACCTCGAGCCACGCGCGCCGACTCATCCTCCAACAGTTCCAGGGCTGGTGCGGGCGCACCGGAAAGGTAGAGGTTCAACGCAAGGGTGTGCCGAATGGTGCTGAGCTGGGCCGCATCGCCTCCCTCGGCGCTGGCCTCCGCCCCTGCCTCGCTCAGCAGGGTGATGGCTCGTTCGGGCAGACCCGCGGCGGCCGCGGCCTCCCCGGCGGCAGCCAGACGACCCACCCACACGCCGGGGTCCGAGGTCAGTCGTGCCGCACGCTCCAGCAGGGTGGCGGCCAGGGCTGGACTCCGTCGAGACCAGGCCGACCGACCCGCCGACTCGATCTCGGCCGCGGCCGCCTCGTCGGGGACCACCGTCGATATGGCCAGGTGTGCCGCGCGCTCGTCGCCGTGCAGCACCGCCGCCAGCGCGCCGTGCGCTCGACGTCGCATCGCGGCAGGGTGGTCGTGATACGCCGCCCCGCGCACGACGGGATGATGAAACCGCAGCCGTCCGCCGTCCAGCCTGATCAACCCGACATCTTCGGCCTCGGACAGTGCGTGCACATCGAGCCGGGCCACCGTGCAGGCGGCGTCGATCACCCGCATCTGGTCCCCGGCGTAGGCCGCGGCCAGCACCAGGGCAGCACGACCATGGGCGCTGAGCGCCACCAGCCGTTCGTGGTAGACGTCGGCCAGCCTTGGCCCGGGAGACAGGGGCACCGGCACGCTGGCAGCCCCCCTGCGCTGGGCCCAACTCAGGCGACGGACCAGTTCGCTCAAGGCAAGCGGGTTGCCGTCGGCGGCGTCCAGGACGGTGCTGGCCACTGCCGTGGACAGCTCTGGCGCAACGGCGCTGAGCAGCAGCTTGGCCTGCGCGTGGGTCAGGCCGGTCACTCGTGTGACGGGCAGTCCCGCACCGCGTACGGCGGGTTCTTCCTCACGGCCAGCGACCAGAAAGGCCACCTGCCCAGTGGCCCGCCGCGCCGCGAAGAGCACACACTCCAACGAGGAGGGGTCCAACCACTGCAGGTCATCAACCATGAAGAGCAGCGGCTGGTCAAGGCTGGCCCGGCCGATGAGGGCGTCGGTGGCAGCGCAGACCACCATGCGATCGCCCGGCCGCGGAGAGGAGATCGCCAGCGCTGACTCCAAGGCTTGGGCCTGCCTCGTCGGGAGCTGCGAGACGACGTCGAGCAGCGGAGTCAACAGGTCACGAAGCACCGCGAAGGCCAGCTGCGCCTCACTCTGCACACCCCTGGCCAGCAGCACCCGCACCCCGAGCCGCGACGCCCGGGGCCGGAGCTGCTCCAGCAGGGTCGTCTTGCCGACGCCGGCCGCACCCTCGATCAGGAGGGCGCCGCCCCGGCCGGCCAGCAGCTCGGGCACCAGCCGGTCCAACCCGGCAACCTCCCCCTCGCGGTCTATCACCACCGACCCTGTCATCCCGAGATTCTTCCAGTTGGGCGTCGGTGACGAAACGCATTTTCGGCACGGTCTGTCCTTCCGTCGGTTCAGGGCTCAACCGGTGGCCTCGCGGCCGCGCCAGCGCAGCGGCTGCTCGGCGTACTCCTCGATGACGTGCGCGGCGACCCCGAAGCTGCGGGCGATCTGGAAGAACACCTCACCGGCGGCGGGCGGTAGGTCGAGGGCGTGCAGCACCGCCGCGCCGGCCAGGTCGACGTTCGGATGCCGCCCCGTGCGGTCTTCGACGACCTCGGCCACCTGCGTCATCCGACGTCGCAACCGGGTCGTGCCCGTCATGCCGGCCAGCGCCTCGAGCACGAGGTCGGCCCGCGGATCGCCCTCGGGGTAGAGGAAGTGCCCGAACCCCGGCACGTCGCCGTGTCTCCGGAACGACTCCGCCACGGCGTCCTTGGCCGATCCCTCGAAGGCGAGCAGACCGTGCGCCGCGGCCGGCGCGGCCCCGTGCAGGGGTCCGGCCATCGCGGCGTAGGCCGCGCAGAGGCAGTCGTGCACACCGGCCCGCGTCGAGGCCGCGACCCGCGCCGCCACGGTCGAAGCCGTCAGGCCGTGGTCGAGCAGCGCGATGAGCATGACCCGCAGCACCTCCAGCTCGGCCGGTGACCCCGGGCGACCGCCCAATGCGTGCATGGTGATTCGGGTCAGGCGGTCGGTGGTGGACGAGCTGGGATCGCCCGTCAAGTCAGCGTCAGAGCCACCGAGCAGGGCGACGGCTCGAGGCACCAGGGCCAGTGCTGTCGAGCGGATGCGTGGCGGGTCGGTGTCGGGGCCGAACGGGTCGGCAGAGGCGAGAGCCTGCACGGCAACCGGCATCCGACGTTCGAGGGAGAGGCTCGCAATGGCCTGCGCCACAGCCGGGTTCACCCCAGGCAGGTCGCTGGGGACGGAATCCGCGTCGCCCATCACGAGCGCGGCGGCGCGATCGAGGCCGAGGGTGGCCACCTGCGTGAGCGGCACGCCGCGGTAGAACAGGTCGCCGTCGCGCTGCGCGCTGACGGCCGTGGCGACGCTGCGGAACCGCAGCACCGGCTGGGGCGCACCGGCCGGTCGTGCCGATGAGGCCAAGGCGTCGATCTCACCCCGGTCGAAGAGGCTCTCCTGCTGACCGGAGCGGCGCTCGCTGTGCAGCTGGCCGCGGCTGACGTACGCGTAGAGGGTCGCGCGCTTCACCCCGAGGCGCTGGGCCGCCTCCGTCGTGGTGATCCACCGGCTGACATCGCTGCTCATCGCTCTCCTCACCCCCGGGTTGATCGGGTCAATCGTTGACCTGATCAACATTGACGATGTTGATCAACTGGTCTCAGAGTGGCCTGACCGAGCAGAAGGAGCAAGTCATGAGAAGCACAGACCAGCAGACGGTGACGGTCCCGCCCGGGCTCGCCGGCGTCGTCGTCACCGAGACCGAGCTCGGCGACGTGCGCGGAGCCGAGGGGTTTTACCACTACCGGCAGTACTCGGCGATCGACCTGGCCGAGGCGGTCGGCTTCGAGGCGGCGTGGCACCTGCTGCTGTTCGGGAACCTGCCGGAGGCCGGGCAGCTGACCGCGTTCAGCGACCGCGTCGGAGCGCTACGGCCGATGCCCGACGAGCTCGCGGCGCTGCTACCGGCGATCTGTGCGACGACCGACGACGCGCTGACCATCGTGCGCACCGCGCTCTCGCTGTGGGGCGGCATCCGGCGTCTGCGCCCGCTGTTCGACGCCGACCCCGACTCCGACGAGATCGTCGAGTCGGCGCTCGCCGCTGCCGCAGTGACGCCGACGATATTGGCCGCCGCACACCGCATCCGGCACGGCGCCGAGCCCATCGAGGCCGACCCCACTCTTGGTCACGTCGACGACTACCTGCGGATGCTGACCGGCGCGCGGCCGAACCCGCACGACCTGCGGGCCGTCGAGCAGTACCTCGTCTCGACGATGGACCACGGTTTCAACGCCTCGACCTTCACCGCCAGGGTCATCGCCTCGACCGGCGCCGACCTCGCTGCTTGTCTGGTCGGCGCGATCGGCAGCTTCTCCGGACCCAAGCACGGCGGCGCCCCGAGCCGCGCCCTCGAGGCGCTCGACGAGATCGGCTCGCTCGACCACGCCGAGGCCTACGTGCGCGACAAGATCGAGCGCGGCGACCGCGTGATGGGGTTCGGCCACGCGGTCTACCGCACCAAGGACCCGCGATCCGAGATGTTGCGCCGTACCGCCCTGGGCTACGACGACCCCCTCGTCGATCTCGCCGTGGGCGTTGAGGCGATCTTCGAACGCACTCTCGCCGAGCTGAAGCCCGGCCGCGAGCTGTTCGCCAACGTGGAGTACTACGCCGGTGTCGTCATGAAGCTCGCGGGCATCGACCCGAGCATGTTCACCCCGACCTTCTGCGTCGCCCGCGTGGCGGGGTGGACGGCGAACATCGTCGAGCAGAGCCACGACGCGAAGATGATCCGGCCGAGTGCCCGCTACGTGGGCCCACCGCCACCCCAGCCGCTGCCGGTCCACGCGGCCCCACGCGCCTGACCCTGGCCCCACGCGCCTGACCCTGGCCCCACACAAGGCAACACACCGAGCAATCGACAACCCCGCGTGGCGTAGCCGGCGGCAGTTGTCGATTACTCGGTGTGTTGCGGGTGGGGCGGGTCAGGCGTCGGCCGACTTCAGGCCCTCGCGCCACGACATCTTGCCGCGAGTCTGCATCAGCGAGCGGCGGTAGACCTTCTCGCCGACCAGCACGGTCACGGCCGCGAACCCCGCCATCACCACCAGTGCCACGACCGGCTCCCACCAGGCGGCGTCACCCGAGAGGATGCGGCCCGGCATCGCCACGACCGACACGATGGGGATGAACGAGACGACCTTGAGGGCGGTGCCCGTCACGCTGAAGCCGACGACGTAGACGACCGCGAGCAGCATGGTCATCGGCGCGGTGGTGCTCTGCAGGTCTTCGGTGCGGGAGGCCAGGGCTCCGGCGACCGCGAACAGACAGGCCAGGGCGAAGAACCCGACCGCGAAGAACACCACGAACCAGATGACGGCCACCGACAGGCTGGGCAGCAGTCGCGAGTAGTCGGTGAACGCCACGGCCACCAGGCCGACCGCGCCGTAGAGCACCACCTGACCGAACGCGAGCACCGAGTTACCGAGCACCTTTCCGGCCAGCAGCGCCCGCAGCGGGATGGCCGTCGCGATGATCTCGACGAGCCGAGACTGCTTCTCCTCGACGACGCTGGCCGCTATCTGCTGGCCGAAGAGGATGGCCGCCATGAAGAAGAGCAACGAGAACGCCAGGCTCGCGAGCTTGATGAAGAGGGTGTCGTCCTGCTGCCCGTCGAGGCGGGTGGTCGTGAGCACCGTTCCCTTCTCGATGGCGGCTGCGGTGGTTCCGGCGGCGGCGGCGTTCGTTGCCAGCGCCTGAGTTCGCACGGCGCTGCCGATGCCGGCCTCGACCGCGCTGTCGGGCGCGTCTTTGGCCGTCAGCACCCAGCCGTCGCCGCCCTGGTGCAGCCAGGCGTCGGCGCTGCCTGAGGTGAGGGCGGCCTTCGCGGCTGCGTCGTCGGCCACCGACTGCGGCTTGATCGACACCTTGTCGTCGGCCGTGCTCGCAGCGGCCGCCCCCTGTTCGACGAGCTGGGTCGCGGCGGGGCCGGTCACGGCCACCGTCGTCGTCGACGAGCGGCTGCTCTGCCAGGCCGAGAAGGCCCCGACTCCGGCGATCAACACGATCGTCACCAGCGTGGAGACGATGAACGACTTGTTGGTCAGGCGCACGACGATCTCGCGGCCGGCCACGATGAGCCAGGGCCGGCCTGCGTCGTTCCGGTCGGGTGTCTCCGGCGAACGGCCCGAGGGGGCTGACGGGTCTGAGTGGTTCACGGTGGTCATGCGGTCACCTCACGGTAGATCTCGGACAGCGACGGGCGCTGGGGGGCGAACTCGAGCACGTCTCCGCGACGCAGGGCCTCGGCGAGCAGGCGGTGCTCGGCGCCGGGTTCGACCACCTCGAGTAGCACGGCCCCGCCGTCGACGTCGACGGTGTGGATGCCGGGCGCGTCGCGCACCCAGCCGGCGTCACCCGAGAGCACGAGTCGGTGGCGCATCACGCTCTGGGTGCGCAGTGCGTCAGCGGTTCCCGCTGCCACCACCTTGCCGCCGGCCAGCACGACGAGGCGCTCGCAGAGCCGCTCGACGAGGTCGAGCTGGTGCGAGCTGAAGAGCACCGGCACCCCGCGCGAGGTGTGCTCGCGCAGCAGGTCGGCCATGCTGTCGACGGCCTGCGGGTCGAGCCCGCTGAACGGTTCGTCGAGCACCAGGGCCTGCGGCTGTCCCATCAGTGCCGCGATGATCTGCACCCGCTGCTGGTTGCCGAGCGACAGGGTCTGCACCTTGTCCTTGGCCCGTTCGGCGAGACCGAGCCGTTCGAGGTGGTCGGTCACGGACTTCTTGGCGGCGGCCGTGCCGATGCCGCGCAACCGGCCGAGGTAGACGAGCTGGTCGAGCACGGCCTGGTCGGGGTAGAGGCCGCGCTCCTCGGGCATGTAGCCGAAACTGCGACGGTCGAGCGCAGAGATGGGCTGCCCGCGCCAGAGCACGTCACCGGCCGAGATCGACAACACACCCATGATCATGCGCATCGTCGTCGTCTTGCCGGCCCCGTTGCCGCCGACGAAGCCGGTGAGCTCGCCGCCCCTGACGGTGAAGCTCACGTCGTCGACGGCCCGGATCTCACCGAACGACCGCGAGAGTCCGCGTACCTCGATGTCGTTGGTCTGACTGTCGTTGGTCTGGCTGGCTCCGCCCTGAGGGCTGGCACCCGTTGCAGTGCTGGTGGATTGGCTCATGCCTCAACGATAGGAACGACGGTGCTGCGGTAGATCAGCCCGACGGGGGAGATCCGTTCTCCCCCGCGAGGATGAGCCCCGACTCGTAGGCGAGCACCACCGCCTGCACCCGGTCACGCAGGTGCAGCTTGCTGAACACGTTCGACAGGTGGGTCTTGACGGTGGCCTCGCCGAGAAAGAGCTCCTGGGCGATCTCGGCGTTGGACATCCCGCGGCCGACCAGCCCCAGCACCTCGCGCTCGCGGGGGGTCAGCGCAGCGAGACGTTCGGCGCCCGCGACCTCACCGGCATCCGGGATGTCGCTGGGCGGGTGGTCACCGGAACCTGCACCGCGGCTGGTGGCCCTCGTCGTACTCGTCATCTCGGCGATGACGCGGCGTGTGACCTCGGGGGCGAGCAGGGCGTTGCCCCCCGCGACCGTGCGCACCGCCTCGACGAGGTGCTCGGCGTCGGCGTTCTTGAGCAGGAAGCCGCTGGCCCCCGCCGAGAGACCGGCGAACACGTAGTCGTCACGCTCGAACGTGGTGAGGATGATGACCTTCGACAGGTCGGCTTCGACGATCTTCGTGGTCGCCTCGATGCCGTCCATGACCGGCATCTGCACGTCCATCAGCACGATGTCGGGGCGCAGCTCGCTCGCCAGCGCCACGGCCTCGGCGCCGTTCGCCGCCTGCCCGACGACCTCGAGGTCGGTTTCGACCGACAGGATCAGCGAGAAGCCCGACCGCACCAGCTGCTGGTCGTCGGCCAGCAGCACCCTGATCGGCCTCACCCTTCTTCCCCCGCGAACGACTCGTTCGAGGTCGAACGCCGGGGTACACCGGCGTGTTCGCTCATCAACCCGGCGTTCGAGACCCTCTCGCGCGTCACGACGGCTCCTCCGGCAACGGCATCCGCACCCTGACCCGGTAGCCGCCGGTGACTCGGGGGCCGATCTCGCTGACTCCGCCGTGGGTCGCGAGACGCTCGCGCACGCCCAACAGGCCCAAGCCGGTTCCCGACGTACCCGCACGGGGTCGACCCGTGTCGATCACCTCGACCTCGGCGTACCCGTGGCGGAACCCGTTCTCACCGCGGCGGTCGACGCGCACGAACACCGTGGCGCTGTTCGCCGTCGAGTGGCGGCGCACGTTGGCCAGCGCCTCCTGCACGGTGCGGTAGAGCGAGAGCCCGATGGGGGAGGGCACCGAGTCGACGGCGCCCGCGCGGTCCTCGACGACGCGGACCTGCGCGTGCATTCCGGGCGACTCCGCATCCTCGACCAGTCTCGGCACATCGGCGAGAGTGGGCTCCGGCGCCCGCTGGTCTCCCTCAGCGGGGTCCCCCGACCGCAGAGTGCCCAGCAGCCCCCGCATCTGCGTCACCGCGTCACGCGATGACGACTCGATCGAGCGCAGTGACGTCTCAGCGGTGGCGACGTCGCGGCTCATGACGCGCCGGGCCGCGGCCGCCTGGATGCCGATGACCGACACGTGGTGGGCCACGACGTCGTGCAGCTCGCGGGCGATGCGCAGCCGCTCCTCGACGACGGCCTGCCGCTGGAGGTCGAGCGCCTGCTCCTCGATCGTGGCCGCCTGCTCGGCAAGGCGATCTCGTTGCTGGGCCGCCCGCCAGGCGGCCTGCCCACCGATGACCGCACCCCCGAAGTAGAAGACGTTGACGATCAGGGAGTAGACGACATAGGCCGTGAGGGGGCTGAAGAGCCCTTGCACGGGAAGAGGTTTGCCGTTGTCGGTCAGCACGCTCTCGAGGCCCGAGCCGACCGCGAACTGCCAGGTGAGCCAGGCGAACATGACGACGACGACCCCGGCGGCGACGAGCAGCATGGCCTGCCGGTTCCGCGCCCAGGCGACTCCCGTGAAGATCGCGAAGAAGTAGACGACCTGCATCGCGAACGACGACGCGACGACGGGCAGCGTGAGGCCGACGACGAGGAAGTGCAAAGACAGCCCCGCCATCACGATGATCGGGTAGCGGCGCCGCCAGACGAGGGGGACCGTGCCGACGACGACGGCCAGGTGTGGCAGCCACCCGGGCCCGGGCAGCTTCGTCAGGCTGTCGAGGCTGCGCAGCACCTCGATTCCCAACAGCCCCGACACGAGCAGCGCGCCGGCGATGAGCACGTCGATCCGCATCGTGCGGGCGGGGTCGCTCGGCGCGCGCTCCCAGTCGGTGCCGACACCGAACCAGGCCTGCACGCGCTCGAAGCGCTGGCGCGATCCGGTGCTCATGGGCCGAGCCTAGGCGGGAGGATGTGTCTGCGACTCCACCGCCCGGGGGAGATGCCGCACGGCAGGCTGCGGCACGACGGTTCCGCTGCCGAGACCACCGCCGAAAGGCGGCGGTCAGACCGGACCCCTACGCTGACGACCATGGGAGTCAACGCACCAGGCCTCGACGTCGCGACGATGAGCTCACGGCTGGGTCGGCTTCGAGCGGCCGCCGAGGCGGCTGACGTCGGCGCGGTCGTGGTCACTCCGGGTTCAGACCTGCGGTACCTGATCGGTGTCGGCGGCAGCTCGTTCGAGCGGCTCACCGCGCTCGTGGTGCCAGCGGCATCCGATGCTCCGGTCGTGTTCGTCTCGCCGGCGCTGGAGTTCGCCGGTCTCGGCGATGTGCCGCTCGCCGACCTCGGTGTCGAGGTGCGCACGTGGGTCGACGGCGACGATCCGTACCGGCTTGCGCTGGCCGGGCGATCGCCGGGGCGCGTGGCCGTGTCTGACATGACGCCCGCGCTGCACACCCTGTGCTTGCGTGACGCGGGTGCGGGCGAGCCGGTGCTCGCCGGCCCGATCATCCGTGAGCTGCGCATGCGCAAGGATGCCGCTGAGCTCGAGCAGCTGCGCTTGGCCGGCGCGGCTATCGACCGGGTTCACGCCCGTGTCGCCCAGCTGCTGCGGCCGAGCCGTACCGAGGCGGAGGTGGCGGCTGACATCGCTCGCGCGATCGTGGAGGAGGGCCACGAGGCGGCCGAGTTCGTGATCGTCGGCTCAGGGCCGAACGGCGCCAGCCCGCACCACTCGGTCAGTGACCGCGTCATCGCGTCGGGCGAGGTCGTCGTCGTCGACATCGGCGGCCCGCTGGCATCGGGTTACAACTCCGACAGCACGCGCACCTATGCCGTCGGCGAGCCCAGCGCCGAGGTCATGGACGCGTATGCGGCGCTGCAGTCGGCCCAGCAGGCCGCGGTCGACGCGGTGGCTCCCGGGGTGTCCTGCGAGGCGGTCGACGCGGCGGCGCGGGCCGTGCTCGCCGAGGCCGGACTGGCCGAGCACTTCATCCACCGCACCGGTCACGGGATCGGGCTCGACGTGCACGAGGAGCCCTACATCGTGTCCGGGAACGGCCTGGCGCTGGAAACGGGTATGGCCTTCAGCATCGAGCCCGGCGTCTACCTGTCGGGGCGCTGGGGGGCGCGCATCGAGGACATCGTGGCGGTCACGGCCGCCGGGGTCGAGTCGTTCAACAACCGCCCCCACGACCTCGTCGTCGTCTGAGCTGTCCTCCGTACCACCGCACCCACCACGTCGATCCGGTCGGGTGGCCACTGGATGGAAAGTCTGTTGCCGTCCATCGCAGCGCGCTGGTTGGCTCTGGTGGTGACCCCCGACGAGCTGCTTCAGGTCTTTCATGACCGCACGCGGGCCCCGATCGGCACCGGCACCGCCGACCGTCCGCTCGAGCTCGATGGCCGCATCCGTCGCCACTACGACCTCGACCCGGGCGGACACTTCGCCATGATCGAGAGCCCCGACGGGCTCGCTGAGCACCCGGCATCCTTCGACTCGGTGATCGAGGCTCAGCGTGACTTCTTCGCTGCTCGGGGGCAGCGCGTCGAGTGGAAGACCTACGACTACGACGAGCCGATGGACCTGGCTGACCGGCTCGTGGCGGCAGGGTTCATAGCCGAGGACGCCGAGGCGCTCATCGTCGGAGAGGCGGGGCCGCTGGCCGAGCAACAGGTTGCCCTGCCTGACGGCGTGGTAGTGAGACCGGCTGATCATCCTGACGACTTCGTGCGCATCCGAACCTTGCAGGAGCAGGTGTGGGGGCGCGAGCAGGCCTGGGTGACCGAGTCGCTACTGCCCGAGTGGCTGCTCCGGCGCAGCACGATGGATGTGGTGGTCGTCGAGGAGTCACGCGACGGGTCGGTGCTCTGCGCCGCGCGGGGGGAGTACGACGACAGCCCGTTCACCGGGCTGTGGGGCGGCTCCACCCTCGAGCCGTGGCGCGGCCGTGGCCTGTACCGCGCCACGCTCGCCCACCGGGCCCGGCTGGGCCTGGAGCGGGGCAACGACTACGTGCGCATCGATGCCTCGCCCGACTCCGAGCCGATTCTGCGCCGGTTGGGGTTGCACCGGGTCGCCACCACCACCCCCTACGTCTTCGACCCCTCCGCCTGAGCGGCGGCCGGAACGGTTCTGCCCGGTCGAACGACGGGTTGGTGAGCGAACGCCGTGGCACACCAACGCGTTCGACCTCGAACGAGTCGTTCGCGGCGGGGGGGGTGGGGGAGGTGGGCTCCGGTACGCGGACGGCCGATGCCGGCCCAGCGGCATCCGTGGCAGGATTCTGGGCAACCGAGAACCGCTGACCCCGACGCTCAGGAGAGACGCCATGCCCATCGCCACACCCGAGGTCTACGCCGAGATGCTCGACCGCGCGAAGCAGGACTCGTTCGCGTACCCGGCCATCAACGTCAGTTCGAGCCAGACCCTCAACGCGGCCATCAAGGGCTTCGCCGACGCGGGCTCCGACGGCATCATCCAGGTCTCGACCGGTGGCGCCGACTATTTCTCCGGTCACAGCATCAAGAACATGGTGAGTGGCTCGCTGGCCTTCGCCGCGTTCGCCGAGCACGTGGCGAAGAACTACCCGGTCAACATCGCGTTGCACACCGACCACTGCCCCAAGGACAAGCTCGACGGCTTCGTGCGGCCGCTGCTCGCCGCCTCGCTCGAGCGCGTCAAGGCGGGCGGCAACCCGTGGTTCCAGTCGCACATGTGGGACGGCTCGGCCGTGCCGCTCGATGAGAACCTGCAGATCGCCGAAGAGCTGCTCGCCCAGGCCAAGGCCGCCCACATCATCCTCGAGATCGAGGTGGGCGTCGTCGGCGGCGAGGAGGACGGCGTCGAGGGCGGTGGCGGCGACCAGCTCTACTCGACCCCCGAAGACGCGATCGCCACGATCAAGGCCCTCGGTTCCGGCGAGAACGGGCGCTACCTCACCGCCTTGACCTTCGGGAACGTGCACGGCGTCTACAAGCCGGGCAACGTCAAGCTGCGCCCCGAGATCCTGCTGAAGGCCCAGCAGGCCGCGGCCAAGGAGCTCGGCCTGTCGGACGAGGCGCGGCCCTTCGACCTCGTCTTCCACGGTGGCTCGGGCTCGCTGCCCGAGGAGATCTCCGAGGCGGTCGACAACGGCGTCATCAAGATGAACGTCGACACCGACACCCAGTACGCCTTCACCCGTTCGGTGGCCGGCTGGATGATCTCCAACTACGAGGGCGTGCTGAAGGTCGACGGCGAGGTCGGCAACAAGAAGCAGTACGACCCTCGTGCCTGGGGCAAGGCCGCCGAGGAGGCCATGGCCAAGCGGGTCGTCGAGGCCTGCACCGCACTGCGTTCGGCGGGCACGCACCAGTGACCGACAACCTCCTGGGCATCCCCGAGACCCGTCTCGCGGTCGACCCGGCGGCCGAACGGCTGGATGCCGGTGTCGACCCCGCGCAGGTGGCCGCCGCGTACCCCACGAGCTCGCTCGCGTGGGCGGTGCTCGCCGAGGACGCGCTCGCCGACGGTGACCGCGACGTCGAGGCCTACGCCTACGCCCGCACCGGTTACCACCGGGCCCTCGACTCGTTGCGCAGGTCCGGGTGGCGCGGCCAGGGGCCGGTGCCGTGGTCGCACGTGCCCAACCGGGGTTTCCTGCGATCACTGGCGGCGCTGGCCCGCGCGGCCCGCGCCATCGGCGAGCGCGACGAGGAAGCACGGTGCGTCGCCTTCCTGCGCGACTCGAGCATCGAGGCAGCGCGCGAGCTCGGCCTCTGAGTCGGCCCCGAACGGATCGTTCCTCCTCCCGTCTCAGCCGCGGGTGGCCGGCGCATGGGAAACCCAGCGGCATCCCGCTCGTGCAGGATGCCGCTGGGCTCGGTGCCGCTCACGGGCGCGCTGCCGGTGGCCGGGTCAGGGCGCACCCTCGGCGACCTGCTGGAGCAGCCTGACCAGCTCCGCCGGGCCGTTGACCGCCACGTCGATGTGATCGGCGAGCTCGGGAACCTCGGCCGAAACGACGCCGACCCGCCACGCGTCGCGGCCGGCAGCCCGTGCCTGCGCCACGACCGCGAAGGCGGGCAGGTCGCCGAGGTCGTCACCGGCATACAGCATCGCGACGGGGTCCAGCTCGCGCATCACGCCACGGAGCACGCCACCCTTGTCCGACCCGGCGAGGCGCAGCTCGATGACGTTGCGTCCGTCCTTGGCTTCCAGACCGAGCCCGCGCGCGAGCCGGGCGACGGGGGGCCGCAGGGCGGCCAAGGCGCCCTGTGGGTCGGGCGAGCGCCGGGTGTGCACGACGAGGGAGAGGCCCTTGTCCTCGACCCGCACGCCCGGCATCCCGTGCTCGGCGACGACCGCGGGCAGCTGCGCGCGCAGCGACCGGATCGACTCCGGCTCGTCGGGGCGAACGAGGTTCCCATCGTGCCACGTCTCGAGACCGTAGAGCCCCGCGACGCGTAGCCCGGGCACCGCGTCGAGCCCACCGAGCCGCACCACCGTCGCGGCGTCGCGTCCGGTGATGATGACCACGTGCGCCCCGGCGCGGGAGAGCGTGCTGAGCACCTCGATGGCACCGGGCACGAGTCGCGAGTCGCCCGGGTCCGCAACGATCGGCGCCAGCGTCCCGTCGAAGTCGACCGCGATCAGCGCTCCCGCCAGGTGCCTCCGCATCGTTGCCACGAGTTCTGTCTGTTGCTGAGCCGCCATGGCGTCGATCATGTCAGTCGCCGGGCTCGGGGGGGTGCCGTCAACCCATCGGGCATGATGGGGCGCGGCATCACGACCCACACCGAGGAGGCGCCGTGGCCGCGTTCGTGCATGGCTATGACGGGTTCGACCCCGAGACCGAGGGGCTGCGCGAGGCCTTGACGTCGACCGGCAACGGCTACCTCTGCACCCGGGGTGCCGCCGAGTGGGAGGACGCCAACGGCGTGCACTACCCCGGCACCTACGTCCACGGGCTCTACAACGGGGAGACCACCATCCTCGGCGGGCGTCCGGTGCGTAACGAAGACCTGGTCAACCTGCCGAACTGGACCGTGCAGCAGCTGCGGATCGAGGGCGAGGACGCGATCCGCTTCGCTGACATCGAGCTGCTCGACTATCGGCACGAGGTTGACGTGCGCACCGCGACGATGACGCGTGACCTGCGTTTCCGTGACCGCGCCGGCCGCACCACGCGGCTGCGCAGCCGCCGGTTCGTCAGCATGTACGACCCGCACACTGCGGGCGTCGAGTGGGAGCTGGTCCCCGAAAACTGGTCGGGTCGGGTCGAGGTCGTCACGGCGATCGACGGTCGGGTCCGCAACGCCGGGGTCGCCCGCTACCGGCAGCTCGAGGGCCGGCACCTCAACCCGGCCTCCGCGCGGCTGTTCGCCCCGGACGTCATCGCCCTCAAGGTCCAGACCCGCCAGTCCGATCTGTACATCAGCATGGCCACCCGCACCCGTGTCTGGCGCAACGGCGACGAGCTCGAGGTCGAGCGCGTCAGCTATCAGACGGAGGACTACATCCAGCAGCGGCTCGCCTTTGCGGTCGAGCGCGAAATCCCGACCCGTGTCGCGAAGCACATGAGCTTCTTCACCTCGCGAGACCCGGCCGTCAGCGACACCCTCACCAGGGCCGCGAGAGCCGCCGCGGCATGCCCCGGCTTCGCTATCGAGCACGAGCTGCACGCCGCCGCGTGGGAGGAGCTGTGGAAGGTCTGCGACATCGAGGTCTCGGGTGACGAGGAGGTCCAGGCGCTGCTGCGCCTGCACGTCTCGCACGTCCTTCAGGTCGGCTCGCGGCACACGATCGACCTCGACGCGGGACTGCCGGCCCGTGGTCTCAACGGCGAGGCCTATCGTGGCCATGTCTTCTGGGACGAGGTCTTCGCCTTCCCGTTCTTCGACCTGCGACTCCCGCACGTCACCCGCGGCCTGCTCACCTACCGCTACCGCAGGCTCGAGGCGGCCCGGGCCGCCGCCGCGGCCGAGGGCCTACGGGGCGCGATGTTCCCCTGGCAGAGCGGAAGCGAAGGCAGCGAGGAGACCCAGCGCGTTCACCTCAACCCGATGTCCGGGCGCTGGGACCCCGACCTCAGCCACAACCAGCGGCACGTCAACGCCGCGATCTTCTTCAGCATCGCGGAGCACCTCCAGAGAACCCATGACGCCGACTTCCTCGAGGAGTACGGGGCGGAGATGCTGCTCGAGATCGCCCGCTTCTGGGCCTCGCTCGCGCACTGGAACCCTGACCGCGAGCGCTACGAGATCCACGGTGTCATGGGGCCGGACGAGTTCCACGAGAAGTACCCGGGTGCGGCCGCCGGCGGGTTGCGCAACAACGCCTACACCAACGTCATGGTCGCGTGGTTGATGGAGGTCGCCGGCCGAACGCTGGCGCTGCTGCCACCGGGGCGGGCGGAGGCCCTTCGGCACCAGCTGGACATCGACGACGCCGAGCTCGAGACGTGGGAGGCGATGAGCCGCCGGATGTTCGTACCGTTCCACGACGACGGGATCATCAGCCAGTTCGAGGGCTACGAGAACCTCGAGGAGCTCGACTGGGACGACTACCGCAAGCGCTACGGCAACATCCAGCGCCTCGACCGCATCCTGCGGGCCGAGGGCAAGGACCTGAACCGCTACAAGGCGAGCAAGCAGGCCGACGTCGTCATGCTCTTCTACCTGTTCCGGTGGGACGTGCTGGAGTCGATCTTCACGCGGCTCGGCTACGACTACCGACCAGACACCGCAGCGCGCAACATCGCCTACTACGACCAGCGCACCTCGCACGGGTCGACGTTGAGCCTGGTCACCCATGCCGGGGTCCTGTCGATGATCGACCCCGAGAGCTCGTGGGAACGCTTCCTCGTCGCCCTGCGCAGCGATGTCGAGGATGTCCAGAACGGCACGACGCAGGAGGGTATTCACATGGGAGTCATGTGCGGCACCCTCGACCTCATGCAGCGCGCCTACGCCGGAGCGCACGTGCGCGACCGGGTGCTGCGCTTCGACCCGCGACTGCCCCGCCGGCTCGAGCGCATCTCGTTCCCGATGGTCGTGCGACGCTCCCCGGTCACGGTCGTGCTCGACCACACGTCCCTGACCGTCTCGACCCACCCCGAGAGCACCAAGCCGGTGCTGCGGGTGGCGCTCGGTGACGACCTGCGGATGCTGGGCCCCGGCGACACGACCGTGTTCACCCTGACCGCTTCGCCCTGACCACAGAAGGCCCTGACCGCAGGAGAGTGCCGGATGCCGCTTGCGGGCGCGTCGCGTGCACCCTCGCACGAGCCGATACCCTTGCCGAGGTTCACGCAGGCAACCGGAAGGCGGAGTGATGCCGGCAATCGTGCTCGTCGGAGCGCAGTGGGGCGACGAGGGCAAGGGCAAGGCGACCGACCTGCTCGGCAGCGGCGTCGACTACGTCGTCAAGTTCAACGGCGGCAACAACGCCGGCCACACCGTCGTCATCGAGAAGAACGGCAAGCGCGAGAAGTACGCGCTGCACCTGCTGCCCTCCGGCATCCTCAGCCCGAACTGCACGCCGGTCATCGGCAACGGCGTCGTCATCGACCTCGGAGTGCTCTTCGAGGAGATCGACGGCCTCGAGGCCCGCGGCGTCGACACCAGCAAGCTGCTCGTCAGCTCGAACGCGCACCTCATCGCGGGCTACCACCGCACCCTCGACAAGGTGACCGAGCGCTTCCTCGGCAAGCGCCGCATCGGCACCACCGGCCGCGGAATCGGGCCCACCTACGCCGACAAGATGAACCGGGTCGGCATCCGCGTGCAGGACCTCTACGACGAGGGCATCCTGCGCCAGAAGGTCGAGGCCACCCTCGACTTCAAGAACCAGGTGCTCGTCAAGATCTACAACCGCCGGGCCATCGAGGTCGACGAGGTGGTGGGCGAGCTGCTGCAGTACGCCGACCGGCTGCGACCGATGATGCGCGACACCTCGCTCGAGCTGAACCGAGCCCTCGACCGCGGCGACACCGTGCTCTTCGAGGCCGGGCAGGCCACCCTGCTCGACGTCGACCACGGTACCTACCCGTTCGTCACCTCGAGCAACGCCATCTCGGCCGGAGCCTGCACCGGCTCGGGGGTGCCGCCGACCCGCATCGACTCGGTGATCGCGATCCTCAAGGCGTACACGACCCGAGTCGGCGAGGGCCCGTTCCCCACCGAGCTGACCGATGACAGTGGTGAGTTCCTGCGCAAGACGGGCGCCGAGTTCGGCACCACGACGGGCCGGCCCCGACGCTGCGGCTGGCTCGACGTCGTGATCGGCCGCTACGCCACTCGGATCAACGGCGTCACCGACTTCGTCATCACCAAGCTCGACGTGCTCACCGGCCTGCCCACCGTGCCGATCTGCGTGGCCTACGACGTCGACGGGGTGCGCCACGACGAGATGCCGCTCGGGCAGAGCGACTTTCACCACGCCAAGCCCATCTACGAAGACCTGCCCGGGTGGTGGGAGGACATCACCGCCTGCCGCCGCTTCGAGGACCTGCCGCAGAACGCCCAGGCGTACGTGCTGCGCGTCGAGGAGCTCATCGGGGCCCGGGTCTCGGCCATCGGGGTCGGCCCCGGCCGTGACGAGATCATCGAGCGGTTCCCGCTCGGACGGAACTCCGACCGATGACTGACGAGACTGGCCAGGCCCAGACTGTCGCGCCGCTCGACTGGGTCACACGTCTGGCCGACGAGGTTCTCGCCGAGGCCAGGCATCGCGGTCTCGACGAGAAGATCGTCTGCGCGTCGGGCATCAGCCCCTCCGGCCCGATCCACCTGGGCAACTTCCGTGAGCTGATCACCCCGCACCTCGTCGCCGACGAGATCAAGCGTCGCGGCATCGACTGCGAGCACCTGCTCAGCTGGGACGACTTCGACCGCTTCCGCAAGGTGCCGAGGGGAATCGAGGGGGTTGACGAGTCGTGGGAGGCGTACATCGGGATGCCGCTGAGCTCGGTTCCCTCGCCTGCGGGCTCCCCGCACGCCAGCTGGTCCGAGCACTTCAAGGCGCCGCTCATCGAGGCGATGGCCGCCACCGGCATCGAGGTGCGCGAGATCAGCCAGACCGAGCAGTACCGCGCCGGCGTCTACCGCGAACCGGTGCTGCATGCGATGCGCGACCGGTTCGCCATCGACAAGGTGCTTGACCAGTACCGCACCTTGGAGGCGGTCGAGGCGGCCCGCCAGAAGTCCACCGGCAAGGGCCGGCGGGTCGAGGCGGCGCCGAAGCAGGGCAAGGCGCTCACCGACGAGCAGGCGCAGGCGCAGACCGAGGCCGAGCGCGGCTCCGGTGCGGCCACCGACGACGACGGCAGCGACGGCAAAGCCGGGTACTACCCTTACAAGCCGTTCTGCTCGGTCTGTGGCACCGACAACACGACGGTGACGGCCTACGACGACGACACCCACGACCTGACCTACGCCTGCACGAAGTGCGGCCACACCGAGCACGTCAACCTCGACACCTTCACCAACGGCAAGCTGGTGTGGAAGGTCGACTGGCCGATGCGCTGGGCGCACGAACACGTGCTGTTCGAGCCGTCCGGCGTCGACCACCAGAGCCCGGGCAGCAGCTTCGTCGTCGGCAAGGACCTGGCCCCGATCTTCGGCTGGGAGCGCCCGGTCGGGCCGATGTACGCCTTCGTCGGCATCGCCGGCATGGCCAAGATGAGTTCGAGCAAGGGTGGGGTCCCGATCCCGGCTGATGCCCTCGAGGTCATGGAGCCGACCGTGCTGCGGTGGCTCTACGCCCGGCGCCGACCGAACCAGAGCTTCGACATCGCGTTCGGCCCCGAGCTGCAGCGGCTCTACGACGAGTGGGACGCGCTGAACCGCAAGGTGGCCGACGGCTCGGCGCAGGCCGCCGACCGGGCCGCCCACCTGAGGGCCACGTCGACGGCATCCGCGCTGCTGCCGGCAACACCCCGGCCGCTGCCGTTTCGCACCATCGCGTCGGTGATCGACGTGACCCAGGGCGACGAGGCCCAGACCGTGCGCATCCTCGGCGAGCTCGACCCGGCCAACCCCGTCGCTTCGACCGACGACCTGCGGCCGCGCCTCGACTGCGCCGAGCGGTGGGTGCTCGGCTACGTACCCGCCGCCGAGCGAACGATCGTGCGCACCGTGCCGGATGCCGTGCTGCTCGGTTCGCTGACCGATGACCAGCGTGCGGCGCTGCGACTGCTCGTCGACGGGCTCGACGAGCACTGGTCCCTCGACGGCCTCACGCATCTGGTCTATGCGGTTCCGAAGATCCAGCGGGGGATCGACCCTGACGCCAAGGTCAAGGATCCCGAGCTGTCGGCAGCCCAGCGCGCCTTCTTCGTGCTCGTCTACCGCCTGCTCATCAGCGCCGACACGGGGCCGCGCCTACCGACGCTGTTGCTGGCCGTAGGCGCCGCGCGTGTGCGTTCGTTGCTGCGCGCCTGACGCGCAGCGGCCTAGACCGGCTGAAGTGGTGAGCGGGCGGGGAGCGAGGTGTAGGGGGGAGGCACCTCGTTCCCCGCCCGGAGCGAGTCCCCTGCGGGGGGC
>JAKDLG010000192.1 GCA_030452985.1 Humibacillus sp.
TGGTCTCCTCGAGCATCGCGAGGTCATCGGGCGCGAGCAGGACGGCCGAGGGCTGACCGTGCACGGTCACGGTTACTCGTTCGTGGTGCTTGCTCACTCGGCTGATGACCTCGGACAGGTGTGCCTTGGCGTCGGCCAATGGAATGCTCGTCATGGTCCAAAGTATGACCATAATCGGCGTGAGTGTCCAGCCCGTATGCCCCCAGTTCGAGGGAAGACCGGACGTCACGCTTCTACGCAGAACTCATTGCCCTCAGGGTCCGCCATGACGACGAGTTCACCGTGCTCACCGAGAACCGCCGCACCAAGCGAGATGAGTCTTTGGACCTCGGCCCGGACCGAGCCAACGGCCCGAAGGTCGAAGTGCTGCCGGTTCTTGGCCACCTTCTCCTCCGCAACTCGTTGGAACCACAGGGTCGGACCACCCCAACCCGCTGGCTCCACCCACGCACGTTGCTCGGTGCTGTCTTCGTCAACGTTCGAGCCCAGGACAGCCGCCCAGAACGTCGCGATCTGCAACGGGCTTGAACAGTCGAACGTCACTGATTTCACGAACGAGACCATGCGTGGAACCTAGACCCTCGACACCGCTCAGCAGCGTTGGACGTTCGAGCTCCCCGCTGATGCCCGGTAAAGCCGCTAGGTGATTGCGAGCTCGACTTGCTGCGCCGTGAACTCCAGCGCGCTCAATGGCAGATCGATCCGGAAAAAGTGCGGTTGTCCAAAGAACAGATCTGAGACCAGCCCTCCGGGGCCCCTGGGTCAGGAGCGGCCGTATCCCCGTCCCAGCGCAGGAGCGCGACCTGGTCGAAGAGCAGGTTGACACGTGCCTCCGGAACGAGCCCCTGTGGGGCGTAGCGAAGGTCGTCGAAGATGAACGTCATCTCGAGCCGTGCCCGGTCAGGCCGGAAGGTGATCTTCGAGCACTGGCTGTCGTGGATCTGAATCAGGACGTTCTGATCGGTGTAGAACTGGTACAGCCCGGTATCGAGGACGCTCTTGTCGGGGGAGCCGCTGAAGCCGTGAAACGTCGCGAGCTCACCCGGGGCCTGGGGGTACGGCGGCTGCTCCTGGGCCGCTTTCTTCCTGCCAAACATCCGCCAAGGCTAGCGGCAGGTGAATATCGGGGCTCACACTTTGCGGCAGAAGAGGACGTTTCTCGCTGTAGTTCCGTTGCTACGTCTGATGGCAAGGTTGCGGGACTTCCCGAGGGTCCGATCTGCGCACACGCGTCAGCGGCGGGGAGTGATTAGCACCGTTTGATGCCGATTTGGCGCCCGCCCTTGCGTGTGAATCGCGTGAGCGTCAGGTGTAGCACCCGCGTTCGACGCCTGCAGGCGAGGTGCGCGCGGTCAGTCCGATGCTGACTCCATGCGTGCCATTGCAGCCACTAGGCCCGGGCCGAATGACCACGCGTCGTCGAGGTCCTTCAGGCTCGTAGGGTAAGCAAGGTCAGCCAGGTGGGCGATCACGCCCAGGCCCCCACCGCGGAGATCCTTGTTCGCCTGGCTCCTGACCGGCTCCGCCCCCTCACCCTGTAGCAGACGCTGTACGTCGTCGATCCATCGCAGCGAAGCGCCGGTTGCGAGCTTGTCACGTCCTCCTGCCTGCAGCCACGCGTTCAGAGCGTCGAGAAAGGTCCCGCCGGTCATGACGTCGATAGCGATCGCTTCCAACAGGTACGCCCGTCCTTCGGTCCCCTGGTTCATTTCGGCTGTGTTCACGTGGGGGCGGAGGTCGTTGCGGTGGTAGTCGTTGACGTGGCTGAACTCGTGCCACAGACCGATGCCCGACCATACGGGTCCGAACGGGTCCGGCCGGACGTACACGCGCGGGTTGCCCTCGTCGTCGGGTAGCACCTGGAACGTCATCGTGGGATGCGCATTCGGGACGACATCGTTGCCAGCCACGACAGCTACGAGCGTGCTGTCTGGCTCGGGGGCCGGACCCGTCCGTAAGGCTTGAAGCTCCAGGCCGTTGGTGCGGCACCAGTAGGCGGTGCCGGTGATGGACAGCATCTGGGTCAGTAGCTTCCCGCACCCGTAGCTGGATGCGCTCACCGCAACGGCTGTGCGGACGCGCGAGAGGCCTTCGGCTCCGTTGGACGCTGTGCTGAGAAGGCTGGCAAGTGTCGTCACGGGAACCGGACCCGGTTTCTCAGGCTCGGGTCAATGCCGGGGCGGCGGTCAGGTGCCAGCCAGTAGAACATGTCGGCGAGGACCGTCTCTTTCAAGGCCAGGAAGTCGGCCTTTGCGGCGAGTTTGGAACCGCGGAGGTCCTCGCCCAGGAGACACATGAGCGCGCGGGGGAACGTCTTCCACTTGGCCGTGAGGCGCTCTCCGAGGAACGTCTCGAGGCCGTCGAAGGCTTCCTCGGCGGCAAGGACGTCGTTCTCGGCAGGGATGACTCCGGCGTGGACCGCTGAGTTTCGTCTTTTGTACAGATCGTCCCAGAACGCGGTCAGGGCTGGCCCTCGCCAGTTACCGCCGAGCAGCTGGGGCAGCGTGGTCTTAACCAAGGCGCTGAAGTTCATGGCGTGAGCTTGGTCGGTGATCCCTTCCTCGGTTTGTGCGCCCTGGTCAATCAGGATGAGCCGGTATGCGTCGAAGAGCATGACCTCTGCGGCCGTGTTCAGGCTGATAATGGCGGACAGGAGGTCTCCACGGATGAACCGGTCGTTCGCAGCCTTCTGGCGGAAGAATCGCGCCTTCACGAACGGGTAGTCATTGGCCCAGTGGAAGAACCGGATCTCGAGCCCGAACGCCCACTGGGCGTCCAGCGGCTCGCGCGGTCCACCCGTCTCCAAGTTGAGAAACATCGGACCCAGTGGCACCCAACTGTTGTCTTCTAGTCGTGCGCCCTGAATCACGAGGTGGCCGAGATCACGGTAGTCAACCTCGACCAGAGAGTGGTCTTGGGTAACGGTGCCGGCGGCGCGGATCATCGCGTTCAGGGCGGGGACGGACCGCAGCAGCCAGAAATGCCAAGCGTCCTCGCGGGAGGCTGTAGCGCAGTCGTGTGGGTCGGTGGTGAGCAGGAACGGGGGCGTCTCCAAGGACACGTAGCTACGGGCGTACGGGACCTCGGAATTGGAGATGCTGACGTACGTCTCGAGGTCGTGACCGTAGAACGCTTTCATGGCCTTCACGGTGTCCCCGGGAAGTAGCTGAGCCATCGGGACATCCAACCGTTGAACGGTGGCGGTGACGACGGGCTCGTGGGTGGCCTGCCCCTGGCATGGGCAGAACTGCCAGTCAGCGAACGTAGCGTCCCAAGCGAACCCATCGGGCACGGGAATTTGGAAGGGCAGGGGAAAGGCATACGTGAACGCAACCTCGGAACCATCCAGCGTGCGGTACATGAACTGCCCCTGTAGTCACAACGTCCCGGCACGATGCCGGCGAGCAACGACTGCGCCGGCATCGTCGAGCCCGGTGGCTCTGTCGTGGACATTAGACCAGCCAGATCAGACGTCCGCTATTCGGGCCGACCGAGCGGATCGCGGCAGAAGAGGATGTTCACATGACCCGGATAGTTCTGTGGTCGACCGGCTTGGCCGCGTCGGTCGTGTTGCTCGTTCTCGCCTTCGGGAACCAGTCGGGCACGTGCATCGACTCTGCTGTGGCGGCCGCGTCATCCTGCAATAGCCAAGGGTCTGTCGGCCTGCTTCTGGTTGGCCTGGGTGCCTTGGCACTGTCGGCGTGGATGCTGAGGCGGGCCCATCGGTTTCGGCGTTCTGGCAACCTGACGCGGTAGCGCATCCGGTGCGGGAGCGCGGCCGGCGCGGCAAAGTCGGACGAGTTTGGCCAATGTCAGCATGGCCTTCACGTCATGCCAGTTGCTGGCGAATAGAGGTCGCGGGCCGCGAGGCTGTCCTTCCCGGGTCCGCGAGCAGGTGGCTGAAATACCTTCCTCATGCAAGAAATAGTGGCCGCTCGGTAGGTATTTCTGCCAGTGCAGGAGGCGTGGACCTCTCCCAGCCGTTGAGCACGCTTACCCCAACGCTCGACGCTGAGGCGCTGACTGTGCTTGCCCGCAGGGACGCCCCGCTGACCGGGACCGCCATCCGGCGGCTGACTGTCGAGGGCTTGTACCGGCGGATTTCTTGCATCCAGCGGACGTAGAGCTCGAGGTGGGCGCGTTTCGCGGTCAGGGGTCCAGGTCTCGTTCGCGGGCCCAGGTCAGGAACGCGCTCGTTATGGATTCGGGACTGGCCCTTGAACCGGGCTAGATAGGCCGCGACAGCGAGCCTGAGTGGGTTCGCCTCGGGAGGCAGCAGGATCGGGACCAGAACATTCGCTTCGGTGGTCATCCACGAGCGTGCTCTCGAAAGCGACGCGACGGCGGCGCACGTTCTCCACCGCGGCAACGTCGAAAATGCCGCGCGATGACACCCAGCTGTGAGGGTCTGGATACTGCAGGCGCGCCCGTATACATATTCAGACGCGATCGGGGGGTCAAGTTCTGGCCGGAGACCGGCCACAGCGGAAGCCCGCCTCAGCTGGCTAGCCGGCCGGAGCGGTACCGCTCCCCACGACTGCCCAGCCGCCCCCTAAGTCGAATGTACTGCGGGTGTACTTGAGAACAACTTTCTGGATTAGCTCACTGTTCGGACGTGCCCACGTCAGCTCGGCGGTGGCCCGATCGGAGTCTTGGCGCAGGATCACGCTGCGTTGCAGGTGGACGCCGAGAGGTTCGGCGACATGCTCGGAAACGTAACGGTCCACGGCCTGCTGCGGTGTGCTCGCCCAGCCCCGCGCCATCGTCCACCCTCCGAACGCGAGCACGGCAACCAGCAAGACGGCAGCTGCGCCGAAGAAGCGAATACGCCGAACAGCCATGACCGAACGCTATAGCACACACAAGAACTGCAGTGCCTGAAGCGCGGGGCAGGGCCAGGGTTCACCCTCGTACGCCCCCGGCCAGGACTTGACCCCGAGCTTGATCGCCAGTCAACGTGGCGCCTGATAGCAACCGCCACGGCTGTCAATATGCTCACGCTCGGCGCCCAACACGCCGACCTCGAACATCCGCACATCGGGCAAGACCGAGCGGATCGCGGCAAGAGCGGACGTCGCTTAGGCGTTAGGCGCTGGTCGGTAGGAGGTTCCGACGGCCCTACGAACGACTCCTCGCGGCGATCCTCTCCTGCCGGCTTGACACCAACACGTCTCGTCCCGAAATTAGTCTCGTGACTGCATATACCGCACCAGAGACGTCGTTAGAGGCGTGGCTGCGTCAGCTGAGCGTGTCGCTATTCTTCCGAACGAGCGGTCAGTCGGAGTCCTTGGCCCTGGCCGATGAGTGGGACGACCGGGTCCGGGCCGCGGTCACCGACCGCAGTCCGTTCCTTGCCGCGAAGGGCACGCCCGAAGTTGGACGGCTGGCGTCCTTCGCGGCACCCAACAGTCTCCGGGTCACCAGCGCAGAACTCCCGCCACACCCCAACTTCTCAACAGCACTCAGCAAACGGAAGAACCTGCTAGGTGGTTCTAGCTACTGGAACACCCAAAACGGCAAAGCGCTCGACATTCACTTTGATCTGTCGCCCATCCCGAGTGACCCCGGGCAAGAGCCCACCGGTCAAGAACTGCTCTTGCGCTGTGCTCTGTGGGAACTGGACGAGAGCGAGCGTGAAGCTGTCTACGCGATCGCCGACGACTTGTGTCTGAGCCATGACTTGACGTACGGGCAGGTCGGTCAAGGCGATTTTCGCACGATGTTCACCCAGAACCACGAGGTCAGTCTCGGGTACCACCAAGGGTGGCAGATGAGACAGCTTCGCGGTTACGACTGGATCACCTGGATCCCACCACGCCTGGCAAGACGCATCAGCGCCTCCCACCGGGCCTACGCCGCCACCAACCTCTACGACGTCAGGGAATGGGACACCGGTTTGCTGAGACTCCGCGCGACCGACCGGCCCGAGACGTTCGACGAGGCAGCGCTGCGCCATCTTTTCCACTCGGTCGCCGAGATCCTGCCCGACGGCCCGCCCACCCCTGGGAAGAGTTCTCTCTCGCTTTTCCTGGGCCGCCGCCCATGCTTGTCTACGAAGATGCCCGTGACCACCGCTGAGGTAGAGAGTGAGCTCGCCCAAAGCGCTCGAAGTCAGACGTCCAGTCATCGGCACGACCGAGCGGATAGCGGCAGAAGAAGAAGACCGCTGTGCTCAGTTACGCACGGTAGATGTCGCCACGGTGGCCGATCGCTAGGACGGTGACCGTCTGGGCGTGTTCGTCGATGCGGTAGAGAATGCGATAGGTGCCACGTCGTGCGCTGTGTCGGTCTGTCAGGGGTGGACGCAGTTGCTTGCCAACGCGGTGAGGGTTATCGAGCAAGGGGCCGGTGATGAACTCGAAGGCGGCGGTGGCGACGGCTTCTGGGAGATCTTCGGTCAGGTGTCGGCGAGCTGAGGAGACGATCCGCAACTGGTAGCGATCGTTGGTCACGCCGAGGTCCGGCGTGAGCGCATCGCCGCCTCGAGGTCGCCCTGGTTCTCGACACGGCCGGCAGCCAGGTCGGCGTCGGCGGTGGCAAGCTGCGTCATGAGTTCGTGGTCCCCCAGGACGGCGATGGTCTCCTCGAGCATCGCGAGGTCATCGGGCGCCAGCAGGACGGCCGAGGGCTGACCGTGCACGGTGACGGTTACACGTTCGTGGTGCTTGCTCACTCGGCTGATGACCTCGGATAGGTGTGCCTTGGCGTCGGCCAGGGGAATGCTCGTCATGGTCCAAAGTATGACCAGAATCGGCGTGGGTGTCCAGCCCACACGGCCCCGGATTGAGGCAAGACCGGACGTCCCGTCCGCGGCATGAGCGTGCGTTGCCGAGTCAGCCGGTCTGACCGTCCACCGACTGCCGGATCAAGTCGGCGTGGCCGTTGTGGCGGGCGTACTCCTCGATCATGTGCGCCAAGATCCATCGCAGGGTGAACGTTTCGCCCGTCTGAGGACTCGCCAAGGCCAACTGAGTCTCCAGCCCCCCGCGTTGGAGCGCTTCATCAACGACTGCATCCGACCGACGCACTGCCTCATCGAACAGCGCCCGCAGTTCCTTCGGGCTGTCGTGGCGTGCGGAGTCGATATCCCAGTCCGTGTCCCAATCCATCGTGTCGAACGGCGGCGCGAAGCCCGCGTCTCGGAACCAGTGGTCGAACCACTGGGACTCGACCAACGCGAGGTGCTTCATCAGCCCACCGAGCGTTAGGTCGCTAGGAGGCAAGGTCATGGCCAACTGCTCCTGGGTAAGCCCGGCACACTTCCAGCGCAACGTGTCGCGCTGGTAGGCAAGCATCCCGCGCAACACGGCCACCTCGTCGCCGTGCAGCGGCGCTTCGGTACGCGCATCGGTGTCAAAAGCCTGTGCTTCGCTCACAGGTGCGCATCGTACGAAGGACTACCGCTCATCGGCAATAGGTGGGTGAAACGCTGCGCTCGACTCGCGGCGATGTGACGCAGGTCGTCAACGCGCTGTTCGCGGCAGTTGAGGATGTTTGCGGCCCCGGTACCCGTCCAACATGGGTTGCAGCGGAAGGGAGCCCTGTCGCTTGCCAGCGTGATGGGACCACCTGGTTGCCACGAGTATGGGACCACTTGGTGGTGTCAGTGAGCATGCTTTGCCTCGCTGGTTTCGTCAAGGCTGACGCGCCCGCGTTGCCGGTGGGAGGGGCCTTCGATGATGAGGGTGTGCGCGCCTGAGGTGAGCCGGTCGATGGCGGACTGGGCCAGCAGCGTGTCGGTGGTCATGGCGAGCCATTCGGACGGTTCGCGGTTCGATACCCAGATGGTGGACTTCTTGCGGTGGCGTTCGACGACGAGCTCGTAGAAGTCGTTGGTCTGGGTCGGGTCCAAGGCGCGCAGGGCGAAGTCGTCGATGATCAGGACGTCCACGGCCGCGAGGCGGCGGACCTCGGCCTCGAGGGTGTGGTCGAGGCGGGCGGCGCGCAACCGGGTGAAGAGCTTGTCGGCGCGGGCGAAGAGCACGCTCATCCGGCGCCTGATCGCGGCGTGGCCCAGGGCGGTCGCGAGGTGGGTCTTGCCGACGCCGACGGGTCCTAGGATCAGGACGCCGGTGGCGGCTTCGGTGAACCGTAGCGAGGTCAGGTCGGAGAAGAGGGTGCGGTCGTAGGTCAGGTCGGGGTGTTCGTCCCAGGTCTGGATCCGCATGGCCGGGTCGAGGCCGGCCTTGGCCGCGCGCAGGCTCGCCGAGCGGGACTCGCGGCGGGCGAGTTCGTCGGCCAGGAGCAGCTGCAGGAACGCGGCGTGGCCCAGCTGGTGTTGGCGGGCCAGCGCGAGCCGCTCGGGCAGGGTGTCCTTGAGGCCGGAGAGTTTCAGGGCGCGCAGGACCTGGCTCAGGTCGGCCCCGACCGGGTCGTGGGGCCCCGCGCTTAAGCGGGTGCTGGGCGAGGTGCTGCTGGTGGTGGTGGTCATCGGGTGTGCTCCTGTTCGGGTGTAGTGGCAGGGTCCTGCTCGTGCGCGGTGTCCTGACTGGCGGTGTCCTGACTGGCGGTGTCGAGCAGGACGCTGCCAGTGATGAGGGTGAGCGTGCTGGTCCCCTCGTTGGCCAGGGCAGTCCCCTCGGTGGCAGGGTTGGTCCCCGCGTTGGCGAGGGCGGTCCAGCTCATGGCGGGGCTGGTTCGGCTTGCGAATTCGGTTGCTTGGCGGGCGAATCGGGTTGTGCTGCCGCCGGCGGTAGTGGGCAGTACGGGGGTGGTGTGCTCGGTGGCGCGTTCGAGCATGGAGGCGATCTTGCTCACGGAGATGACGTCGAGCTGTAGGGCTCGGTCGCAGGCCTGCTCGACCGGGTCGGGTCCGTAGCGGCGGACCAGGCCCAGGAGGCGGTACACAGCGCGCATCCTGGTCCAGGGCAGCGGGTCATCCAGCAGCCGCTCGGCGTAGATCCCGATGTTGGGTCCGTGCCCGGCGCAGGTGGCGATCAGCCGGGTCAGGTCCCGCAGCGCGTACCCGGCCTTGTGCTCGGGCAGGTCGACCCGGTCGGTGGACCGGCCCCCGGGCGGCTGGCGCGGGTGGGTCTTGACCAGCACCCCCTGCTGGTAGAGCTTGACCAGCGCGGAGTCGGCGCGCGCGTCGAGGTGTTGGCCGAGGAACTGCTCGGGCAGCGAGTAGAGCGACTTGGCGACCTCGACGTGGAAGTCGCGGTGGACCTTCACCCGGGTGAAGACCGGCACGTCGTAGGCGTCCGGCACCGGCAGCAGCACGGGCGCCTCGGCCTGGCGGAACACCTCCAGCGGGCGGGCGTGGGTCGTGCCGTGCAGACGCATCCCGGCCGCCTTGGCGCACCAGCGGGACGCCGCGACCTGGGCCGCCTCGAGGTCGGTGAACGCCTCACCGGCCCAGAAGTTGCCGCGCACGTGCTGCACCGCCCGCTCCACCCGCGGCTTGTCCTTCGGGCGGCGTACCCGCGCGGGGTCGGTGACGAACCCGGCGTGCTGGGCGTAGTCGAGCCAGCCCT
>JAKDLG010000346.1 GCA_030452985.1 Humibacillus sp.
CCGGGGGTTGGCGTCTGCTCGCGGGGGTGGATGGCCGCTACCGGGTGTTGCCGTGCCGCGGTGAGGGTGGGTCTGCCTGCTCCAGGGCGTGCAGGGAGGCGATCTCCAGCTTGGCGATCAGGTCTTTGACCCGCCGGGTGTTGTCGAACCAGGGCTGGTAGCGGGCCAGCTGCGCGGGGCTGAGGTAGCGGCTGCGGGTCTTGCCGGCCACGGTGCGGGTCCACTGGATGTAGGGGCCGTGCAGGGCTGGCGGGTCGGCCTGACAGGCGCACCGGGGTTTGCCGCAGCGCATGTACCGGACTGCGATGCTGCCGGGCAGCAGCCCGTCGATGCCGGCGAGCTGGGCCGCCAGGGCCGCTCGGGTGGCCTGGTATGGCAGCTTCGTCGGCGTGTCGGGCTCCATGGTGCTCCTCCTGCGTGACGTCAGCCGGGATCATCCTCTCAAGGACGATCCTACGACGCGACCGTCGTAAGACGCCGAGCGAAGGGAGACCCCGGATGCCCGAGGCAACGCAGAGCATCGAGGCAACGCAGACCGGCGAGGCGTTCACCGCCAGCCGGGCTCGGTTCGCCGAGCTGCTCGACTACACCGAGGGCGCGCAGGCCGCGGCCCTGGACCACGCCGGGCTGGAGGATGAGCTGGGCAGCCGCGGCCGGGCGCTGCTGCGCCAGCTCTACCAGGACCACCTTGACCTGCGCGCTGAACGGGAAGCCCGGCTGGTGTCGGTGACCGACGCCGAGCAGGTGGCTCACCGCCGGGTCGAGGCCGAGCATGAGCGTGAGCTGGCCACCGTCTTCGGGCAGGTCACGGTGGCCCGGTTGGCCTACCGGGCACCCGGGGCGGCCAACCTGCACCCGGCCGACGCGGCGCTGAACCTGCCGACCGAGAAGCATTCCCACGGGCTGCGTCGCCTCGCCGCGGTCGAGGCCGCGCGCGGCTCCTTCGAGCAGGCCGCGGCCGCGGTGGGCCGCGTCACCGGGACGGACCTGGGCAAACGCCAGGCCGAGCAGCTCGCGGTGCGCGGCGCGCTCGACGTCACCGCGTTCTACACCACGCAACGCCGGCCCGCACCCGCCGACGCGGACACGCTGCTGGTGTTGCAGGTCGACGGCAAGGGCATCGTGATGCGTCCGGAGGCGCTGCGTCCGGGCACCGCGAAAGCCGCCGGGCAGGCCGCCCACAAACTGTCCGGCCGGCTCTCGAAGGGGGAGAAGCGCTACCGCAAACGGATCGCCGAGGTCGGCGCGGTCGCGGACGTGACCCCGGCGGCACGCACCGTCGCGGACATCCTGCCCGCCACCGAGCCCGAACGGGAGAATGCCACCGACGCCCCGAGGGCAACCGGCAAGTGGCTGACCGCCAGCGTCGTGCAGGACGCGGCCACCGTCATCACCGCGGTGTTCGACGAGGCGCACCGCCGTGACCCGGACCAGGCCCGCACCTGGGTCGCCCTCGTCGACGGGGCGAACCACCAGATCGACCGGATCAACGCCGAAGCGCTCTCCCGCGGGACGGCCGTGCACATCCTGATCGACTTCGTCCACGTCATGGAATACCTGTGGAAAGCGACCTGGTGCTTCCACCCCGAAGGCGACCCGGCCGCCCAGACCTGGGTGCGCGACAAGGCCCGTGACGTCCTGGCCGGCAAGGCCCGCACCGTCGCCGCCACCATCCGGCGCACCGCTACCAACCGCCGCCTGACCGGCACCGCCCGCAAAGGCGCCGACGACGCGGCCCGCTACCTGACCAACAAGGCGCCCTACCTGGACTACCCCACCGCGCTGG
>JAKDLG010000193.1 GCA_030452985.1 Humibacillus sp.
AGATGTGTAAACCAGACCGCCTCCGGGGTGCGGCCGGGTGCGGTGGGTGGGCAGTGACCGGCATCCAGTACGGCAAGGGGTGCGAGTCACTGCGGCGGGCTGTCGGCGGCCCCTCCCGCGGTCGCGATCGGCACCGCGAAGCCGATGCCGACGAAGGTGCTCTGATCGCTCGGGTTGGCGAGGCCGGTGACGATGCCGACCACCTGCCCCGCCTTGTTGAGCAGTGGGCCGCCCGAGTTGCCGGGGTTGACGGCGGCGTCGATCTGGATGAGGTGCTTCAGCTCGCGGCCGCCCTCGACGCTGACGGTGCGGTCGAGGGCTGATACGACGCCGGCCGAGAGCGAGTCGGCGAGGCCGAGGGGGTGTCCGACTGCGAAGACGGGGGCGCCGACCGGAACGATGCTTCCGAGGACCGCGGGCACAACGGTCTCGGGCAGGTCGGTCGGGGTGAGGGTGGCAATATCGTTGTCGCGCTGGCGCTTCGCGATCGTGGCGTCCGAGCTGGTGCCATCGGCGAAGGTCACCTTGATGGTCTGCGCCCCGTCGACGACGTGCAGGGCGGTCAGCACGGTGCCGTCCGCGTTGACGATGATGCCGGCGCCGCTGCCGCTGTTCTGACCGGTAGCCGTCGACTTCGTGGTCGAGATGATGACGAGCGACGGCTGGATGACGCGGTAGGCGACCGACGCGAGGGCCGGCGCTGCGGCCTGCGTTCGGGCTTGTTCGTCCAGGCTCTTCTTGACCGTTGCTTCGACGTCGCGGGTGGTGATCGGTGCCGGTCCCGGCGGCCGCAGGAGCAGAAAGCCGGTGAGCGCGAGAGCGACCACCACGAGCACGGCGATGACGACCCAGGCGCTTCTCGGCGCCCGCCTGACCACCGCTGGGACACGCCGGGCCACCGCTGCCCGGGCTCGGCTGCGCCGACCGGGGTGACTGCGCTCGGGATCGACAGCGTCGCTTGGTTGCTCGACGGCTGTCTCCGGTGGAGGGCTCACCCGGGTCACGGATCGACTCTACGTTTCGATCGCCTCGAACGGCAGGGGTGACGTTGCGGCGACCGGCGGTACCAATGACGGGCAGCACTTCCGCGGCGCGCCGCTACTGAGCGCGAGGTGCGCAGTGCGGAGGCGTTGCTGCCCGTCATCGGTCCCGTTGTTGACCCACGTCTGCCGTGGGTCCGGCGGAGCTCAGCCCTCCCCGGAAGCGCGCCGGGGCCGACGACCGAACCACAGGGCCACCGAACCGAGCACGACGAGCAGTCCACCGAGGCCCAGGAAGGGCGCCACACTCGATCCGGTGATGGGCAGTTCAGGGTTGGTCGGGGGATTCACCGGCGGAGGGTTGACGGGCGGTGGGTTGACCGGCGGCGGCGTCACCTTCGGCGGCGTCTTGTGGTTGGTAGTGCACGAATTGGCGCAGCCACCTCCGGGCCCTGGGGTGGCGACGTTGGTGACCGTCACGGCATAGGCATCGGAGTCGAGCTTGACCTGATAGGTCAAGGACGCCGCATCACCCTTGGCGGCGAGGGTGGGCACCTTCCAGGTCAGCGTCGTGCCGCTGAGGGTGGCCCCGGCCGGTACCGCGACCAGGGTGGCGTGGTTCAGCACCTTCGACAGGTCGTCGGTGACGACCGCGTCGGTGACGGGCGGGTTGTAGGTGCTGGGCGCCTTCAGCGTGTAGGCGATCGTGCTGCCCACGGGCACCTGCGAACCGCTGGCCGGGTCGCTCGTCTTCACGACGTTCCAGGCCGGGGTGTCGTGGGTGGTCGTGGTGCAGTCGTCCGCCGCTGCCTTCGCGCTGGGACGCGCCGGTTCGGCGGCCGCTCGCTCGTTGTCAGGGGCCGGAGGCTCGACGCACGGCTCGGACCCCTCGCTCGTGATGTGGTTGACCAACCTCACACCGTCGGCGTCGGCATTGACCTTGACCTGGTAGGTCACGGTCTGGACGCCGGACAACACCGGGATGCTCCACGTCAGGCTCGTGCCCACAACCTCGACGGTGCCGGTGGTGGCGGTGGCGCTGCCGTCGACGTAGGTGGCGTGGTCGAGCACCGCCGCGAGGTCATCGACCACCACGACGTCCTGGGGGTCGGTGCCGGTGAGCTTGGCGGCCGTCACCGTGTAGGTGATGACGTCGCCCGGCTTCACCGCGGTCCCGGAGGCGGGGTTGCTCTCCTTGCTGATGGTCCAGGTACCGGGCACGTCGTTGTTGTTGATGGTGCAGGTGACGTTGCCGCCGTTGGGTACGACGACGCTGGCGCCGGTGAGGGTGCCGCCGGTGCAGGTCCAGGCGGAGGCCGCGTAACCGGCGGGGCCGTCGGTCTCGGCGAGCACGTAGGTGCCGGCGTTGACGGTGGCAGCGGTGACGGCCGGGGTGCCAGTGATACCGCTGATGCCGCTGGTGGGCGTCGGACCGGCCGCGATCAGGGTCCAGTCGGTCGGTGCCGCGGTGCCGCGGTGCCGCGGTGCCGCGGTGCCGCGGTGCCGCGGTGCCGCCGTTGTCGTTGGTGACGGTCTTGACCAAGGTCAGCCTCGCGGGTTGGACTCTCGGTCGGCCACGACTTCTTGGGGATAGGGATCCGGGTAACGAGGTGAACCGCGAAACTCACGCGTTGACGCTTGGCCGAGAAAGGAGTCCTGCCACGGTGTTGCACAGGTACCGGCAGTGCGCTTCATGGAAGCCGCGCCGGTGGGTGGTCTGCACCGTCGCGGGGTCCCCGGTGCCGGAGTCGGGGATGAGGGGGTGGTGTTTTCTCGTCCCGCTGATCACGAGCTCGTTCGGGGAACGGGCCTTGCTGACGTCGCAGCTCTTGGGGACAACGGAACCTCACCAATTGCGGTGGTCGTTACGGTTGATGACGCTCTCACCCGCAATGAGGCACATGTAGGCCTTCTCAACACACCGTCCCACCCCTAGACTCCCGGGACGGGCCCCGGTGCTGCTGAGGTCCTTCATGGTGTGTCGCCGGTCAAGGACGTGCCTCAGCCACCGAACCAGGGGTGACGATGTTGACAGCACGGATGTGGCGGCCTGCCGCGCGATCGACGGCCTCCCTGATGGTGCTGCTCCTCGTGGGGGCTCTGGCGATGGCCGCCTCGGTCGTGCTGCCGGCCTCGACGGCCCTGGCCGCCGACATCAACGCGGGACCGGTCAAGGCCCAGATGGCAGATCACAGGGGTGTCGACAACGGCACCGGCAGAAGCAACTGCATCACGTATGCGCCGCCCGGCTCTGCCACCAGCTCAGCTCAGGTGACCAACACCGGCACGAGCATCAACGAGGCCCAGACCGGCCACGGATCGGCGACGAGCGGCCGTTGCCCCTCGAGCCTCAGCACTGCGACGCAGAGCGTGGTCGGGTTCCGACCCTCCACGGTCACGAGCGTCAGTGACGGCAGCCAGTTCCTCATCGGCCGGATGATCCACTACAACAACCCCGTCTACGCCGACGACCGCTACTACACCGGCACCCTGAACACCGTCCTTGCGGGCTTCAGCGGCAACAACACGCTCAGCTTCCCGTGGACCCTTGACGAGACCCCGAACAACGCCAACCCGCCGACCAACCCGGCCAACAACGATGTCATCGCCTTCAGCAACCAGATCTCGAGCGTGACGCTCACCCAGGGTGGCTCGACGTTCCGGCTCGTCATCACCGGCTTCGTGCCGGTGGGCAACGCGGCCACCTGCCCGGCGCTTCCCGCGGGGACACCGGTCAACCAGTTCTCGACGGTCGAGACCACCTCGACCCATGCCTGCCTCTACGCCTCGCTCGAGACCGTGCGCTCGCTCACCGTCGTCAAGCAGGTCGCGGGCAGTCCCCCCGGAACCCCGGGCTTCGGCTTCGGGTCCACCTCGACGCTGGCCGGTTCGCCGTGGTCGAACGGGTCGTTCTCGCTGAACTCCGGCGGCAGCTACCAACAGGAACTGACCACCGGCAACACTGTCACCGTCACCGAGAAGGACCCGAACGACGACCGCTGGGCGCTCACCGGGCTCACGTGTACGCAGATCGGCGCGAACGGGCAACCCGAGCCCGTGCCGGGAGTCACCACCTCCATCGCCGGGCGCCAGGTCGTTCTGGCCAACGTGCCACGACCGCCGAGAGTCGGCTCGCCAGGGATCACCTGCACCTACACCAACACCTACACGCCGAAGGCGACCCTGACGCTCGTCAAGAAGGTGGCGAGCGGAGCCGCCGCCCCGAGCCTCTGGACGCTGACCGCCACCGGGTCGGTGGCCCCACCTCCGTCGGGCGCGATCGTGTCGGGCCCGTCCGGCTCGCCGGCCGTGACCACGCAGCGGCTGCCCGCCGGCACCTATGCGCTCACCGAGACCGGTACCGGGGGGGCATCGACGGGCTACACCCAGGACGGTGACTGGGTCTGCAGCACGGCCGGCGGCACCGCCGTCCCCGTCGTCGGCGCGAGCGTGGCCCTGCCCGACAGCGCGGCCGCCACGGCGTCGGCTAACGTCACCTGCACCGCCACCAACCGGTTCGTCACCGGTTCACTGCGGATCAGCAAGGTCGTCGACGCTCCGGCGGGGGCCTACACCGGTGGCGCCAGCAAGACCTTCTCCGGTGCCTACGACTGCGGTGGCGGCCTCACCGGAACGTTCAGCACCCTTACCACCAGCACACCCGTCACCGTAGCCAACCTCCCCGCCGGCCGGTCGTGCACCGTCACCGAAAACACGCCGACCGGTGGGCTGCTCAACGCCTCCTACGGGTGGGGCCCAGCAACCTTCAGCACCCAGCCGGTGACGATCACTGACGGGGGAACAGCGGCCGTCACCATCACCAACCCGGTGGTGCAGCGCTTCGGCACCTTCGCGGTGACCAAGACCGTGTCCGGCCCCGGCGGCTTCGTCGGAGGCACCGACCGCGTCTTCCCGATCGGCTACACCTGCACGCTCACCAACGGTCCCACCACGAGCGGTACCCTCGAGGTCACCACGAGCCAGGCTGTCTCGCCCGCCGCCAGCATCCCCGCCGGATCGCGGTGCTCGTTCACCGAGGACCTGCAGCAGCAGGTCGGCGACTTCAGCGGCCCGAGCTACATCTGGAACACGCCGGCCACCGTCACTCCGGCCAGCGTGACCATCGCATCCAACACCACGGCCACAGTGACGGTCGGAAACAGCTACACCCGCGAGTTCGGGTCGCTCGTCATCGCCAAGGTCGTTGACGGGTCGGGCTACACCGGCGGGAGCGGAAAGAACTTCAAGGTCAACTACACCTGTGCCCCCGGCTTCGCGGGTCAGGTCACCGTGGCGGCCGGTGGTACGACGACCATCTCCGGGCTCCCCGCCCGAGTGGTCTGCTCGGTGCAGGAGGTGGCCCCCGACCCGACTCTGCTCAGCCCGGCCTACCGGTGGGGCACGCCCACCTGGGCACCGTCGTTCCTCGCGACCATCGTGGCGGGTGACAGCACCACGCTCACCGTGACCAACCCGACGGTGTCCGTCTTCGGTCAGGTGCGCGTCACCAAGACGGTCACCGGCGAGACCCAGGGTGTCGTCTCCGGGGCCCAGTTCACCGTCACGGCCGACTGCAACAACCGCGGCACCCCGTACGTGTTCCAGGTGGGGGTCGGTGAGACGGCCTCCACGCCAGACCTGCCCGTCGGCACGTCGTGCAAAGTCACCGAGACGCCGCCCAGCGGCGGACTGCTCGACTCCTCCTACGCCTGGGGCCCGGCACCGTCCGCCCAGACGGTCACCCTGACCACACCCAACCAGGTCGTCAATGTGCCGATCGCGAACACCGTGGTGCGGGTGCGAGGCACCCTCACCGTGGCCAAGGCCCTGACCGATCCTGACGGTGTCGTCGCGCCCGGGCGCACGTTCGCCATCGGCTACCGCTGCACCTACGGCGCCCAGAACCCGGTGACGGGCACCTTCAACCTGGCTCCCGGAGCAACGGGCACCTCGGATGCCGTGCTGCTGGGGTCGCAGTGCACCGTGACGGAGGACCCGGCGACCCTGGCCGACCCGCCGAGCGCTACCGACTCCTCTTACGTGTGGCTCCCCGTGGCCTACGCCCCGGGCCAGCAGGTGCCGGTCACGTCGGCGACGACTCCCGTGACCGTCACCGCGACGAACGCGGTCAAGCGGATCACCGGTTCTCTCAACGTGACCAAGAGCGTCGTCGGATCGGGCAAGGAGGGGGGGTTCACGCCGGATACCACGTTCGGTTTCCGACTGACGTGCGCCAACCAGCCCGTCAAGAACTTCGTGCTCACCGACGGTGAGAGCCAGGAGCAGCCGACCGTGCCGGCGTCGACGTTGTGCACGCTCACCGAGACCTCCAAGCCCGATGTTCCGCCGGCGTACGGCTGGGATGACGTGCAGTTCGTCGTCGACTCCAGCCCGCGGGGCACCGGTGACTCGGTTACCTTCACCACCCCGGCCGACGGCTCGGCGTCCCAGGTGACGGCCATCAACCCGATCACGCCGCGCCTAGGCTCAGTGCGGGTCACCAAGGCGGTCACCGGAGCGACCGCCGGCCTGGTGGCGGGCAACACCGTGCAGGTCGTCCTCAACTGCGGGCCGGGCGAGGTCTACGAGCTCGACGTGCCGATCCCAGGCGGGGCGACCCAGAGCGACATCCCGGTGGGGTCGAGCTGCACAGCCACCGAGTCGACCTTGACCAGCGGGCTGCTCGACGCCTCCTACGCCTGGGGTGCTCCTGTCTACGACCCGTCCGACGCGACGGTCACCGTGGCGGAGGGCACGGTCCGCGCCATCGGCGTCACCAACCCCATCCTGCGCGTGACGGCGCCGGTCACCCTCGTCAAGACGTTCGTCGGGGCCCAGGGCATCGTCGACCCTGACCGTCTCTACGACATCGGCTGGAGCTGCTCCTACCGGGGTGCGACAGTGGGCAGCGGCTCGGTGAGAGTCAAGGCTGGGCCCGACGGCATGCTGCTTGCCGACGACATCCCGGTGACCTCGACGTGTACCGCCACCGAGGGCGACCTCGGCACCCCGTCGGTCGACCCGGCCTTCCGCTGGCTCGAGCCGACCATCACGGGCACCACCGTCGTCAGCCCGGGCCCGAACACGGTCGGCGTGACCAACACCCTCACCCGCGACAGCGGCACGGTGCGCGTGCGCAAGCAGGTAACCGGGGCCACCGAGGGCTACATCGGTGGCACTGATGAGAACTTCACCCTGCACGGCGAGTGCTACGTGCCTGGGCAGCCCGGAGTGCCGACGCGGTTCGCCGATGGCACCATCGCCAACGGCGGCGAGAAGCCGATCGTGGCCAGCATCGGGTGGACCTGCTCCGGCTACGAGGACACGCCGAGCCAGTCGCTGCTCAAGGACAGCTCGTACGCCTGGAGCGCACCGGTCTACGACCCGGCGGGCTCGTTCGTGTTGACTCGGGCCAAGCCCGAGCAGGTCTTCCTGGCTCAGAACCCGATCGTGCGGGTACGCAGCTCGCTCACGATCGAGAAGGCCGTGGTCGACGCGTTCGGCGTCGTCGACCCGAACGCGACGTTCACCGGCACCTACTCGTGCCAGTACGGCACCGACGACCCGGTCACGGGCACGTGGAGCATCACGCCGGGAGCTGACCCGAAGCAGACCGTCGACGGTCTGCTGCTCGGTTCTAAGTGCACGGTCACTGAGAACACTCCAGAAGGCACCGGCCTGCCGGACTCGTCGTACGCTTGGGCCCCCGCCGTGGTCGGGGCGCCGGCCAGCGTGGTGGCCGGTGGCACCGCCACCGTCGCGGTCACCAATCAGGTGCAGCGGCTCTACGCGGGCCTTCAGCTGAGCAAGGCTCTCACCGATCCGGCCGGGGGGGTCACGCCCGGCACGACGTTCACCGGGGTCTGGTCCTGCGCCCAGGGTGCCGACACCTACTCCGACCGGTTCAGCGTCACGGCCGGTTCGACCTCGGTGCTGTTCACGCCCGAGGCCGCGCGAGTGCCGGCGACCTCGGTCTGCTCGGTGCAGGAGGACACCCTGGCCCCCGACGTGCTCGTCGACGGCTCGTTCGCGTGGGGGCCGCCGGTCTACACCCCCGACGCCGTCACCCTGGTCACCGGCGAGACGGCATCCCTTGCCATAAGCAACACGGTCATCCGGGTCTACTCCGACCTCCTGATCCAGAAGACGGTGACCGGGCCCGGTGCTGATCTGGTGGCCGAGGACCGTGAGTACACCGGCACGCTGAGCTGCACGTACGGCGACGACGACTCGGTCGACTCGACGTGGAGCGCCAGCACGGGCACGCCGTGGTTGGCCTCCGGCATCCTGGTCGGTTCTGTCTGCTCCGCGACCGAGGACCTCCCCGGCGCGACCGGGCAGCCGGTCGACGGCGACGACTCCTACGTGTGGGGCCCGTCGGTCGCTATCGACCCCGTGACCGTCACCGCGCCTGACACGCCCACGCCGCCGCTGAAGGTCGTCAACCCGGTCGAGCGCCAGTTCGGCACCTTCTCGGTGACCAAGAAGGTCGCGGGCGACACCGGCGGCATCGTCGACCCGGCGGCAGCGTTCCGGATGTCGTGGACGTGCACGTCGGAGGGCGGCGCCGACACCAGTGACGGCCTTCTCGACGTGGCGCGCGACGACACCGTCTTCGTCGGTGAGGACCCGCAGATCCCGGTCGACAGCACCTGCACGGTGACCGAGCCGACGGAGACCCTGCCGAAGCTGCAGGATGCGGCCTGGGCCTGGGGCGACCCCGTGTTCACGATCGCTCCGGTTCCCGCCGAGCCGCTGGCGCAGCCGGACGCGCAGTCGGTGGCGTTCGTCATCCCGCGCCCGCAGGAGGACACCCCGGTGCCCAACGTCGACCTCGTGGCGACGAACACCGTCACCCGCACCGACGGGGAGTACTCGGTGACCAAGTCGAGCGACCCCGTCTCGGGCTCGGTGGTGGCCCCGGGGTCGACCATCACCTACTCCGTGACCGTCGACTCGAGGGGCGCCGTGCCGGTGCACGACGTCGTCGTCGTCGACGACCTCACCGGCGTGCTGACCGCAGCGACCATCGCCGCGATCACCCCGCCGGAGGGCACGACCGTCGCGTTCGACGTGTCCAGCGGAAAGCTGGTGTGGACCGTCGGCACGCTCGCCGACGGGGCACAGCTGACCCTGACGTACGGCGTGCGCGTCAACGACGACGCCTACTCGATGACCCTGCGCAACAGCGCCACGAGCACCGGCGACGTGCCCCCCACGACCTGCGCCGGAACCGCCCCACCGGTGTCGCCCACCATTCCCGGGGGCCGCTCGACGGCGGCGCCGGGCGCTGCGGCTGCGGTGGCTGCCGTGTGCTCCACCGAGCACACGACGCCCCCGAAGCCGACCCCACCACCGACGCCGCCGCCGACCACTCCGCCGCCGACCACCTCGCCTCGACTCCGGCTGTGGTCACTGCGGGGGCTGCTGCCTCCG
>JAKDLG010000194.1 GCA_030452985.1 Humibacillus sp.
GAGGGTGATGGGCAGCCAGACCAGGATGACACCGAGGCCGCTTGCGGCCTCCCGACCGGAGCCCCACCGGAACAGGGCGTAGGTCAGCACCAGGGTGGCCGAGACACTTGAGGGCAGAGCGCCGAGCGAGCCGGTGAGGATTCTGACGATGTCGAGCACGGTCACTGTTCCGAAGGCGACCGCGACCGCGACGAGCGGACGCTGGCGTCGCCAGAGCAGGGGGGTGACAACCGCGATCACGGCGATGAGCCCCAGCGGGCGCGGCGCCAGATCCTCACCCAGCACGGCTTCCAGCACGGACCAGCAGATCAGTACGGCGACCAGGGCCCAGTCCCGACGGCCCCTGCCCGGGGGGTCCGCAGGTCGAGGTTCGGCCCACAGCGAGCGGAGTGCGTCGGTGGCCATCTGATCAGCCTAGGCAGGCCGCGTGGTCGGCGTATTGGCCGAAAGTACGAGAGGACGACTGTGCCGGCGGCCAGGTCAGATCAGGCTCCGGGGCTGATGTGCCCGCCGCCGCCGTCCGTGAAGGTGGAAGCACCCACCCGATCAAGGCAAGGAGCACTCTGATGAGAACGCCGCAATCCCGCACCGCGCTGGAAGATCTGCGCATGCCGGTGCAGGCCAAGATGGCCGCCGCATGGACCAGCTTGATGTTCTTCGTCATCTACGTCGACTACTACCACCTCTACCAGCCCGGCGCCATCGATCAGATCCGGGGTGGCCGCATCTTTGAGTTCGACATCACTCCGACGTTGATGACCATATTCCTCGTGGTCATCGGGATCCCGGCCCTGATGGTGATGCTCTCCATCGCGCTGCCCGCCCGGGTGAACCGCGCCACGAACCTCGCCGTGGCATCGATCTATATCCCGGTCATGGTGTTCAACGCGGCAGGGACCTCCTGGGACTGGGCCTTCTACTACGGCCTTCACATTGGAATCGAGGTGCTGCTGCTGGCCTTCATCCTGCGCTCCGCCTGGACCTGGCCCCGCCGCACCGCATCGTCGGCGACCCTGGCCGCCACCCTCAACGACGAGCCACACCGCGCACCGCAGCAGGCCTGACCGCCCGCCCCAGGGCCCAACCATGCTCGCTCGCCACCCGCGGGCACGGCCACCTGCCTCAGCGTCCACTGCTGAGCGCTCCGGTCTCACTCCCATCCCCCAGAAAAGGCCCGGTCTCAGATTCCTTCGCAGAACCGGATCCACGTCTGAAACCCCTCGGAGTGGCACCCGGTGAACAGCTGTCGCCCCCGCTCAGGCCGCTATCAAGGTCACGGATCGATAACGACCCTTGACCGAACCTGGGAGTACGCTCGATTCTCTGTCGTGAGAGCGCTCTCACACCAGCCTTCACGCAGGGAGAGCGCTCCCATCCCCAGATCGGGCTGAGACCGAAGGAGCTCTCTCATGACCAAACGCGTCATCCGCACCACCCGCTTCAGCACTCACTTCAAGGCCGTGGCCACCGTCTCGATCGGGCTGGTGGCCCTCTCGGCGTGCAGCAGCTCGAGCACGACCGACCCGTCCGCCGGCAGCACGCCGGCCGGCACCAACGGCGGGCCGGTCACCCTGACCCTCGCCACCTTCAACCAGTTCGGCTACGAAGAGCTCATTCCGCAGTTCGAGAAGAGCCACCCGAACATCAAGGTCACCCACAAGAAGGCCGCCACCTCCAACGAGGCCCGCGACAACTTCAACACCCGGCTCGCCGCCGGCAGCGGCATGGCCGACGTCGAGGCCGTCGAGGTCGACTGGCTGCCCGAGATCCTGCAGTACAGCGACAAGTTCACCGACCTGAAGAACGCTTCCGTCGACGGCCGCTGGCCCGAGTGGAAGACCAAGGCCGCCACCGACGCGAACGGCGCCCTGGTCGGCTACGGCACCGATGCCGGCCCCGAGGCGATCTGCTACCGCAGCGACCTGCTCAAGGCCGCCGGCTTCCCGAGCGACCGCGAGTCGGTCGCGAAGTGGTTCGGCACCTCGTGGGAGAGCTACTTCGCCGCCGGCCAGCAGTTCGCCGCCAAGAGCAAGGTGCCCTTCTTCGACTCCCTCGGCGCCACTTACCAGGGCATGATCAACCAGGTCGAGAAGACCTACGAGGACGCCGACGGCACCGTCATCGCCACCACCAACCCCGCGGTTCGCAAGGTCTACGACGAGGTCGTCAAGGCCGGCATCGACGACAAGCTCTCGGCCAAGCTGCAGCAGTGGAGCGACGACTGGACCGCGAGCTACCAGAAGAACGGCTTCGCCACCATTCTCTGCCCCGGCTGGATGGTCGGCGTCATCGAGGGCAACGCCAAGGGCGTCAAGGGTTGGGACATCGCCAACACCATCCCCGGCGGCGGCGGCAACTGGGGCGGCTCCTACCTCGTCGTGCCGAAGCAGAGCGCGCACCCCGCGGAGGCCCGTGAGCTCGCCGACTGGCTGACCGCTCCCGAGCAGCAGATCAAGGCTTTCCAGAAGGTCGGCGCGTTCCCGAGCCAGATGGCCGCCCAGAGCAGCCCCGAGCTCGCGGCCGTCAAGGTCGTCTCGTTCAACAACGCCCCCACCGGCCAGATCTTCTCCGACCGGTTCAAGGGCATCTCGGTCTCGCCGTTCAAGGGCCCGAAGTACTTCGCCATCAACGACGCCATGCAGAAGGCCCTGACCCGTATCGAGGACGGCACCTCGACCCCCGACGCGTCGTGGGACAAGTTCGTCGCCGACGTGCAGGCGCTCGGCTGACCTACGGCGTCAGCCACCGAACCGTCAGCGGCATCCCGGCCTGACCCCCTCATCGGTCGGGATGCCGCTGGCGTCACCCCGTATGCCCCAACCCAAGGAGCGGAAGTGACCGTAACGACGAAGGTGCCGGCAGAACCGGCCGACTCGGTCGACCCCGCCGGCCCGGGCGGGAGTGACCGACTGCCCACCCGGTCCAGCGGCATCCGGCCCCGGTCGAAGCTGCGACAGCGCCTGAGCCGACTCGACGGCGCGGTCTCGCCCTACGCCTACATCTCGCCGTTCTTCATCCTCTTCGCCATCGTCGGGCTCTTCCCGCTGCTCTACACGCTGTGGGTCTCGCTGCACCAGTGGAACCTCATCGGCGGGCAGGGTGCCTACGTCGGGATGAAGAACTTCGCCGACGTGCTCGGTCAGCCGTTCTTCTGGAACGCGCTGCGCAACACCCTGAGCATCTTCGTGCTCTCGAGCGTGCCCCAGGTCATCATCGCGCTGCTCATCGCCGGCGCGCTCGACAGCGGGCTGCGGGCCAGGACCTTCTGGCGGATGAGCGTGCTGCTCCCCTACGTCATCGCGCCGGTCGCCGTGGTGCTGATCTTCAACGACCTGTTCGGCGACAAGTTCGGGCTCATCAACCAGGTGCTCGGCTACGTCGGCATCGACCCCATCCAGTGGCACAAGGACACCCTCGCGAGCCACGTCGCCATCGCCACCATGGTCAACTTCCGCTGGACCGGCTACAACGCGCTGATCTTCCTCGCCGCGATGCAGACGATCCCCCGGGACTACTACGAGGCGGCCCTGATCGACGGGGCCGGGCGCGTGCGCACCTTCTTCTCGATCACCATCCCGCAGCTGCGCGCGACCATCATCTTCGTCGTCATCACCTCGACCATCGGCGGTCTGCAGATCTTCGACGAGCCCCGGATGTTCGACCAGTACGGCCAGGGCGGCGCCGACCGGCAGTGGCAGACCCTGACGATCTACCTCTACAACATCGGCTGGACGCAGAAGAACTTCGGGCGCGCCGCCGGGATCGCGTGGCTGCTCTTCCTCATCATCATCGTCTTCGCACTGGTCAACTTCGTCGTCACCAAACGCATCGCCTCGAAGGAGTCCCGATGACCGCCCCGACCCTGGTGCCCGTCCGCGCACCGCAGCCGGCGCCATCACGACGACGGCTGACCCGCAACGCGATTCGTCGCAGCCAAGCCAGCCCGATCGCCTACACGTTCCTCATCGTGGTGCTGCTCGCCTCGGTGTTCCCGCTCTGGTGGTCGTTCGTCATCGGCAGCAAGGACGCCACCGCCATCAACAGCGGCAGCGTCTCGCTGCTGCCCGGCGGCAACTTCCTCGCGAACGCCCGCACCGTCATCGACACCCTCCCGTTCTGGAAGGCGCTGGCCAACAGCATCATCGTCTCGAGCGCGGTCAGCCTGGTCGTGGTGCTGCTCTCGACGATGGCCGGGTTCGCCTTCGCCAAGCTGCGGTTTCGCGGCAAGGGGGTGCTGCTCGTGTTCGTCATCGCCACGATGGCAGTGCCGACCCAGCTCGGGATCGTGCCGTTGTTCATCGTGATGAGCAAGCTCGGTTGGATCGGCAGCCTCGGCGCTGTCATCGTTCCCTCGCTCGTCAACGCGTTCGGCGTGTTCTGGATGACGCAGTACCTCAAGGAGGCGCTGCCCGACGAGCTGATCGAGGCGGCCCGCGTCGACGGGGCGTCGATCTTCCGGATCTTCTGGAACATCGCCCTGCCCGCAGCCCGGCCCGGTGCTGCCATGCTGGGCCTGTTCACCTTCATCGCGACCTGGACCAACTTCTTCTGGCCGTTCATCGTGCTCGACCCGGGAAACCCGACCCTCCCAGTCGCCCTCCAGCAACTTCAGGCACGGTATTACGTGGACTACTCGCTCGTGCTCGCGGGAGTGGTGCTCGCCGCCCTGCCGCTCATCCTCGTGTTCGCCGTCGCCGGCCGTCAGCTCGTGTCCGGCATCATGCAAGGAGCTGTCAAGGGATGACCCCCGACCCCACCACGCCCGCCGCCCTACGCCCGGGGGTTTCCGGCAGTGCCACGTCGGCGCTCCCGGCCACCTCGGCCGCATCCGGTCGGCGCCCGGTGCCCGCCGGCTTCGTGCTCGGCGCCGCCACCGCGGCCTACCAGATCGAGGGCGCCCACGACCTCGACGGTCGCACCGCCTCGATCTGGGACACCTTCTGTCGTCTACCCGGCGCCGTCGTCAACGGCGACACCGGTGACGTCGCCTGCGACCACTACCACCGGTTCGCCGACGACGTGGCGTTGATGGCGTCGCTCGGGCTGCAGACCTACCGCTTCTCCACCTCCTGGGCCCGGGTCTGTCCCGACGGCGGCCCGGTCAACAGCAAGGGCCTCGACTTCTACGAACGGCTCGTCGACTCACTCCTCGGCGCCGGGATCGCCCCGTGGCTGACGCTCTACCACTGGGACCTCCCGCAGGCGCTCGAGGACCGCGGCGGCTGGACGACGCGGGAGACGACCGACCGCTTCGTCGACTACGCCCTCGCCGTGCACGACCGGCTCGGTGACCGGGTCTCGACCTGGACCACCCTCAACGAGCCCTTCTGCGCCGCCTTCCTCGGCTACACCGCCGGCATCCACGCCCCGGGTCGCACCTCGCCGGAGGACGGGCTGGCCGCCGCGCACCACCTGATGCTGGCGCACGGTAAGGCCGTTTCGGCGCTGCGAGCGCGCGACGCCTCGCTGAAGCTGGGTCTGACCCTGAACTTCACGGTGCCCGACCCGCTCGACCCCGACGACCCCCGCGACGTCGACGGCGCCCGCCGCATCGACGCCCAGATGAACCGCATCTTCCTCGACCCCATCTTCCGCGGCGAGTACCCGGCGGACCTGCTCGACGACGTCCGAGGCCTGGGACTGGAGAACCACATCCTGGACGGCGACCTCGACCTCATCAGCACACCGATCGACGTGCTGGGCGTCAACTACTACAACGGTGAGGCGATCGGGCACGAGCCGCCGGCCGCCGCCCTGGCCGACAGCCTCAACGGGGGCCGCTACACCCGCTCAGCCTTCCCTGCCGCCCCCGCCTCGTTCCGGCATCCGCGCGGGTTGCCGGTGACCGCGATGGACTGGGAGATCCAGCCCGACGGCCTGACCCGACTGCTCATCCGCCTCCAGCGCGACTACGCCGGCCCGCGGGACGTCGAGCTCTACGTCACCGAGAACGGCGCCGCCTTCGACGACGGGCCCGACGCCGACGGCTTCGTCGACGACCGCGATCGCTCCGCCTACCTGCGCGCCCACCTCGGCGCGGTGCTCGACGCCATCGACGCCGGGGTGCCCGTGCGGGGCTACTTCTACTGGTCGCTGCTCGACAACTACGAATGGGCCTGGGGATACGCGAAGCGGTTCGGTATCGTCCGAGTCGACTACGACACTCAGCGGCGAACGCCGAAGGCCAGTGCCCTCGACTACGCCCGCATCATCGCCACCAGGGAGCTACCCGTGGGACACGATCAGGGATGACCAAGGGCGCGGCGGGCGCGGGCGGGCAGGCGCACGCTCTGGCCGAACCGTTGCCTGCGCGACCCACGCTCGAGGCGGTCGCCAAGGTGGCGGGGGTCTCTCGGGCCACCGTCTCGCGCGTCATCAACGGTTCGCCCCGCGTGAGCGCCGACGTGCTGGCGGTCGTCGAGGCGGCCATCGCCGATCTCAACTACGTGCCGAACCGGGCGGCCCGCTCGCTCGTGGCTCGCGCCACGATGTCGATCGCGCTCGTGGTGCCGGAAGATGCCCACCGCTTCTTCGGTGACCCCTACTTCGCCGACGTCGTGCAGGGCATCAGCAACCGGCTGAGCGACAGCGACTACGTGCTCAACCTGCAGCTGACCCATCCCGACTCGCCGTCGGAGAAGACCCGCCGCTACCTGCTCGGCGGCAACGTCGACGGGGCGCTGGTCGTCTCGCACCACTCGGGCGACCACTTTCTCGCCTCGCTGGGCCGCTCGCTGCCGGTGGTCTTCGGCGGTCGACCGCTCGGCGAGCTGGCCCACCCGGGTGACTACTACATCGACGTCGACAACCAGCGTGGCGGAAGACAGGGCACCCAGCGCCTGATCGACATCGGGCGTCGAGCGATCGCCACGATCACCGGGCCCTCTGACATGCCGGCATCCGTCGACCGCGAGGCCGGCTGGCGCGAGGCGCTGCTGGCGGCAGGGCTCGGTGACGAACGCCTGGCCCGCGGCGACTTCACCGAGGCGGGCGGAATCCGGGCAGCCCTGAAGTTGGTCGACGACCATCCCGACCTCGACGCCATCTTCGTCGCCAGCGACCTGATGGCGAGCGGGGTGATGCTGGCCCTGGAGGAACGGGGGCTGCGGGTGCCGGCCGACGTGGCGATCGTCGGCTTCGACAACAGCCGCTACGCCACCCGGGGCCGGGTGGGGCTGACCACGGTGGCCCAGCCCGCCGAGGAGATGGGGCGCGTGATGGCCGACACCCTGCTGCGGCTGCTGGCCGGCGAGAGCGCCCCCCGGGTCACGCTGATGGAGACCCATCTCGTCATCCGCGAGTCCGCCTGACCGCAAGCCCACCCCCAGTCGAGTGGCCACTTCCGTACACCCCCACCCAGTCGAGTGGCCACTTCCGTACAGAGGCTCCTCACCGGTTCCATCTGCCCGACCGGCGGTCCTCCCGCACGAGGGCCAGCTCCATGGCGTGCCGCGAGAAGAACTGGGGCTCGCAGCTTCCCAGGGTCAAGCCGGACTCGTCCACCGACAGCGCCCTCGAGAAGCGGCGCACACAGTCGTGCCGGGCGCTCGTCGTGCTCATGTCCTCGTGCCAGATCTCCTCCACCCGCCAGCCGTCAGCCTCGAGGCCGCGCCGTCGCACCCCGTCGCGAGCACGCTCGTTCTCGCCGTCGTGGAACTCCGCTCCCTGGTACTCGCCGATCACCTTCGGCCTCTTCCAGACGAGGTCTCCGATCCCCAGGAGTGATCCGTCCGGGCCGTGGATGGGCTTGTTCAGGGCCGGCTGAGGCACCCCGCTACGCACGAGCATCAGCCGAGCCAGGGTCTCGCGCGGCGAGGCCGACCCGACTCTGACCTCCTCGAGGGCCTCCAGCAGAGTCGCCTTGCCCCGAGGCCGGACCCGCCTCGCGAGCGCGTCGCGCAACGGCTGGATGCCGTGCAGCCGGGTGGCAATGGCGTCGCCGACCACGATGAGGTCATCGAGCCCCACGGGTTTGCCGCGGGCGACCAGCTCGCCCAGGTCTACCCACGTGTCGGCGAGGTCGACCACCGGCAGGCCGTCGACCAACGTGATCGACCTGGGATGGAACGCCCGGTGTCCCACGACGTCGGCACGCCGGATGCGGCTCTGGCTGATCGGACACACGACGTGCAGGCGTTCGTCGGCCTCCATGGCGTACGAGACTGGGAGCACGTGCAAGCGGGCTGCAGTGAGGTGGGAGAAGGAGGCCGTCTTGGGGAAGACCTGCACGAAGGCTGCCGCTCTGTCGACGAGGGAGGCCGGGGTCGCAGTGCTGCGAACACCTCGCGTCGGCCGCACGTACCGGTCGGAGTTCAGCACACGAACCGTCAGACCCGACGCCAGCCCCGCCTTCACGCTGAAAGCCCCTCTGGGGTCGCCCGCCTCCTCATCGGGCCGGTCGCTCACCTCACGAAGCGCGGGCACGAACACGTCCCAGTGTCACCTTCGCCATCGAGCAGCGCAGAGAACGCGCCCGGACGAGGCTGCGACGACGGGCCGACTCGCTGACCCTTCGGTCATCCTGCTCCAGCCTGTGGTTCTTCACGATCTCGTCCATGGCTCTCCCTGATGTCGTTCTCACGACGCTAGGAGTTGGACGACATCAGGGATGCAGACCAGTCGACGGCTGTGGGCGAGCAGGGCCAGGACGCCAGGGTGTGGACAACCCGTACGGAAGTGGCCACTCGACTGGGTTCGAGGGTCGAGTGGCCAGTTACGTACGCGTGGGTTCAACGGCAGACCGTACGGAAGTGGCCACTCGACTGGGGGTGGGAGGGGACGGCGAAGGGGCCAGGTTCCGCGGATGCGGAAGCTGGCCCCTCACGGTGGTCAAGCCTCGGTCAGGAGGACACGACCTCGAACTTCAGGTTCGCCGAGACCTCGGCGTGCAGACGAACGGTCGCCTCGTAGGTGCCGACGCTCTTGATGTGCGTCTTGACCTCGATCTTGCGCTTGTCGATCTCAGGACCGCCGGCCGCCTTCACCGCAGCAGCGATGTCGGCGTTGCTGACGGCGCCGAACAGACGCCCGGACTTACCGGTCTTGGCCGTGACCTTGACCGACGTGGCCTCGAGCTGGCCCTTGACTCCCTTGGCGGAGTCGAGGTCCTTGATCTCGCGTACCTCACGGCCCTTGGTCAGGGCGTCGACCTGCTTCTGGCCACCCTTGGTCCACGGCGTCGCGAAGCCGCGCGGCATGAGGTAGTTGCGGCCATAGCCGTCCTTCACCTCGACGATGTCACCGGCGGTTCCGAGCCCGGTGACCTCGTGCGTAAGAATCAGTTTCATGATGTTCTCCTCGTTCTCGGAACGGACTCAGCGAGCCGAGCTCGAGTAGGGCAGCAGGGCCATCTCACGGGCGTTCTTGAC
>JAKDLG010000039.1 GCA_030452985.1 Humibacillus sp.
TTGGACGCCGCTTCACCCTGCCCCCTTGACAAACCACCCATCCATATCAGGGCGTTGACGCTCACGCCCGGGTCGCCGGACGTGACGGTGCTCGACAAGGAGTCGACGCCGGCTGCGCACCAGACCTCGCACAACAGCGGGGTCGTTCACGCTGGGCTCTACTACGCACCCGGTTCGGCGAAGGCTCGCCTCGTTCGCGCCGGCGTCACCGCGCTGCGGGCGTACTGCCTCGACCGCGGCCTCCCCTACGACGAGGTGGGCAAGGTGCTCGTCGCGCTCGACAGCGACGACGAACACCGGCTGCACGGCATCCAGGCCCGCGCCGAGGCGAACGGTGTACCGGGGATGCGTTGGCTCAGCCCCGGTCAGCTCCGCGAGGTCGAGCCCCATGTGGTGGGCCGCGCGGCGCTGCACTCCCCCAGCACCGCGATCGTCGACTATGCGCAGATCACGGCCGCGATGCTGGCCGACGCGGTTGAGCGAACGGCAACGGTGACCACCGGGTTCGAGGTGACTTCGATCGACGTCGGTGAGCGCACGAGGGTAACCGCCGGCGACGGCCGCTCCGTCTCGGCTGACCTCGTTGTCGTCGCGGGCGGGCTGAACGCCGATCGGTTGGCGGCCCTCGCCGGCGACTCGCCGTTTCCACGCATCGTGCCGTTTCGCGGGGAGTTCCACGAGCTGAGGCCGAGCGCGCGACACCTGGTCTCGGGGTTGATCTATCCGGTGCCCGACCCTCGGTACCCGTTTCTGGGGGTGCACCTCACCAAGCGCGTCGACGGCTCCGTGCTGCTGGGCCCGAATGCGGTGCTGGCCCTTTCGCGAGAGGGTTACCGGCTCCGCGACATCGACCGCAGACAGGTGCGAGAGCTGCTGGCGTTCAAAGGGTTTCGCAGCTTTGCCAGAGCCAACGTGGCGACGGGCGCCAGCGAGGTCTGGGGCTCGTTCAACCGGCGCGCGTTCATTGCCCGGGCCCGCCGCTACGTGCCGGCGATCTCACCGAGCGATGTGCGGCCTGGGCCCGCCGGGGTGCGGGCGCAGGCCATGGATGCCGACGGTTCGCTGGTCGACGACTTCCGGTTCAGCCGGGTCGGCAACGTGTTCAGCATTCGTAACGCTCCCTCCCCAGCGGCCACCGCCTCGCTCGCCATCGCCGACCGGATCGTCCGCGAGCTCGGCATGGAGCCGGCGCCGTAGAAGCAACCAGAGGCGCCGAGGGCCGGATGCCGGCCGCCGGCGCCTCACGGATGGCGTCCTCACTCAGGCGCGTGAGGATCCCTGGAGCAACGTCGCGAAGGGTGTCACCTCGTCGAAGGGGTCGGGCAGGCGAGTCTTCGACGTGCCGGTGATGAGCCCCGCGAACGAGCGGCCGGCCCGCGTGATGCGCTCACCGAGCAGACCGGCATCCGCACTGCCCCAGTCGTCGGAGGCCGCGAACACCCCGACCGGGGCCACGAGCGCCCCCAGGTGGGCGAACAGCGGACGCAAAGCGTGCTCGATAGCCAGCGAGTGACGGGCGGTTCCGCCCGTGGCCCCGAGCAGCACCGGGGTGTCGCGCAGCGCGTCGGTGGGCAGCACGTCGATGAGCATCTTGAACAGCCCACTGAAGGAGGCGGCATAGATCGGGGTCACGACGATGACGGCATCCGCCTCGGCGATCGCATCGAGACGCACCTGCAGCTCGGGTGAGGCGAACCCGGTGAGCACGTGGTTGGTCAGGTCGTGCGCGACGTCACGGACCTCCACGACCTCCACCACAACCTCGTCGTTGGTCTCGCGCAGGGACCGCACGACCGCGTCGGTGAGGCGGTCGGCGAGCAGTCGCGTCGACGAGGGCTGGGTGAGGCCGGCGGTGATGACGGCGAGGTGTGAGGTGGTCATCGGGCGTTCTCCTTCACAGGTTCAGAGCTGCTGGCAGCGGCGAGCAACGTGGTGTGAGTAGGTGCCTCGGGCACATGAGCCGGCCGGAGGGCGTCGAACTCCTTGCGGAGCACCGGCACGACCTCCTCGCCGAGCAGGTCGAGCTGCTCGAGCACGGTCGGCAGGGGCAAACCGGCGTGGTCGACCAGCCAGAGCTGGCGCTGGTAGTCACCGGCGTACTCGCGGAAGCCGAGCGTGCGTTCGATGACCTCCTGCGGGCTGCCGACGGTGAGCGGAGTCTGGCTGGTGAACTCCTCGAGCGAGGGCCCGTGGCCGTAGACCGGGGCGTTGTCGAAGTAGGGGCGGAAGTCGCGAACCGCGTCCTGGCTGTTCTTGCGCATGAACACCTGGCCACCGAGGCCGACGATGGCCTGGTCGGCGCTGCCGTGGCCGTAGTGCTCGAAGCGCCTGCGGTACAGGGCAACCATCTGCTTCGTGTGGCTGGCGGGCCAGAAGATGTGGTTAGAGAAGAAGCCGTCGCCGTAGTAGGCGGCCTGCTCCGCGATCTCGGGGCTGCGGATCGAGCCGTGCCACACGAACGGCGGGATGCCGTCGAGCGGGCGCGGCGTGGCGGTGAAGCCCTGCAGCGGGGTGCGGAACTGCCCGCTCCAGTTGACGACGTCCTCGCGCCACAGCTGGTGCAGCAGCGCGTAGTTCTCGATCGCGAGCGGGATGCCGTCGCGGATGTCCTTGCCGAACCAGGGGTAGACCGGGCCGGTGTTGCCGCGACCCATCATCAGGTCGATCCGCCCGTTGCTGAGGTGCTGCAGCGTCGCGTAGTCCTCGGCGATGCGTACCGGGTCGGTCGTGGTGATGAGCGTGGTCGAGGTCGACAGCAGGATCCGCTCGGTCTGCGCCGCGATGTAGGCCAGGGTCGTCGTGGGCGCCGACGGCACGAACGGCGGGTTGTGGTGCTCTCCCGTTGCGAAGACGTCGAGGCCGACCTCTTCGGCCTTCCTGGCGATCGCTACCGTGGCAGCGATGCGCTCGTGCTCGGTGGGCGTGGTTCCGGTGGTGGGGTCCGTGGTCACGTCGCCGACCGTGAAGATGCCGAACTGCATGTCTCTCAGCTCCTGTTTGATTGAGAATTCAACCATATAACCCAACGACGCAGCTGTGCATTCCCGGCCCGTAGACAGCCGACACCGTGCTCCGATGGCCAGCAGGGGCGGCAGCGGCTGGGCTCGCTTCTGGCAAGGTGTCCCCATGTCAGTCATGCACCCTCTTGCGACCGCCGTCTGGCGACGCATCGGCGGACGGTGGCAGTGGCGGTTGCTGCGCTGGCGGGAAGCGACCTTCCTCGTGGGTCTCACCGGCGTCGTGATCGACGACGACGGGCGCGTGCTCGTGCAGGTGCACCGCTACTGGATGGGCAACCCCTGCGGTCTGCCATCGGGCTGGGCCGGCATCGGAGAGACGTGGGAGCAGGGGCTGACCCGTGAGGTGCGCGAGGAGACCGGCCTCACGGTGACTGACGTGCGGGTCGTGCGCGTGGCCCCGGTACCCACCGCCCGGAGTGGCCCCCGCATCGAGGTGCTGCTCGCGGCCCGCGTCCCGGCGCCCGCGGTTCCCCGGCCCGACGGCACCGAGGTGCTCGCGGCCGAGTTCGTCGACCTGGCCGAGGCGCGCCGTCGGCTCCGCCCGGAACACCTGGGGCTGATCGACCTTGCTGTGACCTCCTGACCCTGTGACATCCTGACGCGGTGAGCGCCGAGATCTCGCCGAAGGACCGGTTCATCACCGTCTACGGCCGCAACCCCGTGCACGAGGTGCTGCGCGACGGTGACCTGCACGTCGACAAGATCGTGATCGCCGAGGGCGCGCACGGCGCCGGCATCCGGGAGATCCGGCAGGCGGCCCGCCGTCGGGGCATCGAGGTGCAGCAGGCGAGCGCCGAACGGGTCAAGAAGCTGGCCGGCAACGGGCGCCAGGACCAAGGCGTCTTCGCCGACGTGGTGGCCCCCCGGATGCTGCCTCTCGACGTCGCCCTCGAGCAGCAGATGATGCGCACGGCGCTCGTGCTCGACGGCATCACGACGCCGGCCAACGTCGGCATGATCCTGCGATCGGCCACGGCCGCCGGCATCGACGGCATCGTCGTGCCACGCCGGGGCGTGGCGTCGCTCGACCCGCTGGTGGTCAAGGCCTCGGCCGGCGTGGCTTTTCGGGCCCCCATCGTCAAGGCCTTCACCGCCGCGGAGGCCGTGGCCGCCCTCAAGGCCAACGGGTTTCACATCGTCGGGCTCGACGCCTCGGGCGACGACGACCTGTTCTCGGCGCACCTGCCCGAGCCGGTGGCGTTCGTGCTGGGCAGTGAGAGCGAAGGGCTGGGCCCCGAGGTGGCGGCCCTCGTCGACACCTGGGTGTCGATCCCGATGGCCGCCGGGGTCGAGTCGCTCAACGTGTCGGCGGCCGCCGCCGTCGTGTGCTTCGAGCTGGTGCGCCGGGCGCGGCTCTGACCGATCCGCGCCGGCCCGGTTGACGGGTGGGGGTCAGCACCGTCTCGTTACCCCCGCCGCGCTCCGCAACACACGGAGCAGTCCTCAACCCACCGGGCAGCTACTCGGTGTGTTCTGATTACTCGGTGTGTTGGTAAGGGGGCTCGGGCCCAGGAGGCGCGGAGGGCGAGGTGCGGCTCAGGGAACGTGCATGGTGCCGGCGCCGACCTCGACCACCCGGCCCGACACATGGATGCCGCCATCGTCGTCGATGGTCAGCACCAGTCGCGACGGCCGACCGACCGCCGCGCCCTGCGACACCTCAAGGCGGATGCCGCGCGCTCCCTCTGCGATGAGCCAACCGCCGAGGTTGGAGCAGGCCGACCCGGTGGCGGGGTCTTCGTCGAGCGAGCCACCGCCGGCCGCGAAGAGGCGAGCTTCGATGCTCGCCTCGCCCGTGTAGGCCCAGACGTACACGTGCGGTGCCGGACCGACATCACCGAGGTGCTGGTACAGCAGCGCGATGTCGGGCGAGCAGGCCCGCACCGCGTCGGCGCTCTCGAGCCGAACGATGGCCTGCTCGATCCCCACGTTCACCAGCCGGGTCCCACCGGCCGCGACCGCCTCCACCGGTAGCCCCAACGTGTGGGCCAGGTCGTCACGGGTCACTGCGGGGGTGCGAAAGCTCGGGGTGCCCGCGCTCAGTCGCCAGGTCTGGCCGACCCGGCACACCGGGATCCGCCCTGCCGGCATCGAGAGCGAGACGGCATCGGGCAGGGCAGCATTCGAACCCGGCTCTGCCGAGTCGCCCAACTTGCCGATCAGGCCGGCCACCACGTGCGCCGTGCCGAGAGTGGGGTGACCGGCGAAGGGCATCTCGTACGACGGAGTGAAGATGCGCACGTCGGCCGAGCGGTTCTGCGCGTCCACCGCCGTGACGAAGGTCGTCTCACTCAGGTTCAGCTGCCTGGCCCACGACTGCATCTGGGCACCCGACAGCTCTGCGGCATCCGGGAAGACGGCGAGGGGGTTGCCTGAGAACGGGTCACCCTCGACGCCGAAGACGTTGAGCAGGCGGAACGGCAGGTCCATGACGTCAGTGTGCCTGCTCGACTCACGATGTCGGTCGCCCCAACTCCTTTGACCGTCCTGAACGCACGGGAGGACAGTGCAGTCAGCCAGCCTGTCGGTAGGGAGCGGCTATGCGCGTGGTTCGGGCCAAGCAGGTCTTCGACGGTGAGCATTTCATCGGCGCGGCCGACGTTGTCATCGACGGCACGCGCACGGCCGAGGCGGGGTGGCCGCCGCGGTGGAGGCACGGGTCGACTCCATCGAGCACTGCTCGTTCATGACCGACGAGGGGGTGGACCAGGGCGAGCTCGTCGCGGTCGTGGCGGCATCCGGCATCACGCTGTCGATCACGGCTGGCATCGCGCCCGGCCCGGCCGACCCGATCGTGGCGGCACGCCTTCCTGCGCTCGTCGCACACGTGCGACGACTGCGCGACGCGGGGGCCCGGTGCGTCATGTCGACCGACACCGGTATCTCCCTGACGAAGTCGCACGACTGCCTCGTCTACGTCGTTGCCCAAGCCGTCCAGCTCCTCGGGATGCCCGTCGAGCGGGCACTCGCGACGTGCACGTCGCTCGCCGCGGACGCGCTCGGAATCGAGTGGCAGGCCGGACGAGTGTGCCCGGGTCTTCTTGCGGACCTGCTCGTCGTCGATGGTCTCGTCGAGACCGACCCCGACGCGATCCGGAGTCCTCTTCTCGTGCTGAGGGGCGGGGTCGACGTCGGGAGACACGGCTGACCCGTGCTGGACGGGCCCGTTCAGAGCGGCTGGTCAGTCTGACGTCGCCCGCACGGCGCGCGACCACTAGATTGACGACATGGCCAAACCCGACGGCGTCGTTCCCGGCAACATTTACCTCTTTCGGCACGGCGAGACGGAGTGGTCGCTGAGCGGTCAACACACCGGTACCACCGACCTGCCGTTACTGCCGGAGGGCGAGCAGGCGGCGCGTGAGCTCGCCGACGTGCTGAAGAGCCATCACTTCGAGCGCGTGCTCGTCTCACCGCTGCAGCGCGCCAAACGCACTGCCGAGCTGGCGGGGCTGGGTGACTTCGAGGTCGAGCCGCTGCTTCGCGAGTGGGACTACGGCGCGTACGAGGGCATCACCACCAAGGAGATCAGCGCCAGGATCGGTCACCCGTGGGAGGTTTTCGTCGACGGCGTCGAAGCCGGAGACACCCCTGGCGAGACCATCGACGAGGTGAGCCACCGGGGGCAGCAGGTGATCGACAAGGTGTGGCCCGATCTGTCGAAGGGCGATGTCGCCCTCTTCGGTCACGGCCACTCGCTGCGGGTGCTCACGGCCGCCTATCTGCGGATCGGCCCGCGGTTCGGCAGCCAGCTCATTCTGGATGCCGGGTCGATGAGCGTGCTGACACACCACCGGAACACCCGGTGCATCGGCATGTTCAACCTTTCGCCATGGCGCCTCATGCAGGACTTCTGAGCCGCGCGATGTGACGCCGAAGCGGGCTCGGTTCTGCCCGGGGCTGAGCCCGCTGGCTGAATCCGGTTTCAGTCGCGGGGCAGGTCCCAGTTGTGCACCGGCTCGTTGGCGTTCATTCCCTCGATGTAGTGCCGCAGCATCTCGCGCAGTGCCTTGTCTCGGGTCAGCCCGCGGGCCTCGAGACGCTCGACGCACGCGGTCTGCCACGAGGCGCCGTTGATCCCCTTGAGGCAGCGCTCCTCGATGATCGTGAGGAACCGGTCGCGCACGGCTTGTGAGACCCCCCACTTCTCGAGGCCTTCATGCGCCATCGGCAGCAACCGGCGCAGTACGAGCTCGCTCGCCGGCACGTCGCCGAAGCCGGGCCAGTATGCGCGCGCATCGATGCCGAGCCGGGCGCCCTCCTCGAAGTTGGCCTCGGCGGCGGAGAAGCTCATCCGGGTCCAGACCGGCCGGTCCTCCTCGGCCAGCACCCGCATGGTCCCGTAGTAGAACGCGGCGTTGGCCATGACGTCGGCGATGCTCGGGCCCGCCGGCAGCGTGCGGTTCTCGACCCGCAGGTGTGGCTTGCCCCCCGCGGTGTCGTAGATCGGCCGGTTCCAGCGGTAGACGGTGCCGTTGTGCAGCCGCAGCTCCTTCAGCTCGGGCACCTCCCCCCGCTCGAAGACATCCTCCGGGTTCTCTTCGTACAGCTCGGGCAGCAGGGCCGGGAAGTAGCGGACGTTCTCTTCGAAGAGGTCGAAGATCGAGGTGATCCATCGTTCGCCGAACCACACGCGTGGACGCACACCCTGGTTCTTCAGCTCTACGGACCGGGTGTCGGTGGCCTGGGTGAACAACGGGATACGAGTCTCGGCCCAGAGACGCTGGCCCAGGAAGAACGGGGAGTTGGCCCCGAGCGCGAGCTGCGGCCCGGCGAGCACCTGCGCCGCGTTCCAGTGGTCGGCGAACCGGTCGGGGTGCACCTGCAGGTGCAGCTGGATCGAGGTGCACGCCGACTCCGGGGCGAGCGAGTCGGAGTAGCGGGCGATGCGCTCCCCCGTCGGTCCCTCGAGCTCGAGCCAGACGTCTTCGCCACGGGCGTCGAGCACCGCGTTGTTCAGGGCGGCGTAGCGGATGTTCTCGCTGATCCAGTCGCCCTCGAAGTGCTCGGGCATGACGGTCGGCAGGATGCCGATGGCAACGATGCCCGTGTGCAGCTCGCCGGCGCGCGCCGAGGCCTGGTTGAGCGACGTGCGCAACAGCTCTTCCAGCTCAAGAGCCGAGTCACCAGGCAACGGGCGCGGCGGCACGTTGAGCTCGATGTTGTAGCGCGCCAGCTCGGTCTGGAAGTCCTCGTCGGCGATCTGCTCGAGGATGACCTTGTTGTCGAGCTTGGGCCCCAGGTCTTCGGAGACCAGGTTGAGCTCGACCTCGATGCCCGTCATCGGCTTGTCGAACTCGAACTGACTTTGACTCAGCATCCTCTCGAACACATCGAGGTCACGTCTGACCTTCTCGCGATACTGCTGACGCTGCTCGCGCGTGTACCTGGCCTGCTCGACATCGGCTCCCACGTGCTGAGACAACCACACTCGGGGCCCGGACGCGAGACTGGAGGCCGGGGTGTTCAGCCCTCGAACGCCCAAGAGGCGCTCTCGGGCCGGCGTTGAGGGCCCACTCAGCCCTCGAAAGCCTCCGGCGGCGGGCACGAACACACCAGGTTGCGGTCACCGAAGGCCCCGTCGATGCGGCTCACCGGCGGCCAGTACTTGTCGGGCGCCGCGACGCCGACCGGGAACGCGGCATCCGTGCGCTCATAGACGTGGTCCCAGGCACTGGCCACGTTGAGGGCGGTGTGGGGAGCGTGCCGCAGCATGCTCTGCCCCACCTCGACGTCACCCTTGTGCACCGCCTCGATCTCGTCGCGGATGGCGATCATGGCGTCGCAGAACCGGTCGAGCTCGTAGCGGTTCTCCGACTCGGTCGGCTCGACCATCAAGGTGCCCGCTACCGGGAAGCTCATCGTGGGTGCGTGGAAGCCGTAGTCGACGAGCCGCTTGGCCACGTCGTCGACGGTCACCCCGGTCTCGGCGGTGATCGCACGCAGGTCGAGGATGCACTCGTGGGCCACGAGGTCATCGCGCCCGGAGTAGAGCACCGGGTAGTGCTGGCGCAGCCGGGCCGCGATGTAGTTCGCGCCGAGCACGGCCATCTGAGTGGCATAGGTGAGGCCTGCCCCGCCCATCAGCCGCACGTACGCCCAGGAGATGGGCAGGATGCTCGCCGAACCGAACGGGGCTCCCGAGACGGGACCGACCCCCGTCGCGGGCCCGGCCTCCGGGGCGAGGGGGTGGTTGGGCAGGTGAGGGGCGAGGTGGGCGCGAACGCCGACCGGCCCGACGCCCGGGCCGCCGCCACCGTGCGGGATGCAGAACGTCTTGTGCAGGTTGAGGTGGCTGACGTCGGCGCCGAACTTGCCTGGCTGGGCGAGACCGACGAGCGCGTTGAGGTTGGCGCCGTCGACGTAGACCTGGCCGCCGGCGTCGTGCACCAGCTCGCACAGCTCGGTGATGGTGTCCTCGTAGACGCCGTGGGTCGAGGGGTAGGTGACCATGATCGCGGCGAGGTTCTCGCGGTGGGTCTCGATCTTGGCGCGCAGGTCGTCCATGTCGATGGTGCCGCCCGGCGCGGTCTTGACGACGACGACCTTGAGGCCGGCCATCACCGCTGAGGCCGCGTTCGTGCCGTGAGCGCTGGCCGGGATGAGGCAGACACGCCGGTGACCCTCGCCCCGCGACTGGTGGTAGGCGTGGATCGCTAGCAGGCCCGAGAACTCGCCCTGCGACCCGGCGTTCGGCTGCAGCGACACGGCGTCGTAGCCGGTGATCTCGCACAGCCAGGCGGCCAGCTCGTCGATGAGGGCCCGGATGCCGGTCGTCTGGTCAGCCGGTGCGAACGGGTGCAGGTTCGCGAACTCGGGCCAGGTCACCGGCTCCATCTCGGTGGTGGCGTTGAGCTTCATCGTGCACGAACCGAGCGGGATCATGCCGCGGTCGAGGGCGAAGTCACGGTCGGAGAGCCGTCGCAGGTAGCGCAGCATCGCCGTCTCGGAGTGGTGCGAGTGGAAGACCGGGTGGGTCAAGAAGTCGGTCTCACGCACCAACGACGCGGGGATGCCGCTGGGCTCCTCGCTCCCCACCGACACCACGCCCGCGGGGTCGCTGTCGACACCCGCGACGGCGAGGATCGCGACGACGGTCTGGGCCGTCGACGTCTCATCGAGGCTGATCGACACGCGATCGGCGTCGACCAGACGCAGGTTGAAGCCGCTCTCGGCGAAGCGCGCGACCAGCTCGGTGGCGCCCCCGTCGACGCGCACCGTGAGGGTGTCGAAGAACGTGTCGGACTCGAGCTCGTAGCCCCCCGAGAGCAGTCCGCGACGCAACGACGCGGTCAGGGTGTGCACGCGACGAGCGATATCGGTCAGGCCATCAGGCCCGTGCCAGACCGCGTACATGCTGGCCATCACCGCGAGCAGCACCTGAGCCGTGCAGATGTTCGACGTCGCCTTCTCGCGGCGGATGTGCTGCTCCCGGGTCTGCAGGGCCAGGCGGTAGGCCTGGTTGCCCTCGGCGTCGACCGACACGCCGACCAGCCGACCGGGCATCGAACGCTCCAGGCCCTTGCGAACAGCGAGGTAGCCCGCGTGCGGCCCACCGAATCCCATCGGCACCCCGAAGCGCTGAGCCGAGCCGACGGCGATGTCGGCCCCCCACTGTTGCGGGGCGGTGAGAAGGGTGAGCGCGAGCAGGTCGGCGCAGGCGGTGACGAGCGCACCGGCCTCGTGGGCGGCGGTGGCCAGGGCCGTGAAGTCGGTGATCTCGCCGGACGCGGCCGGGTACTGCACGACGACTCCGACCACGGGGTGACCGTCGGCGGCCGCGGCCAGTTCGTCGCTGCTCGTGACCGACCTCAGGTCGGCGACGACGAGGGGCAGCTCGATCGCACCGGCGCGGGTCTGCATCACGGCGATCGTCTGGGGGAAGACCTGCGCGTCGACGAGCACGACGGCATCCGGCGCGGCCTTGCTCATGCGTCGCATCAACGACATCGCCTCGGCGGCGGCGGTGGACTCGTCGAGCAGCGACGACCCGGCCACGTCAAGGCCCGTCAGGTCGGTGACGACGGTCTGGAAGTTGAGCAGGGCCTCGAGGCGCCCCTGCGAGATCTCGGGCTGGTACGGGGTGTAGGCGGTGTACCACGCGGGGTTCTCGAGCACGTTGCGCTTGACGACCGGCGGAGTGACGGTGCCGTAGTAGCCGAGACCGATCAGCGAGGTGAGCACGGTGTTGCGGGCGGCGAAGGCCCGCAGCTCGTCGATCACGGCACTCTCACTCGCAGCGGCCTCGAGGGCCAGGGGCGCCTCGGAGCGGATCGCGCCCGGGATTGCCCGGTCACACATGGCCTCGAGGCTCGGCTGGCCGACCACCTCGAGCATCCGTTGCACATCAGTGCCTCGCGGCCCGACGTGGCGCCCGACGAAGTCGGAGAAGGGGGCGGTGCGGACGGCCTGGTCGATCGACATGCGCGCTCCTGCGAAGAGACGGGACGGGGTTGAGCGGGTGACTCACGCTCCCCGTCTGTCGAGACCATGCTGTGGCAGGGCGATCTCCAGAGTTGCCTCCCCCACGTGGTCCGGGCGCCTGAGAGGTTCCGGGGATGTTGCCCCTTCGGCGCCTCGCAGGTGGCTCCCTTGAGGGAACCGCCCCGAGGACTCTCCCACGCAGGGTTGATCGGCACCCCAAATCTACCAGCCCGACGCGCTCACCCCGCTTCCGACCGCGCGACGCGCGGCGCGACGCGCCGAAGGTGCTGGTTTGGCGACACCAAGTGCGCGACGCGCGGCGCGACGCGCCGAAGGTGCTGGTTTGGCGACATCAAGTGCGCGACGCGCGGCGCGACGCGCCGAAGGTGCTGGTTTGGCGACATCAAGTGCGCGACGCGCGGCGCGACGCGCCGAAGGTGCTGGTTTGGCAACATCAAGTGCGCGACGCGCGGCGCGACGCGCCGAAGGTGCTGGTCTAGCAGTCAGGCCAGGCGGCGGGCTTGACGACGTGCTGTGAGCTCGTCGCCGGGGTGCTCCTCGCGTGGCTCTTCGTCGGCGCGTTCGCTCGGCAGCTTGGCGAGGGTCCCCTCGACCTCGCGCCAGACCCGGCCAACGGCTATGCCGAAGACTCCCTGACCGCCCTGAACGAGATCGATGACCTCATCGGCCGAGGTGCACTCGTAGACGGAGGCACCGTCGCTCATCAGGGTGATCTGAGCCAGGTCGTCGACTCCCCTTTCACGCAGGTGGCTGATCGCGACCCGGATCTGCTGCAGGGAGACGCCAGTGTCGAGCAGGCGCTTGACGACCTTGAGCACGAGGATGTCGCGGAAGCCGTAGAGACGCTGGGTGCCGGACCCGGTGGCGCTGCGAACCGAGGGCTCGACGAGCCCGGTGCGGGCCCAGTAGTCGAGCTGCCGGTAGGTGATTCCGGCGGCCTTGCACGCGGTGGGGCCGCGGTAGCCGGCGTCCGGAGCGAGGTCGGGAAGATCATCGGTGAAGAGCAGGCCTTGGGCCCCGAGCGGCAGCGGCCGTCTCGTGCTCGGCTCCTCCATAGCGGCCATGAGGCTCCTCCTGCACTGGTCGCCTGCGCGCCTTCGCGCAGACCACATCCCGATAACTACATCAACGTCGTTCTGGGTTATCCACTGACGGTAGAGCGACTATCCTCCACCGTCAATCACCGGCGGGCCGACATGGTGCGTGTCGCGCCCACCCGTTCCAGGCTTAAGGTTTCACTAGAAGGTGAGACCTGGGCGTCATCTCCGGCTGACGAACACCGACGTCGTCACGACGTCTGACGACCCGGGGGGCCCTCGTCGGGTGCCTCCGGGTGCTCGAAGTCTTCGGCCGAGACGTGGTCGAGAAACTCCTTGAACTTCTCGACCTCGTCGTCCTCGTCGGAGGACACGACGATGGCCGCCTCGTCGAGGATCGAAGAGTCGACGAGGACCTTCGCCCCCGTGCGCAGCGCCAGGGCGATGGCGTCGGACGCGCGCGACCCGATCTCGGCGGTGCCGTCAACGATCAGCGAGGCGTGGAAGACGGAGTCTCGCAGGGCGACGATGCGCACCTCGGTGAGCTCGTGGCCCAGCACGGCCAGCAGGTCGCGCATCAGATCGTGGGTCAGCGGACGTGGCGGCACGACGCCCTGCTGCGCATACGTGATGGCAGCCGCCTCGGCCGCCCCGATCCAGATCGGTAGGTACCGTCGACCCCCGTCGCGCTCGCGCAGCAGCACGATCGGCTGGTTCGTCGGCATCTCGACCCGCACACCCAGGACCTCGACCTCTTTCACTCCCCCACCGTACCCCGGCGGCCAGGACGAGAGGCCCGACCATGCGCACCCCCAGGCGCGCTCGAACCCCGGCCAATCGACCAGGCCACGCCGCCAACCGCCGTCCCCACGACCGAGGCCTGCTCTCTGGAGATCAGTGTCGGGGATTACGTGCGGCCCAGGCCCGACCTGACCAGGGCGACGTGCAATGCGATACAGGCCGAGGCGATCTCTGCCGCACGCTCCTCGTCGGTGCCCTCGTCACGTCGGGTGGCCAGAACCTGTTCGACGAGCCCGACCTCGCGGTCGGCTGCGGTGCGAAAGGAGCGCAGATGGCGCGCCTCGAGCCCGTGCGAGGACAGGCTCTTGGCGGCAGCGGCTATCGCCAGTGCGTCTGCCGTGAAATGCCCTCGGGAGTCGGCCTGCACCAGACCGAATTTCTCAAGAGCCAAGAGGGTGTCTCGGTCGATGCCGGTGGCCTCCCGCAGCTCTGGTCCCGTGAGACTGACGCTCGGTCTACGGCGCAGGCCGGCGCCATCCGGCACCTGGGGATCGCTGGTCGGCGTCGGGGGTCGGGGGCCGCCGGCGCCGCCTTCCGGCTCGGTCAGACCTCGGTCGAGTGCGTCGAGGGCGCTGCGGATGACCTTGAGCGGCCAGAAGCGGTCACGCTGCGCCGCGAGGACGTAGTGCAGGCGGTCGACGTCCGCGCTGGTGAAGGTGCGATACCCGGAGGCGGTGCGGTTCGGCGTCACCAGCCCCTCTGCCTCGAGAAAGCGGATCTTGGATGCCGTGACGTCGGGAAACTCGGGCCGCAGCCGAGCAAGCACCTTGCCGATCGTCAGACGATCGTCAGACGGAGGCCGGAGAGGTGCCGCGTCGGGCTGCGCCGTCACGGTGCACTCATGCCGAGGTGACAACGAGAACAGGCACAGTCATGGTGACGTCATGCCAAGTGCTCAGGCCGCCGCGTAGTAGACGAGGCGGAACTTACCGACCTGTACCTCGTCGCCGGTGTGCAGGGCGGACTCGTCGACGAGATGGCGGTTGACGTAGGTTCCGTTCAGCGAGCCCGCATCGCGAACCGCGTACCCGGACGCGCCCTTGACGAACACGGCATGTTTGCGTGAGACGGTCACATCGTCGAGGAAGATATCGGAGTCGGGATGGCGGCCGGCCACGATCTCGGCGTCGTCGAGCAAAAAGCGGGCCCCGGAGTTCGGGCCTCGGAGCACCACCAGCAGAGCCGTGCCCGGGCGGAGCGCCTCGATGGTGGCCTGATCTTCGGCGGAGAGACGCCCGCCCTCAGGCACCTCTGGCTGCTCTTGGGCGGGCACACCCTGAAAGCGCATCGTGCGGGGGTCGACGGTGCTCGTACGGTCGGAATCGAGCGGGTCGGACGCAGCGGGGCGCTGGTCGGGTTCGGGCTGCTCGTGTCGTGGGTCGGACTCGGGCGGCTGGCTCGACATGCGCTCCTCCTCGGACGGATCAGGCTCTAGTTGTTGGTGGGTACCACCCTAGTTCACCCCGCCGACGACATTCCACGATGGCGTGGGGCCGACGGGTTCACACACCCCGTCGCGTGGCGAGAGGGCACCCACGACGAGACGCTGGTGGCCCGTACGTGCGGCAGAACGGTTCAGGTCAGGTCAGGGAAGCCTGGTACGTCTCGGCGTCCATGAGAGGCTCGAGCGCCGAGGTGTCGGCGAGCTTCATCTCGAACATCCACCCTTCGCCGTAGGGGTCGGAGTTGATCAGCTCGGGTGTGGCGTCGAGCGCCGGGTTGACCGCCGTCACCTCTCCTTCGAGGGGTGCGTAGACGTCACTGACCGACTTGGTGGACTCGACCTCACCGCAGGCGTCGCCGACGGCCACCGTCTCGCCCGGGGTGGGCAGGGACACGTAGACCACATCGCCGAGCGCGTCCTGCGCAAAAGCCGTGATCCCGATGCGCACCACGCCGTCCTCGCCGACACGGATCCACTCGTGGTCGGTGGTGTAGTGCAGGTCGTCCGGGTAGTCGAGGTCGCTCATGTCGCTCCTGTGGATCTGCCACCGGCCGGTTGGGGCGCCGCGACGCCGTGGTTGGGCCGGTGGGAACTGAGGGGTGGGCTGTCGGTCGACTGCACCGACCAGCAGTTGGCAAGGATGCCATGACTCGAGCGCAAGTGCGTCCTCAAGCTCGATTTCCTTGTCTCGTGCCGCTGCGCGGCCGCTCCCGCAGCGGGATCGCGCCTGCCCCACCCGTCAGGGAACGGGTTTCGCATGGGTCATGGGCGCCGGGGTGTGCAGTGACGTGATCTTGACGGTGCTCTGCTCTGCGACGGAGGCTGATGCGCCCTTCTGTCGCACGGTCTCGACGATGCCGCCGGGGATCGACATCGCCGACGCGAGCGTCTTTCGGTCACCGATGGCCTTGATCACCACCGGACGCGCGATGCCGACGCCGTCGACGGTCAGGGTGCCGTTGTCGTCGCCGATGAAGGTCGACGCGACGGCGCGCACGCCGCCGATGTCGATCGCCTCGGCGCCGGCGTCACGAAGCTCCTGCATGACGTCGAGGATGATCGGCCCCGTGACGGCACGGCTGGGGTCGCGGATCGTCAGTACGATCCCTGGCCCCTGGGCTCCGAGCGTGCCGGCCAGGATGCCCAGGGTGTCGACTCGCTTCTGCGCCTGTGCGATGGCTTCGCTGCTGGTGCCCACGCCGCTCTTGAGGCGGTCGCGGGTGGCTTCGAGCTCACGGACCTGCTGGTCGAGGCGCGTGGCCCGCAGCGACACGTCGTCGAGCACGCGGATGAGGTCGCTCTGGCTCAGCTGATCGAGATCGCGCTCGTTCGTCAGCTGCACCTGGGCCGCGATGGCGCCGCCCAGGGCGATCGCGAGCACCGCGGCGAGCGCATTCGCCCGGGTGGCGCGTGGTCGCCCGACCCGCAGCAGCCGCCGCCACGCGGCGACGCCGTCGACCGAGCCGGAGCTCACTCGTTGTCGCGGCGCCTGGGCGGCCTTCGCAGCGTTGCGTCGAATGGCGGGTTCGGGCGCGTCGTTCGTCGGGTCGTTCGTCGGGCCCTGAGGTGAGAAGGTCATCGGCTAGGCCTTGAACAGGTGTCGCCGGATCGAGGCGACGTTGGAGAAGATCCGGATGCCGAGCACGACGACAACACCGGTGGACAGCTGCGCTCCGACGCCGAGCTGGTCACCGAGAAAGACGATGAAGGCCGCCACGACCACGTTCGAGAGGAACGAGACCACGAAGACCTTGTCGTTGAAGATGCCGTCGAGCACGGCGCGCACGGCGCCGAAGACAGCATCCAGGGCGGCGATCACCGCGATGGGCAGGTAGGGCTGGAGCCAGACCGGCACGGACGGGTCGAGAAGGAGGCCCAGAGCCAGGCCGACGACGAGGCCGAGAACGGGGATCATGGTGTCTCCACTCCTGACGGGAGGGTGGTCTCGGATGGCGTCGCCGTCGACACGGAGGGCGCGCCCGCATTGCCGGGCAGGGCGCCGAGCGGCTCGGCCACCAGCAGGCGTTCGCCGGGGGCGCCGGGCACGCTCAGGCTGTCGCCGGCCGTCAGGCTCGACACGATGCCGAACTCCTTGGACAGCTGGGTCAGGTAGACACCGCCGAACGAGGGCTCGAAGCGGCTTCGCAACGTGTCGGGGTCTCCCAGCGCCGTCACCGTGTACGGCCGGGTGAGCGGACGGAAGTCGACGATGATCGCCTGCCCCGCGAACCGGATCGCCGACGTCGCCGTGAGACGGTGGCCGTTGATGCTCACAGCCTCCGCGCCGGCCGCCCAGAGTCCGTTGACGATGACCTGCAGGTCGGCCGAGCTGACGCGCCCGGCCTCGAACCCGCTGCTCGGCCGGTTCCCGGCATCCGCGTTGCCACCCGCTGACGCGGCGTCATCGAGCGTCAGAGTGACCCCGGGGCCCGCGACCGCGACGATGCCGGCTTGTTGCTCGAGCGTGTTGATCGTGGCCGTGAGGTCGCTGCCCCCGGCCTGCGCCAGCTCGGCCGCCTCGAGGTCGTGAACCTGCCGGGTCAGCGCAACGATGCTCGCCTCCTGGGCGGTGCCGTGAGTCTGAAGACCCTCGATGCGGCTCACCAGCTCCTCCTTCACCGACGCCGCCGCCGTCGGCTTCGGACGCAGCGACTGGGCGGCCACCGCGAAGAGGAACCCGGTGACGATCGCCATCACCACCACGATGACGGTGCGGGTCGACGTGGCGGCGGGCAGACCGCTGGACGTGCGACGGTCGGCAGCCTCCTGGTAGCCGGGTTCGAGCGGGCGTTCCAGCACCGTGGTGATGAGGGTCATCGAGGCGTCGGGGCGCGGCTTCGACCCGCCGGTCGGCGGCGGCTGCCGGCCGGCCGCTCCGATGCCGTCGCCACCGGCGTGTCCACCGGCACCCTCGGTGTCGCCGGGGCCGTTCAGCGGCTCGTTCACGGAGCCGCCCGCTCCGTGCGGCGCAGCACGGCCCTGGCCTGCACCGCGTAGAGCACCACTGACAGCCAGTACAACGAGAGGCCCCACCAGGCGAACCCCCACCCGATGGGCCGGGCGAGGTCACCGAGCCAGTCGTCGCGGTGGGCGAGCAGCAGCATCGGGAAGGCGTACAGCAGATTGAAGGTGGCGGCCTTACCCACGAAGTGCACGGGCAGACCGGTCTGCCCGCGCTGTCGCAGGTAGAGCAACATGACCGCCATCACGGCCTCACGGGCCAGCAGAGCGACCACCAGCCAGATCGGGACGATGTCGCGCCAGGCCAGACCGAGCAGCGTCGTCAGGATGTAGAGGCGGTCGGCGATCGGGTCGAGGAAGGCACCGACGCGCGACTCCATGTTGAAAGCTCGGGCGATCTTGCCGTCGAGGTAGTCGGTGACCCCCGACAGCATGAGGATCACCAACGCCAGCAGGTCGCGCTCGTCGATGAGGGCCCAGAGGAAGACGGGCACCCCGAGCAGTCGGAGGGTCGAGAGCGCATTGGGCAGGGTGAAGACCCGATCCGACGTGCGCGCCGACTCGGCGCGCCCGGTCTCGTCCCCATCCACGGGCCCGAGCCTAACCTTCACCCGAGGTCAGGAGCTCATCGGCGAGCCGGGCGACGCCTCGGCGTGAGCCGAGCCGGCGATTGAGTCGTCTGACCGATGCCGGTCGCTGCCGACCCGGCGCACGATGGGCGAGCAGGTGTCACCACCGGCGATCCGCCCTCGATCGCCGAAGGAAACCAAAGACAACCAGATCGGGAGCCTCTCATGGCCGAAAACCGCCTTCCCGTCGTCTTCGTCCACGGCCTCTGGCTGCACGCCACGTCGTGACAGCCCTGGGCCGACCTGTTCACGGAGCACGGCTACGAGACTCACCTGGCGGACTGGCCCGGCGAGCGGCCCACGGTGGCGGAGACGCGGGAGCACGGTGACGACATGGCCGACCGCGGCATCGACGACGTCTTCGCCCATCTCGTCAAGCTCATCAAGGGCCTCGACCAGCCGCCAGTGCTGATCGGCCACTCCTTCGGGGGCATGCTCGTCGAGAAGCTGCTCGGGGAGAACCACGGCGCAGGTGGGATCGCCATCGACGCTGCCCAGATCAAGGGCGTGCTACCACTGCCGCTGTCGTCGCTGCGTGCCACTCTTCCCGTCTTCAAGAACCCCGCCAACCGGCACCGGGTCGTGTCGCTCACCGCCGACCAGTTCGCCTTCGCGTTCGGCAACGCCCTGACGCGTGACGAGTCGCACCAGCTGCACGACGCGTGGACGATCCCGTCACCGGGTCGGCCGCTCTTCGAGGCGGCCGCCGCGAACTTCTCGCTGCACTCACCGGCGAAGGTCGCCACCGACAACCCCGACCGGGGCCCGCTGCTGCTCATCATGGGCGGGGAGGATCACACGGTTCCCGAGGCCATCACCACCTCGACCCTCAAGCAGTACCGCGGCTCCCCCGCCGTCACCGACCTCGTCGAGTTCGCGGGACGCGGCCACTCCCTGACGGTCGACAGCGGCTGGCGGCTCGTGGCCGAGTCGTGCCTGTCGTGGTTGGACGCCCAAGAGCTCTGACCCGGCCGGCGTGACGTTCGCGACCACTCGGCATCCTCAGGTCGTGGCGTGGTCGAGTGCGTCACGCAGCTGGCTTCTCGAGCTCACCCCGAGCTTCGGGAAGAGCCGGTAGAGGTGCGAGCCGACGGTGCGGTGCGACAGGAAGAGCCGCCCGGCGATGTCACGGTTGGACAGCCCCTCGGCGGCCAGTCGCGCGATCTGCAGCTCCTGCGGCGAGAGCGTCTCCCACGGCCGGCCTCGAGGTTCGGCGCTCGTCTCCCCCGTGGCTCGAAGCTCGTTGCGGGCGCGCAGGGCCCACGGCGCGAGCCCGAGTGCGTCGCAGCTGTCCCGCGCGGCGCGCAACGGCGCACGGGCATCAGCGATCCGCCGTTGCCGGCGCAGCCACCGGCCGTGCTCGAGGAGCAGCCGCGCCCGGTACCACGGCCAGTGCGAGAGCGGCGACCCGAGCGCCTCGCGGAAGGCATCGTCGGCGTGGGCATCGTCGGCCAGAAGCGGGGCTGCGTAGCGGAAGGCCAGCTCGCTCCACGGTGAGGCCGTGACCCCGGGGCGGGCCTGGAGGGTCTCGAGAAGCTCTCGGTCCTCGGTAGAGCGACCACACCGGGCGCCGGCCTCCACAAGGTCACCCAGCCCCCACACGCCCTGCACAGGGTGGAAGGACGGGTCGGCAGCATCGAACAGGCGACGAAGGTGGGCGTGGGCCTCGTCGTGGAGACCACGGCCGATGGCGCTGACTCCGCGCACGTACTGGATGCCGCTCAGCACCGGGTTCGCGCGCAGCGGGAGGGCGAGCCGCTCGGCCTGTTCGGTCAGCCGCTGCTCGCTCTCAGCGTCACCGCGTAGCCCGGCGATCATGGCCTGCCCCGTCATCGCGGCCGCGCGCCACAGCGGTTGCCGGCTCTCGTCGGACAGGCGGACCGCCTCGTCGAGGGCCGGTACGGCGGTCTGCCAGTCGCCCAGGGCGATGGCCGTCCACGAGTGCACGGTGAGCACGCGTGGCAGTGCCGTCAGGTGGCCGCGGGCCCGGAGGGCGTCGACGACGCGGGCCTGTAGGGCCGACACACCGGCGTCCGCACCGACGAGGAACACCGAGACAGCGAGCTCTGCGGATGCCGGGTCGAGCTCGTCGGGGGGCAGGCGCCGCACCCGGTCGACGATCATCGGGCCGTGCCGGCTGGGGTCGGCGTAGCCGACGATCGAGAGACGGCGAGCGTCGTCACGAGGCAGCGGCAACGACTCGGCCACGGCGACCAGCTCGTCACGTGCCCGTTGGCCGGGATCACTCGACCAGGCGTGACTGGCAGCGGCCAGCAGCACACGCACCGCGAGGTCGGTGGCCCCGTCGGCGATCAGACGCACGGCGAGGGCGGACAGGGAATGGATGCGCCCGGGGTCTCCGGGGGTCGGAGGTTGGAGGGTGTCACGCATGAGGGCAACGCGAGCCTCGGCTCGAAGGCCGTCGACCAGCGGTTCGGCCCGAGCGAGCAGCTCTGCGGCTCTCACCGACTCGTCGAGATCCACCCGCAGCTCGGCGGCGTGGAGCAGCCGGTCGCCCTCGCGTCTTCGGTCGGGGCTGAGGGCGGCCGCCCGCTCCCACGTGGTCGCGCTCAGTGCCCTGGAGCCGTGCAGGTCGGTAGACCGGGCCAGCGCCTCCAGCTGGGCCGCCACCGCCTCGTCGGGTCGCCCGGCCGCCGAGGCCAGGTGCCAGACCTGCCGTTCGGGCGCAGTGGCGAGCACCGCCCCCAGGGCCGCGTGAGCCTGCCGTCGTGCGTCGGCGTCGGAGGACTGGTAGATCGCCGAGCGCACGAGGGGGTGGTGGAACCGCACCTGCGTGCCGCGCATGTCAACCAGTCCCGCCGCGACGGCAGGTGAGAAGACCGCTGACGTCACGATCTCGTCGGGCGCCTGGCGCGCCGTAGCGGCAACGATCTCGTCGAGGTCGAGCCCGTCAGACGCCGCGGCCGTGACGAGTGCCGTTCGGGTGATGGCCGTCAAGTCAGGAAGGCGGGCCGCGAAGCTGCGTTCGAGCCGAGCCGTGAGCGGCGGTTCGCTCATCGAGCTCGTGGCCCAGCGGGTCGACCGCGCGTCGGCGTTGCCGGCTCTGCCGTCGCCCTCACTGACACCCCCGGGTAGCTCGACGAGAGCAAGTGGGTTGCCGGCGGCAGTATCGAGCACGCGGCGGCGAACGGTGTCGACGAGGTGCGGATGCCGTTGGGCGAGCACCGCGGCCGCAGCTTCGACGTCGAGCGGCTGCAGCTGGATTCGCGGTAGCCCCAGCTCGGAGAGCGGCGAGGCGTAGCCGTCTCGAAGGCTGACGAGCTGGACGATCTGGTCGGCCTCGATGCGACGCGCCACGAACGAGAGCACGTGGACGGTGGCGCTGTCTATCCACTGCGCATCGTCGACGACGACGAGCAAGGGCGCCTCGGCCGCGACCTCTGTCAACAGCTCGAGAACGGCCAGAGCGACGAGGTACGGTTCTGCCGGTTGACCGCTCACCTGACCGAACACCGTTCGGAGCACCGAGCGCTGAGCGGGCCACAGCTGCTCGATGCGGGTCTTGACCGGATGGAGCAGCTGGTGCAGACCCGCGAACGGAAGCATGGTCTCCGACTGCACGCCCGTGGCCGACGCGGTCAGCATGCCCTGGTCGAGCGCCTGCTCCCACGCGTGCCGCAACAACGACGTCTTGCCGATGCCGGCCGGGCCGGTGACCAGCGCCGCCGTTCCCGCCTCGCCGACGCCGCGCAGCCAGGCCGCGATCGGAAAGAGGTCGGTGTCGCGTCCGAACAGCAGCTCATCCGGCTCGAGTCTGTGCATCAACACACCTCCGACGATGACCAGCGCGGATGATCGCTCGTTCAGGCCCCTCTTTCGATGCTAAAGCGCCGGCGGTGACGGCGTACCGACTGCGACCAGCCAGGCCCCGCCGCTGCCCAGCCGGGGCCCAACCGCCAGAACGGTGACTTTGCCGGTGGTGCAGTCATCCGACCGATACCGTGTGAAGGTGTAGCGGGCCTACCGTCGGCAGGAGCCGTCCCGCCCGAGTCGAGGCGGCGACATCCAGTTCAGCCACCGAGGAGAAACCATGAACCGCGTTCCCGATTCCGAGCTCACCATGGTTCCCGGGGGAACCCTCATCACCGCGACCCCCGAAGAGGGTCGGGCGCTGGCGTTCGCCATCGCCCGGCACACGATCCACAACATCCAGCCCGACCTCGACGTTCTGGGCGGTGGACGCCCCAACTACGCCACCACGCCCGACAGCCTGATCGCGGCTGGGCACGTGGTGGCCGTCGAGTTCCAGACGATCGCGGCGGCGAACCACTACTGGCGTTCGTGACGTAGACCGTCGTGGCCGCTCGTGGTGACACCTCGCGCAGCTTCGGTAGACCGTTTGTCGTCAGGAGGAGCGTGCCGTGAACTTCGACGAGCTGGTCCAGGTCGCCGGTGAGGTGATCGAAGCCGCCGGGGTGCTCGTCGTGCTCGTCGGCAGCATCATCGTGGCCGTGCAGGCCCTCACCCGGCTGATGCGACACGAGCCGGAGGTCTACGTCGGCTTCCGCAGGGGGCTCGGCCGCTCGATCCTGCTCGGTCTGGAGCTGCTCGTGGCCGCCGACATCGTGCGAACCGTCGCCACCGACCCCACCCTGTCCAGCGTCGCAGTGCTCGCCGCCATCGTGCTCATTCGCACCTTCCTCAGCTTCACGCTCGAGCTCGAGGTGTCGGGTAGGTGGCCCTGGCAGCCGCGGCCCGAGGGCACCGTTCGCTGAGTTCTGGGTTCCGCTCGGGGCTCAGGTCAGGGCTGGACGTCGACCACGGTCGCCTCGACCGTCACCTCGGTCTTGAGCGAGTTGGCGATGAAGCACCCCTCGTGCCCCTCGTGCACCCGCCGGGCCACGAGCTCGTGGTCGGTGCCGGCCGCGACCTGAATCGTCGGCGTGAGGCGGATGGTCTCGATGCTCATCGGACCCTCGCCATCGCTCATGGTGCCGACAGCCGCATCCTCGTAGTGCACCACGTCGACGTGGTCACGGGTGGCCACGGCCAGGAAGGCCAGCAGCTGGCACGAGCTGGCCGCCATGACGAGCAGCTGCTCGGGGTTGAGGAGGTCGCCGTCACCGCGAAAGCGCGGGTCCGCACTCAGCTCGACCGGCGCTGTCGCCGGCGGGGCGGTGGCCCGGTGGGTACGGGTGTAGGCCCGCAGGCCCTCGCCGGTGGAGCCGCTCCAGAGCAGCGTGGTCGTGTAGATGTGATCGCTCATGTGGCCACCGTGACAGATCGCCGTTCGGCCGCGCATCCGTCACTCGACTGATGCGGCGGACGAGACGGGTAGAGCGAACCCGTCGGGGAGCAGCGTCTGAGTGCGCTGCTGCGCGCGTCGATGGCGCAGTGGTTCGGTAGAGCCGAGGATCTGCCGGTCACGCGCCCAAGGAGACCTCGAAACAGCCCTTGTCGGGCCCAGCGCTGACGTTCAACCGCCAGGTTCCTGCCTTCGGCAAGCGAATGTTCGTGTCGTAGTAGCTCCACTCAGCTGCCTCGGCTGCTGAGTCCTTGAACACCTTCACGGTCGTACCGCTCTTGGCGTGCACAGCGGTGACGTCGACCCCGGGCATCTTCTCGGCATGGAGCGGAACCCAGTACAACCTCAGACTGGTGGTCGCGGTGTCCGGTTGGTTGTTGCTCCAGTCCGCTCGGGCGGTGTCGAACGGACCACCGAGGATCCCGCCCGACCGCAGGTCCCGCCGTACCCCGACCTTGACGCAGGCCCCGGTCGGGTCGCCCTCAGTCCGTGAGAGAACGGCATCCTGAAGGCCGCCTTCCCTCGGTCGAGCGGACGCGTCAGTGTCGCCGTTCGACTTTGGAGGGCTGCTCACGGACGCCGACCCGGTCGCGGCACCTGGACCGGTCGTCGTCGTGTCATCCTTCGGCTCCGGCGAGCCACTCACAGGTAGAGACTCCGTCGCGTTGCCCGGTCCGGTCGCCGCGCCTGTCGATCCGGTCACGGCGACCGGTGGCCGCGTTGAGGAGGTAATGCTGCACCCGCCCAGGACGACGGCGAGCGCGGCGCCGATGGACAGCCCGGACGTCATGGTGCTTACGGCACGTGGCGTCATCCTTCCCTCGGTTCCAGCACGATCGACCAGTTCACGCCGCGACCGCTGGTGACGTCCGTCGTGGCAACTGCCCCGTCGACGACACCAGTCTGTGGTCCGTTGGTGTCCCCGACGAGCGAGGACACCCTTCCGGTACCCGTGAAGAAGATCTCGTCACGCACGGTGACGCCATCGGCCGGGGTCCACTTCGAGGTGTCTGCGGACTTGTCGTTCCACACCCAGACGACCCAGGATCCACCGGGTACGGTCACCGTCGGTGTGACATGGGACGAGGTCCCGGAGTCGATGGTCTTCGCGACGGCGCCCACCGTACCCACACCCCGATAAGCAGTCAGCGTCAGCGACATCTTGGAACGCTTACTGATCGGGACGACCACCGCGGAGCCGGCATCCGATCCGGTGGCGGTGCGCGTCCACACATAGCTGGACATGCTGGAGTTGAGCACATCGTCCTGACGGGTCCACCCGGCCGGGTCCGTGGCGTCGGCGGTGGTGTTGACCGTCCCGGTCAGAACCAGAGTGTCTCCGGGCCGGACCGATGAGGGCACCGTCACCTGCTGACTGTTCCCCTGCCCGTTGGCCACGGCTGCGTCCACGAACGTGATGTCGTTCGACGGCTGCGTGGCCTGCTCGACGGTGATTCGTCTGGTGGTCGAGGCCTGGCCGCCCTGGTTGTCCGTCACGGTGAGCCGGACGTCGTAGGTGCCCGGGCCGGCGAACGTGTGCGTCGCGGATTGGCCGGCGTCGGAACCCGATGGGAACGTCCACGCGTAGCTCGCGATGGACCCGTCCGGGTCGCTCGACGCCGCCCCGTCGAACGTGCACACCAGGTCGACGCACGAACTGGTGAACGATGCGGTCGGCATCTGGTTGGCCGGCGGTGTCGACGACGGCGCGAGGAAAACCGCTCGAGCTCGCCAGTTGGTACCGGACAACGACGGTCCGTCAACGAGCGTGGAGCTGCCGCTGGGGATGCCGTTCGGAAGGGCCACCTTGTTGAGCGTGCCATCCGCCTGGACGAAGTAGAGGGTCGCGTCGGCGACGAACATCCCGTACGTCCCGTTCCAGCTGCGACCGCCGTTCGCAGTGAAGTACTGCGAACCGATGATCCCGCTGTCGGTGCTGAACCAGCGCCAGTAGAGGTTGGAGTCGCCGGAACGGACGTAGTACAGCCGCCCGTCGGCGTAGGCCATGGCCGTGACGCCAGACAGCTGGTTGTAGAGCTCCACCTGCCGGCCGTCGTAGACGCTCGAGCCACTTCCGGTGCCGATGCCGGCCCAGGCGGGGTCGTTGTAGGGGTCGATCTTGACGACCGGCCCCAGCGTCCCACCGGTGAGGGTCCGGGAGTTGAAGGTGCCGGCGTTCGTGCCGTACCACAGCTTGCCCCCGGCGTAGAACGTCCCGCGAACACTGGTCCAGTCGACGCCCTGGTCGGAGACGGGTCGGGCCGGCTGAGCACCGTCGGTACGCAGCTCGACCGACTGCATCCCGTTGGCCCCGGAGGTCGGCGGCGCCTGGTCGGTGCGCACGATCTCGATGGCGTTGACCAACGGGTTCTCCGTGACGTGCGCGAAGTCGATGTTGACCGTTCCGTCACTGACGAGGTCGACGGCCTGCATCGTGCCTCGCTGGTCCCCAGCAGTGGCGACGATGTCGAAACCGTCCAGCTTTTTGACGCCGTCGATCGAGACGTCGAACACTCGCTGGCCGGTACCCGACGTTCCTGCGTACCGGTTGGCGAAGAACAGACGCACCTGGAGGGGGGCACCGGTCGGGGCGTCGAAGGCCCACTTCATGGCCGGATCGTCGGAGGGCGACCACCGCTCGCTGTCGAACACGGCGTTGGGGGTTGAGGCGGGGACCGTTCCGTCGGAGGTCGCGCCCGGGTCGTATCCCGACACGTTGCTACCGGTGTTGCGGTACGGGCTGGCGGTCTGGTCGTCGGCCTGCCAGTCGGGACCGGCGTCGACGGAGCCGGCTGTACCCCCGCCGGCGTTCACGCGATAGAGGATGTTGCCATCGGACCGCGCGGTCGAGCCTCCCACGTAGGCGGTGCCGGGAAGGGACGAGATGGCGTCCGAGGCCTTGGCGCTACCTCCGGCCAGTGGGAAGAAGGCGAGCTTCGGACGCTTGAACGCACGGTTGCCCACCCAGTCGGTGTTGCTGCCCATCCAGAGCCCCGCCGGGGTCGCGTACAGCACGAACACCGCCACGCCGCGCGGGTTGCGGCCGGGGTTCCAGGCGAGCGGCATCCCGGTCTTGGGGTCGAGGGCCGCGAGCCCCGGACGCGGCACCGCACCCTGTCCCGCGTAGTCGCTGCCCGAGCTGTTGTTCATCCAGCGGTTGTGACCCCCGACGTAGACGGCGTGCTCGGTCACCTCGACGCCCCACAGCGTGTCGCCGCCGGCATAGTCGATCCACGTCGGCTGCACGTTGTCACCGGTGGCCGAGAACTCGAAACGGGCCGCGGCGTCGCACAGCGAGCCGTTGTTCTGCCCTCCGGTGGCGGTGATCACGAAGTAGGAACCGTCAGGAGAAACGCTGAGGCCGCGCACGTAGCTGTCGAACGCCCAGCTGAAGCAGGCTGGTTCGTAGCGACGGGTACGCCAGTCACCCTGCACGTCAGACGTCGACCCGGTCAGGTCCAGCACGACAACCTGGTCGCGCATCAGGCCGTCGACCTTCTTGAAGTTGCCGATGGCCACCAGGCGGGAACCGTCGGGCGTGGCTTCGACGTTCTTGACGCCGACGGCCCCCTTCGCACTACCGGAGTTGTGTCTCTCGGACACGTTGTTGCCCATGAAGGAGTCGAGGGACCCGGTACTCGCGTTGAGGGAAGCGAGGCCGGCGTGAGGCGTGTTGGCGACTTTGGTGAAGAAGCCCCCGAGGTAGAGCCGGTTGCCGACGCGTGCGAGGGAGTTGACGGCGCCATTGATCGCGGGGGCCTTGAAGGAGGAGACGAGCGACCCGTCACTGACCTTGACGAGCGCGACCTTCTGTGTGGGCGTGCCGTTCACCTGGCTGAAGCCGCCGACCAGGTAGACGGTTCCCTCCGTGGGTCCCGCGATGACGTCCTTGACCTCTCCGTTGAAGGAGGGGTCGAACCCGCTCACGAGCGCGCCGGTGGTGGCGTTGAAGGCGACGGCACTCCGGCGCGTGACGGCCGAGCTCCCGCGGGGCGTGACGCTGGTGAAGTCACCGACGGCCACCATGGTGCTACCGGTCTGAACGACCCCCAACACCGAACCGTCGTTGAAGGCTGGGGTCCAGGCGGTCGGCACCTCCGACACCATCGTGTCCTGGCCGGCGGCCGAGGCCTGAGTGGCGGGAGCGAGCTGAGACATGCCCAGAGCCAGCGCCAGGCCCAAGAACATGGCGAGCTGTCGCCGGAAGCGCGATTGCATGGTGACCCCACAGTTTGTGTTCAGGTTCGAGTGATAACCGGAGTGAACCAACCACTTAGGAAGTTGTACTGGGTATCGCGGAAATGGTCCCCTCTGACGACGCGTGACGTAGGGTCACTGAGCCGCCGAACGTTGACGCAGCCACACCAAGCACGATCGGGCCGTGGGCTCGCGACACAGGAACGGGGACTGTCGAGGTCCGGCTCCGAGCCTTACGTCTGTTCTGAAACCGAGTCAGGACCAAAGGCCCCGTGATCTCTGACCCGTTCCGGGCCAGTCTGGGACCATGCAGCGCCTGAGCCCCCTCGACGTCTCCTTCCTGCACCTCGAACGGCCGGTTCAGCAGCTCAACGTCGGATCGGTGCTCATCTTCGAAGGCGCCGCGCCCACCTACGACGAGCTCTGCGCGGCCGTCGAGGTCTTGCTGCCTGCGTTCCCGCGCTACCGCCAGCGCGTGCGCCGAGTCCCGCTCGACCTGGCGCTCCCGGTGTGGGTCGAGGACGGGGGGTTCCGGCTACGCGACCACGTCGGCCACCGGCAGCTGCCCTCGCCGGGCACCGACGAGGCGTTGCGGACGTTGGCGGTCGCCCTGATCTCGCAGCCGATCGACCTTGAGCGGCCCTTGTGGCACACGTGGCTCGTCACCGGCCTTGACGGCGGTCGCTTTGCCCTCGTCAACACCAACCATCATGCGATGATCGACGGCGTCTCTGGCGCTGACATCATCAGCGTGCTGCTGACGACCAGTCCAGAACCGCCCGCGCGCCAGGTGCCACCCGAGCCGTGGGCTCCCGGCCCCGAGCCGTCTGTAGCCCGTCTGGTCACGGACGCCCTCGTCGAGATCGGTTCGAGTCCGGTGCGGGCCGTGCAGGGGCTCGGTCGGGCCTTACATCCGAAGGCCATTCCCGAGAGCCTGGCCGAACTGGTCGGCATGGCTCGCTTCGGCGAGCAGATGGCCCATCTCGAGTTCGGGCTCAACGGCTCGCTCGGCCCGAGCCGCGACTGGCGCTGGGTGCGTGCAAGCCTCGACGAGGTCAAAGCCGTGAAGAACTGTCACGGCGGGACCGTGAACGACGTGGTGCTCGCGGCCGTCGCGGGCGGGTTCCGCGCCCTCCTGTTGTCCCGCGGCCAGTCCGTCGACGGGCGCACGGTACGCACCATGGTCCCGGTGTCGACCCGTGACACCGACGAGCGCGGCGCTCTCGGTAACCGGGTATCGGCCGTGTTCGCGGACCTGCCGGTGGGACAGTCGAATCCGCTCGAACGTCTCCACGCAGTCTCCGCGCAGCTGCATACCCTCAAGACCGGCGGCACGGCCATGGGCGTGGACGCCCTCCTCAGCGCCGCCGACCTGCTGCCCGCGGGCCTCTACGGCCTCGGCGTCAGGGCGTGGGCACACAGCCCGCAACGGGTCTTCAGCACCGTGACCACGAACGTCCCCGGCCCACAGGTGCCGCTCTACCTGTTGGGGCGGCGCATGACCGACCTGATTCCCTACATCCCTCTCGGCGCCGAACTGCGCATCACCGTCGGGATCGCTTCTTATGCCGGCGGGTTGGCTTGGGGCGTCACGGGTGACCACGACTCGGTTCCCGACCTGCACGTCCTCTCCGACGGCATCGAGGCGTCGATCGCCGAGCTCATCTCCCTCACTCCCCCGTCGACCCGCTCTGAGGTGCGTCATGCGTGAAACCACTGAACCGGCCCGCTACGTCCCCGCCCCGGACGACCTCCTCACGGACGACGTGTTCGCCAACGCCCGTGACCACGGGTCGGAGGTTCGCTACTCGCGTCGAGTCGCTCACGGCCGGGTGCCCGTCACCCATTCCGAGTTCGCAGCGCAGGTCGCTGATGTCGCAGCCGGTCTGATGGGCTGGGGCCTCGCGCCCGGTGACCGGGTCGCGATCATGGCGGGAACCAGCTTCGAGTGGATGGTGTGTGACTTCGCGATCTTGACCGCCGGCGGCGTCACGGTGCCGATCTACGAGACGTCGTCGGCCGAGCAGGTCGAGTGGATCCTGCACGACTCCGGCGCGGTCGGCGTGTTCGTCGCCAACGCCGACACCGCAGCGATCGTCGCGTCGGTTCGTGCGCCGCTGACCGACCTGCGGGCCGTGTGGACCCTGGACGCCGTCGACACCAACCCCCCGGCCGTCGACACCCAGCGCCTCGACGAGCTCGCAAGGTATGGCGACGTCATCGACAGGGCGGAGGTGGAGGCTCGCAGAACCTCACGCACGAGTGACTCCCTGGCGACGATCATCTATACCTCCGGCACGACCGGGCGCCCCAAGGGCTGTGCCATCACCCACGCCAACCTGCTGTGCCAGATTCACAATGTCGTGGCAGCCAAGAACGTCAGTGAGCTGGTGTTCAACGACCGCACCACGACCCTGCTCTTCATCCCTGTCGCGCACATCCTGGCCCGGTCGATCCAGCTGACCGCCGTGCACAGCCGGGTGCGCCTGGACCACAGCGACGACGCCAAGCGGGCCGCGTCCCTCCTCGTCGACTTCAAGCCGTCAGTCATCCTCGCCGTGCCGTACATCTTCGAGAAGATCTACAACACGGCGAAGCACCGGGCCGCATCCGAGAAGAAGGGCTGGATCTTCGGTCTGGCCGAGGCCACCGCCACGGCTTACAGCGAGTCCATCGACCGCGGCGGGCCGACCCTGCTGCTGCGACTGCGGCACCAGGTGTTCGACCGCCTGGTCTACCGCAAGCTCCGGGCCGCCATCGGCGGTCGGGTCGACTACATCGTCAGCGGTGGGGCGCCGCTGGGGGCGCGGCTGGGTCACTTCTTCCGTGGCGTGGGGATCAACCCGCTCGAGGGGTACGGCCTGACCGAGACGTGCGCCGGGGTCACCCTCAACGTTCCGGGGCAGCAACGCATCGGCACGGTCGGGAGGCCGCTCCCGGGCTGCTCGGTGCGGATCGCCGATGACGGCGAGGTGCTGCTCAAGGGCGGCGTCGTGTTCGCGAGCTACTGGCACAACGAGGAGGCCACCAGAGAGGCCTTCGATGACGACGGTTGGTTCCGCAGCGGCGACATCGGTTCGCTCGACGACGACGGCTACCTCACGGTGACTGGCCGCAAGAAGGACCTCATCGTGACGGCCGGCGGTAAGAACGTCGCGCCAGCGGTGCTCGAGGATCGGCTCCGGGCGCACTGGCTGGTCAGTCAGTCCCTGGTGGTCGGCGACCGCCGGCCCTATGTCGCAGCGCTGGTCACCATCGATGTCGAGGTGCTGCCGCAGTGGCTGGCCGATCGCGGCCATACCGGGGCGGTGGTCGTCGAGGACCTCCTCGAGAACCCGGACCTGCTGGCCGAGCTGCAGGCAGCCGTCGACGACGCCAACAAGGCGGTGTCGCAGGCCGAGGGGATCAAGCGGTTCGCCGTACTCCCGGAGGACTTCACGGTCGAGAGTGGCGTGCTCACTCCGACTCTGAAGGTGAAGCGTGCGGTCGTCACCGAGCGATATGCCGCTGAGATTGACCACCTCTACGCGGCCCCAAGGGTGCCCGCGCCCTCCCCGACGTCCTAGGTCAGGTCACGTCGTTACTGACGAGCACCGATCACCGCGATCGAGCCCTCGGCGGCCAGCCAGTCCTGGATCCGCGCGACCGTCCACTCCGGCGCCTCGAGCTGTGGCACGTGACCCACGTCCTCGGCGACCTCGAACCGCCACCACGGGTTGCTCTGGGCCACCGACCTCGCCGCTGCGATCGGCACGAGCCGGTCCTTCGAGCCGTGGATCAGCAGCACGGGCACACTGATCCGGCCCATGAGCGCGTAGAGCCACCGTCGTCGGGCGAGGACGAACACGAGGGAGCGCCCGGCCACGACGAGCTCGGCGTCGACGTTCGAGTACCCCTCACGCTCGTGCGCGAGCTGCAGGTGCTGTTGCAGTACCTGCAGCGGCACCCGTTTGGTGTCGACGCAGCAAAGCCGCAGCACCGCCATGGCCTGAGCCTCGGCCGACATCAGGCTACGACGACGAGACATGAAGACCCGAGCCACGGCCGGCACCGCGTACGCTCCGAACATGAGCGAGACGGCCGGGTCCGGTCGCGCCGTGGGGCCCACCGGAACGGCGGGATCGACGAGCACCAGCCCCGATACGAGGTCGGGGCGTCGGTCAGCGAGGAGCATGCTGAGGAGCCCACCCATCGAGTTCCCCACGACGATGACCGGGTGGCCGATGACCTCGTCGACGAAGCGGGCGAGCAGGTCGCGGTTGTCCCTGATCCGCGGGGATCGCCCGAAGGGCTGGGTGCGTCCGAAGCCGACGAGGTCGAGCGCCAGGACCTGGCACGTCTGCGCCAAGGTGGGCGCTATCGCCGCCCAGTTGAGCAGGGATCCACCCAGACCGTGGACGAGCAGGAGCGTTGGCCCGCTTCCAGGCCCCCCGTAGTCGACGTAGTGGACCGGGCCGTCGAGATCAGCCCACCGGGACTCGGGGGTCGACGGGTCAACCTCAGGGAAGCGCTCATCGGGAGAAGCTGTCACTCCTTCATCATCCATTCAATCCACCGAGCTGTGGCGCGTTGCCGGGAGTCTGTGACGAACGGATCAAGGTGTCCGGTTCACCAGCGTAGGCGACCAGGTGTCCTGGTCACCGGAGTGGTTGACGCGGTTCACGACTGGTCGAGCCAGCGGATGACCGCCTGGACACGTCGATTGCCGGCGGGGTCCTCCCAGAGGTCGAGCTTGGTCATGATGGAGCGCACGTGGGACTCCACGGTTCGCGCCGACAGGGTGAGCCGGTCGGCAATCGCGCCGTTCGACAGCCCCTGGGCCATCAGCTCGAGAACAGACCGTTCCCGCTCGGCGAGGGCCGCGAGCTGGTCGCGGTTGCGGTGTCGGGCCAGCAGCTCATCGGTGATGAGCGGGTCGATGACCGTTCGACCGGCGGCCACCGCGCGGGCGGCATCGAGAAACTCGTCCAGCGCGGTGACCCGTTCCTTGAGCAGGTACCCCAGGCCCGAGGTCTGTTCGGTGAGCAGGTCGGCGGCGGCGCCGGCCTGAACCGACTGGCTGAGCACGAGCACGGCCAGCCCCGGTTGCTCGGTACGCAGCAACGACGCCGCGCGCAGCCCCTCATCGCCCTGCTCCGGCGGCATCCGAACGTCGGTGATGAGCAGGCGCGGTCGTGTGGCCCGCACGGTGGCCAGTACCGAGTCGTAGTCACCGGCCTCACCCACGACGCCGAAACCGTCGTCGCGCAGAAGGCTGAGCAGTCCGGCACGGATCAAGGCAACGTCTTCCGCGACGACGACCGTGATGGGCGCGGCATCGACGTTCCGTGGCCACCTGAGGGCATGCACCAGCTGAGCCGGCTCACCGATCGAGGTGGCCAGCTCGTCGGACCAGTGGGCCGGGGTCGGCGTGGGCAGGAGCATCCGGACGATCTCGGTGGCGAGGATGTCGCCCGGGTGTCCCCGCCCTGCGAGCTCGCGAACCAGGCCGACGGAAGCGGGTTCCGGGGCATCGGCCCGGTAGGTCAGTTCGGCGACGTGGAGCGCGAGCGACGTTGCGGGCTGGTCCTGCTCGGCCTGCTGCCAGACGATGGCCGCTGCCACGGCATCCGCTGTGCCGGTGAACAAGGCCAGCCCGGGCCGGTGCGGGAACCGACCGCCGTGCTCCTCGACGCGCGCACACACAGTCGGTGTCGGCTCAGGTGCGTCGTGAGACCAGGCCAGCAGTGTCGTGGTCGTCATGGCTGAGCCGGTCCGGCCTCGATGGGAAGGCGGATGACCCAGCCACGGTCCTGGCTGGACACCGTGCCGCCGAGCGCAGCCACTCGATCACGCACGTCAGCCGTAGGCGCCGGGCCGGTGTGGATGACCAGGCACGGACCGTCGTGCCCCATCGCCTCCTCCACGGTCGCGGCGGGGTCGGCCTGCACTGCCAGATAGGTGGTCATCTCGATGACCGGAGCGTACCGACGATCCGGCACCAGGTGGCCACCCAGCGCGGCGCGCAGTCCGCCGGTCGCCAGCGACGCGGAGAGGACCCCGTGCGAGATGGCGCGTACATCAGCGGCCACAGCGGTCAACCGTGCCACCACATCTGCAACGGGCGTTCCCTCTGCCAGTGCCTGCGCGACGCATTCGAGCTCGGCCAACGGACCGTTCACGAGCGTCGTGCGCAGGACCGATCGTGGCTCGTCCGAGGCGACCAGCAGCCGCTGCGCCAGTACTCGCGCCTGCTCGAGGTCGCTGGCGGCGGAGGCGCGTAGGCGCTCGGTCTCCATGATGAGCCCCGCCCCGGTCGCCACGAGCTCGACGGCGTC